>CBFDTP010000041.1:0-12559 GCA_965612975.1 uncultured Dehalococcoidia bacterium | reverse complement strand
TGGTTTTCGACCGAGTAATCTTCAGCGACTTGAACCGATATGAGCAAGCGGCCCTCAGCGTTAACAATTCTCGGGACATAGCGATAAACGAATGCCAATTCACCAGAAATTACATCGGGCTGGGGATACATGGCAGCGGTGTTAGCCTAACTCGATGTCGGTTCGAGTACAACAACGGACACAACGCCTTGGTCATAGGAGAAGGCTCTTCGGTCAAGGTTGAAGGGAACTACTTCTATGGCAGCTTCCCCCATGCCATCTTGATCATGAACCGGGAGAATTGCCCCGAGGCCAGGGTCAACATCACCCGGAATCTCATTGACCAGACTGGGGAGGATGCCATAGATTTCGAGGATTACCGAAACGCTGCCCCAAGCTATGTTTCCCTCAACGTCATCACTAACGGTGGGTGGGCAGGGTTGGCGGTGGAATATAATAGCTGGGCAGCCAATGTCGTGGTCGAGAACAACTGGATTGAGGCCACTGGAATCGACTGGGAATTGCCCATCCATGCTTTGCAGCCTGATACATTCCAGGCTGGATGGCGCCACGGGATACTGGTGGAGGATTCAAGCAAGGTGCGCATCAGGAACAATCGCATCCTATTGGCAGGTGGAAACGGAATCGAGATCAAGAACAGCAGAGACATAGTCCTGCGGAATAACGCCATCAGTTGTTTTCAGATAGGGATCGGGGTTCATGATTATGATGGGGAGTCGTTGACGAGGCCCCTTTCGCCCCTAGCTCCGGATGATGCCGATGGCTCCCATGTGATAGCCGAGGGCAATACTATTTACCGGGCGCAGCAACGATGGGATGTGGACAAACGGTCAAGCGTAACCGGGCAGCCGGCACGCTAGTCGCGTTGAGCAGTCCTTAAAAGCGTCCCTGGCGGGACTCGAACCCGCAACCCACTGCTTAGAAGGCAGTTGCTCTGTCCTGTTGAGCTACAGGGACCGCTTTCTATAATATAGCATTTTGGACAAAATGCAAAGACCTCGGAACTATACTCTAGGCTGCGACTCAGTCCGTAAGCTGGGGCTTGACTTACCCGAAGAATGGTATCAAAATTTTAAAGTTACAGCTAGAAGTTAGAACTGGCAGTTTACTGTATCGATGAAGTTCAAATGCATACTGGTGCCAGTGAGTGGTGCCAAGGTTGATGAGGAGACGGTCAGGTTTGCTTGCGACCTAGCTAGAAGGAACAAGGCCAAGGTATATGTAGCTTATGTGATCGAAATTGATCGCACCCTGCCAATTGATGCCGAGATAGAGTCGGAGATTCGGAAGGGGGAGGAGATACTCAATCGAGCGGAGGACATCGCCGAGAAGGCTGGCTGGGAGGTGGAAACTGACTTGCTTCAGGCCCGCGAAAGCGGGCCAGCTTTAATTGAGGAGGCTGTGGAATGTGGCGCTGATCTCATAATCATCGGCGCGGTTTACCAGACCAAGTTTGGGGAGTTCAGCCTGGGAGAAACGATCCCCTACGTTTTGAAGCATACTCCCTGCCGAGTAATGCTCTGGTGGGAACCCCTGAAGGAGGAGGTTGCTGAATGAGGATAATCATCATGGGCTGTGGTCGGGTGGGGGCTGAGCTGGCGCGTCTGCTGGATGCTGAGGGACATGAAGTGGTGATCTTGGATCTGGACTCCTATAGTTTCCGCCGGCTGCCGCGCAATTTTAAAGGAACAGCCCTGGTTGGAAATGGGCTTGATGAGGAGACACTTCGTAAGGCAGGGATCGAGAAGGCGGATGTCTTCATCTCGGTAACCCAGGGGGACAACCGAAATGTGATGGCCGCCCAAATGGCTAAACACATCTTCAACGTGCCTCAGGTAATCTGCCGCATCTATGATCCCATTCGGGAGGAGATGTATCGCGAGCTGGGATTGAAGACCATCAGTCCGACTATCATCGGGGCTAAGGCGCTGAAGGAGCTTATTGGAGGTTAACCATGTACATCATTGTCATTGGCGGAGGAGAGGTCGGATATCACCTGTCCAAGGCTCTACTCAGTGAGGGTCAGGAGGTGACTCTTCTGGAGAAGGAAGCTAGTCGCTATGCCGTCTTGGCTGAGGAGCTCGGTGAGGTGGTGGTGAGGGGAGACGGCTGTGAGGCCCGTACTTTGGAGGAGGCCGGTGCCAGCCGGGCGGACGTGGTGGTGGCGGTCACCGGGGACGATGAGGACAATCTGGTAGCCTGCCAGGTAGCCAAACATCGCTTTCATGTGGCTCGTACTATTGCGCGGATCAAGAACCCACGTAACAAGACCCTTTTTGAGAAACTCGGGATCGATGTCACCGTTTCCAGCACCGATCTTATATTGGCCCATATTGAGCATGAACTTCCTTCCCATCCTTTGGTTCCCCTGCTGGAGCTCAAGGGCAAGGGGCTGGAGGTAATAGGGGTAAAAATCCCCCCCAATTCCCCCGCTATAGGGAGGAAGCTGGGAGACTTTAAGCTCCCCGGGGAATGTCTGGTCTGCCTGGTGATCAGCAAGGATAAAGGTCCCCAATTGCCCTCCATGGATGTGGCCCTAGAGGCGGAGGATGAGGTTGTGGCGGTGGCTGATCCCAAGGTGGCAGAGGAGCTTTCTGCCATCCTGCTCAGCAAGACGCCACCCAGCTAGAAGACTATCGGGATAACTATCTGGCCCTCGACCGGATTTCCTATGGCCTCAGCCTGGCCATGGTAAAAAAGCCAGGCGGTGTAAGCAGCCAAGATGGCATCACATAGGTCGTGATTGAGTTCTCCCTCTTTGAATGACAGCCTGGGGAGGAGTTCGCTCAATTTTCGCCTCAGGAAGTGGAGCCCCTCCGGCTTTAGTTTAGACGGTATCGGTCGGCCCCAGAGGCAGATCTTGGAGGCATAGGGGTATATTTCAATGACCTCGTAACCCTGAGTCTCAAGCTTTTCCTTTAGCCCAATGGCCCGGTAGACCAACGGCTTGATGATCGACCTTTTGGTGGTGAAGAAGCAGGGGATCCCCCTTTTAGCAAGCTCCTGCTCACATTCCCTGAGCTTTGAGAGCGGCTGACAGCCACAGCTTTCCTCCAGGCAACAGGCTCCGCGAGGAAGGCCCAGAGGGGCATCGATGGCCACCAGCGCAGGCTTATCTCCCTCAACTGCTTTCAACAGGTCAGAATCAGTGCGAAGAAGATCGAAGCTGATTTCTAATTCATCAGTCAGCCGGGCATAGGCGCTGGCCTTTCGAGCAGAGGAGGCGAGATCGATGCCAACAAAGCGGGTTCGAATTTTGGCCACCTCGAGTTCGGTATTTCCGGAGACCTAGGACTTCTTTCCCAGCCGGTTCAGTATCTCCCTGGCCGCCACTACTCCGGAGATGGAGGCCTGCACCAGTCCCCGGGTAATGCCGGCACCATCGCCAATTGCGAACATGTCCTTTATCTCGGTCTCCAGGCTCTCGTTCAGCTTCAGTCGAGAGGAATAGAACTTGACCTCTACTCCATAGAGGAGGGTGTCCGGAGAGGCCACGCCGGGCGCCAGCCTGTCCATGGCGGCCAGCATTTCCTCTATTCCTTTGACGAAGCGATAGGGAAGCACCCCACAGATATCCCCCGGGGTGGCTGACCTTAAGGTGGGCTTGACTAAAGCTGCTCCGATGCTATTCCAGGTGGAGCACTGGCGATTCTTCAGGTCACCCAGCCGCTGGAGGACAGCGCCGCCACTGAGCAGGTTGGCCAATCGGGCCAGGCATTTACCATAAGCAATGGGATCACGGAAGGGTTCGGCGAAGGCTACGCTTCCCAGGATGGCGAAGTTGGTATTCTCGGTGGATGAGTTGGCATAACTGTGACCATTTACCGTTATCACTGCTTCCCGGCCACCCGTGGACTCGAGGACTACCTCGCCACCGGGGCACATGCAGAACGTGCGAAAGCGGTCGTTAAAGCCGGCCGAGCGAAACTCAAGTTTGCATTCATAGAGCACGTTGGTAAGCTCGTCCAGCACCGTCCGGGGCACCTCTACCCGCACCCCTACATCGATGGGATTATTCTGGGTGGTGAGACCCAGTCTCCTGGCTTCGCTCACCAGCCATTCTGCCCCTTCCCGACCCGGCGCCACCACCAGGAACCTTGTCCCGATCTCTTCGCCTTCTCGGGTCACTATTCCTTTAAGCCTCCCCCCCTCAACCTGGATGGAGGAAACCTTAGCCTCGGTTCGAATTTCTATCCGCGGGATCAGGTAACGATGCATCTGCCTCAAGACCTCGCGGCAGCGCTCGGTTCCCAGGTGTCTTAGGGGGACGGGGATAAGCTTGAGCCCGGCCGAGGCCGCCTTCTCTTGCAGGCTCTCTACCTGTGGGCCAACTCCATAAAGGCTGTCCGAGGCGCCAAATTCGAGGTAGACCCGGTCAACATAGCTTATCAGTTCCTTTAATCTCCCCTCGCCAAGGTATGACTTGAGCCGTCCACCGACGTCAGGGGAGAGGGTGAGCTTCCCGTCGCTGAAGGCCCCGGCCCCACCCCAGCCACTCACCATGTTACAGGTGGGGCAATGAAGGCAACCCTCGCTCTCGCCATTGAGCGCCGGGCAGTGGCGCTTGGACAAATCCTTTCCCTTTTCCAGGAGCAGGATGTTGAGGTCAGAGGATTTAGAAAGTTCTAAAGCGGTGAATATTCCCGCCGGTCCGCCACCCACTATCACAACATCGTATTTTGGGCCCATACCTTCTCTTCGTGTCTCGCTCTGGAAAAGGAAGACCTTAGAGGTCCAGGGCTACTTCTTATACCGGCGCTTGAAGCGCTCCACCTGACCAGCAGTGTCGATGATGCGTTGCTCCCCGGTGAAGAACGGATGGCACTGACTGCACACCTCGATCTTCATCTTTGGCTTGGTGGAGCCACAACGAATGACATTCCCGCAGGAGCAGATGATCTCGGCATCGGGGTAATATTTGGGATGAATCTTCTCCTTCATAGGGCACTCACCCCGCCGGGTAAACGCTCACCTTCTTGCGATACTTGTCCTTCGGCTCGAACTTTACCCGGCCATCAACGAGGGCAAAGAGAGTATAATCTCGCCCCACGCCAACGTTCTCCCCGGGGTGGAACCTGGTGCCGCGCTGCCGCACCAGGATATTCCCCGCCCGGACGAGTTCTCCATCGAATCGCTTTACTCCCAACCTCTTGGCTATGCTGTCGCGCCCAAGCCTGGTGCTTCCGCCTGCCTTTTTGTGCGCCATGTTACCTCACCTTCCGGTAAAATTATCTCCTCGATAAGTACGCGGGTGTAAGATAGCCGGTAGCCCTTCTTACGCCGATATCGTACCTTCGGTTTATATTTGAAAACGATGATCTTCTCACCCCGGCCGTGTTCTAAAATCGTGGCCCGGACCTTTGCCCCTTCAATGAAGGGCTGGCCCACTAAAACCTTATCCTCATTGCCAATGAAGAGAACCCGGTCCAGCTCGATCTCCTCCCCCTCCTTACCGGGGAGCAGATCCAGCTCTAACTTCTGACCAGGGGACACTCGATATTGCTTGCCACCACTTTCGATTATGGCGTAAATTTCAACCTCCAAAGTTTCCTAAAAGCTTAAAGGCTTGAAGTTACCCGAACTGCACAAGCTTGCGCTACAATTTTAGCAGTCCTTACCGGTTTGTCAAGTTCGAATTATTCTCACCTGAGAGCCTTCCTCGGTCTTGGTGACCTCCAGGCGCACCGGGAAGGCCTCCTTGAGCTCTTCGATATGGGTGATGACCAATATTTTGTCGAAATCTTCCTGGATGGAATTTATGGCGTCTACCAGCCTTTCCCTTCCGGAGCCATCCTGAGTTCCGAAGCCTTCGTCGATGATCAGCGTGGGCAGCCTGGCTCCAGCCCGCCTCGCCAGTAGCTTGGAAAGGGCCAGGCGCAGGGCCAGGTTGATGCGAAAGGCCTCCCCACCGCTATAAAGATCGTAGTTGCGCGTGCCGAGCTCATCCCAGATCCTAATCTCCAGCGTCTCGACCTTCTCTCCCTTCTTGGTCTCCCGTTGGGTCTCAAGCTTCAGCCCCAGCCGACCATCGGTCATTCGCCCAAGCAGCCGGTTGGCCTCCTCCTCTATCTCCGGACAGACGTAATCGATGATGAGGGCCTGAATCCCCTTCTTCCCAAAGGCCAGCGCCAGTTCATCATAAATCCCCTTTTCCTCCGCTATTCGGCGCAGGGCCTGGGTCTTCTCTGCCCTTTCCCTTTCCAGCAAAGCGCAGCGGTCCAGCTTCTGCTTCGCTGCTCCCAGGTGCTCCGCCTCCTCTTGGCGAAGTTTAAGCAGCATCTGGTGATCTCTTTCCGCTTCGGCCAGCCTTTCCTCGACATCGGGGAGGATGACCAGCTCCCGGCGGAGCAGTTCTTGTCCCCGAGATTCGGTCTCCAGGAGGTGTTGCCAGCGTTCGGCCGCTGCAGCCGCCTTTTTCAGTGCCTCTCGCTCCTCCTCGATCTGCTTCCTCGCCTCCTTCAGCCTCTGGTAATGCTCTTCGTACCCCTCTAAAGCGGCAATCCTTTCCTGGATGAGGCGATGACTTTCCTGATCATAGGCCAGACCCTCTATCTGGCTCAGGACAAGGGAAAGCCTTTCCCTTTCCTGGGGGGCAAAGTCCTTGTTCCTCAGTTGCTCCTCGAGTTTGCTCAGCCTGGCCTGAATCTGTCCACCCTCTTCGGCTGCCCTTTCCACCTCGGCCAGTTTGCTCTCCAGGGTGGCCTTCCTTCTCTGCCACTCCTCTTTATCTCTGGCCACCTGGCTCTCCAGGCTGGCTATTTCACGCCTGAGATGCTCGTGCTCTCCGACGAGGTTCTGCAGCTCGGATTTGTTTGAGCGGTACAGTTCCTGTTTCTCCTGCTGCTCCAGTCGGTACTTCTGGAGGATTTTCCTCCTCCCCTCCTCACCGATCTCCGAATCGCACAGAGGACAGTGGGTGCCCTCCTCCCGACCCAGCAGGGCGATCTTATCCTGAAGCGATTTTATATCTGCCTCCAGGGATTTATTTTGGAGGTTTAGCTGAGAAATCCGACCGAAGAGCTCCTTTTCCCTCTCCCTCTTCCCGGCGAGCTCCCTTTCCCTCAGGAAGACCTCCTCCAACCTCAGCCGAATTTGTTCAAGTGCGCTTTCCAGTGTCTGACGCTCGGCGCGGCGAGCCTCGAGCTCCTTTAACTTCTCCTGCAACTGGCGCTGCTCAGCCTGTAGACTGGCCTCTGCCCGGGCGATCTGGCTCTCAAGCTGCGCCCTCTCCTCATTTAGTCCGGCCAATTTTGCCAGACGCCGGTTCAATTCTTCATTCTGTTTTTTCAGACCAACCAGCTCGGTGTATTTTTCCTCGATCTCCTCGCCCCGGGCAATTATGCCCTCTTCCTGTCTGATCTTCTCCTCATGTCTTCTCATCTGCTCTTCCCAGAACTTGAGCTCTTCCTCGGCTTGCTTAAGGCGCTGTTCCAGGCTGGTCAGTTCCTGCCTTTTGAGGTCAAGTTGTTCCTTTGTCTTCCGAAGTTCCTGCAGCCTTTCCTCTCCCTTCTCCAGTTCGGCCTGAATCTTTGCCAGTCTCTCGTTCACTTGGCGTAACTCTTGCTCATATTCCTCCTTATGGGCCAATTCGGCCTCGAGTTCTGTCAGGGCGCTCTCCAGCCTGGCCTTTTCCCTATCCTTCTCCCGGCTTATCTCTCGGGCCTTTTCCTCTAGCAAGTCATAATAGGAAAGGCCGAGGATCTTCCCCAAAACTTCCTTGCGTTCCCCGGGAGGCTTGGTGGTGAACTCATCAGCTCGCCCCTGCAGGAGCAGGGCACTGTTGATGAAGGTCTGGTAATCCAGGTGAAGGATGTCAATGAGCTTGCGCTCCGTGGCGGCAATGGTGTTGGCACTGATATCACGGAACCCCCCATTTTCGGCCACCAGTAGCTGCAGGAATGATTGCCCACGCTTTTTGGGGGTGGACTTTATTCGCTTGCGGATGACCCGATAAAGCTGACCCTCGACCAGGAACTCGAAGTCCACCTGCATCTCGGTACTTCCCAGACGAACCAGCTCATCGTCGCTGCTCGCCCGGGCTTTGCCCCAGAGAGCCCAGGTCATGGCATCGATCAGAGCCGACTTGCCGTGGCCATTTTCGCCGCAGAGACAGGCAACATGCATTCCGGTGAAGTCCAGCTCGGGCACCTCCCGGTAGCACATGAAGTTGCGTAGGCGCAGCCTCACCGGGATCATCTCTTACCTTCCTTCCGGGCTGAGCGGGGGAAAGCCTCTCCCGTTTTGGGCAGATGCACTTCGATCCCTGTGCCGCGAAGTTCCCGGATAAAGTACTCTGGCTCCTCCGTGTGGATGGGCAGAAGAACTTGAGGGTTGATCTCCCGAACGAGATCCAATAACTCCGAGCCGCTGGCATGCCCTGAGGCATGTAGTCCCTGTTCCTCCTCGGGCACCCTCCAGCCAAGGTTCTCCCGGGGGAGGCCAACCCCCCTGAGTTCAAAGTGCCGGATCCAGTTGTGAAGTCGTTTCATGTCCAGCGCCCCCTCTTCATCGAAGACCTCGCTGGAGGAGTAAATATAGGTTCCTCCTCGGGGGGCGATGTCAATGAGCTCGTCCAGGTCCCAGAAGCTGAAGCAGCAAATGAAATCCCCCGGATTTCTCTGGACCTCGCTCGAGGAGATGAGTTTGCTCTGAAATTGCTGATGGATGCTCTCCTCCCAAGCAGCCAGCCGAAATTTCAGATCTCGGTAGATAAGCACCTCCCTGAGCTCCTCAAGGGGAGGGAATTCGGGTGATACCAACTGCATGGCCTGAAGTAGGTAGGCATCCTTGGCCAGGATGAGCAGATTTCGCCCGACCTCCCGCGCTATCTGGTAGAAGGTGAGCAGCCGCTCCACGTTGCGTGGGCCGAAGTCAGCGATCACCAGTTCTTTTTCGTTTCTCACGGCTTTCAAGGCATTCTGATAGACTTCCTCCTCGGAGATTGAGCGGAAATCGCCGGCACGCGTGCCCTCGCAGAGGAGAATTGACGGCTTTAGCTTTCGTGCCTCGTGGATGAAATCCTCCGTCTGGTGCCCCTTCCGTCCCTTGAGCCGAAGGTCGCCGGTGTAGACTACCCACCCGGCCGAGGTCTCCACGGCGAAGGCGCAGGCCCCGGGGATGGAGTGGTCCACCGGGAAGAACTTGAGCCTGAGTTGGCCAATTCTTTCTCTCTCCGGTGGGGGTGGGGAGGGTTCCAGGGGCTTGCGCTTCATCGGGGTGCAATCCCAAAATTCTTGGGCCTTCGGGGTGAGTTCAGGGTTGTCTAGGAAAAGGAAGGGCCGTCGGATGTAGTTTCCCTGGGCTCTCAGGTAGCCGTCTTCCAGTTTGCGAGGGCTGGCATAGCAAACCTCTTTTTCAAAGTTCGACGGGCTGCTGTCCTGCATGGCCTTAGCGATGAAGGCAGTTAGAGCTGAGGAGTAAACTGGTATCTCCGGGCGAAGGAAGGAGATGTAGCCGCTGTGATCCAGATGAGCGTGTGAGAGGAGGACGCCGTTCACCCCCTCCAGCCTTCGGTACTCGGGGGAATTTTCAAACCTCTGCCAGAGGGACTCGTCTGGCAAAAGGTCGTCCCGATAAATTCCCCGTAGGGGTGGCAAGAGGCCCATCTCCAAGGGGTCGAGAAGGCCAGCGCCCGGGCGGGGATTGAGGTACTCCTCGAAATAAAGCGAGCGCCTCCCAAAGGGAAGGCCAAAGTCGAAGAAAACCCGGGTATCCCCATCTTCCAGAAGGATCTGGTTTCCCCCGATCTCGCCAACCCCGCCGTAGAAGGTCAAGCGCATGGTTTTCTCTTATCGGCGAGCCTGCCTTACTTCGTTACTCCCTCGATGAGCAGCTTGCCATCCTCCAAACGGAGGTTTTTCAGCTTTACCGGAAGGTTTTCCTCGAGCCCCAGCGGCAGATTCTCGAGTTCAATGGTGGTTTTCTCCTCGGGGATAAGATTCATGACCTTTTCCTTCACGTTGCTGGGCAGGGGAAATCGGCCCAGGTCTACCCGGTTTATCTCCAACTTCACCCTGCCGTCCTCCGTTTTTACACTGGCCTCCACCCCGCCCTGCACCTTGACTCCGGAGACCTCCGCCTCTCCGGCAAGCAACAGCTTGCCATCCTTGACGTTGACCTGTACATCTTCCACATCAATCGACAATTCCTCCCGGGCGGCAAGCTCCTTGAGGTACTCGTTTATCTTGGCATTCAGCTCTTCCTCGGTTATTTCCAGCCTTACTTCTTTCTGCTCGCCGGCTTGGGCAGCCTGCTGGACCTCCTGCTGGAAGGCCTCTAACTTCTGTTCCAGGCTTCTAGCCGCCTCAGCCGATACCTCAACCGGCCTCATTTCCTCCTTTATCGCTGGTGGCTGAGTAATGAGGTAGTAGGCTATCCCGGCAAAGATGAGCATCAGCCCGATGAGCGAACCGATGAAAATCAGCGTCCACTTTACTATCTTCATCCCTTTCTCACTATAGAAACAGGCTTGCTTCGATGAGCTTTTTCCCGTGCTCCAGAAGCGCTTGGGCTCTCTCCGGCGGCACCTTCTTGGTCTCCAGATATAGATTTAGCCACTCCAGGGGTTGCAGTTCCTCGGGTCGTTCCACCTTCACCCGGGGCGTGGAGGCTCGCTCCACTTCCTTTTGAATGACCACCGCATGGGCTTTCCTCAGGGCGCGGCGCACCTCGCCCTCCCGGATCAGACCCTCGCGGGCGACCGAGGTCTTTATTTGCAGCCGTACAATGGCCTCCTCTATCTCCTGGTTCTCGATGGCCTGAAGTATGGCCTCGGTGGGATGCTCTCCGTCGGCATCAACCCAGATGGTCAGGAACCTCCTCCCTTTCACCGGATGGAATTCAAACTCGGCCTTCCCTCGCTCCAGCCTGACAAGATAGAACCCCTTCTCCTCTCCCTCGTCGCTGAAGTCAATGGGTTGTAGACTTCCGGAGTAGACAATGGGGGGATTGTAGGACAGAACCTGGGGGCTATGGATGTGCCCCAGGGCGACGTAATCAAACTCCGGGCGGGTTAGGCTGGATTGTGGCAAAACCGGCTCCTTGCCCACCATCAGCCCCCTCTCCGATCCCAGCCTGGCGGTGGAAAGCGACAGGTGACCGGCCAAGATGGTTGGCAGGTCGGGATCGGCCAGGCGAGCGAGGCGGTCGAGCTCTGAGCTGATGAACTGGATTAGCTTTTCGTTCAACCTCTCTAAAGGCAGATTACGGGCCTCCTCACCCAAGATCGAGCTCTGTCTCAACCAGGGAAGACTGAGCACCTGGAGCGGCCCGTGCCGAGTCTCAATTCGATGTACTTCTGGCCGGTCGCCCACGAAGACGTTTCTTATCGCCAGGGTATCGAATATCTCCACCGCGGTGGCCCGTCCAATGGCGCTGGGGAGGTCATGATTCCCTACCAATAGGAAGACACGGACTCCTCTTTCTGCCAGGCGCCTGATCTCCTTGGCGAACTCCCGCTGCTGAGTTTGGGAAGGATTGCGGTTCTTGTAGGCATCGCCGCAGAAGAGCACGAGATCGATCTCGTTTTCCAGGGCAAAGTCCACCACCTGCTTGAGAGCGTTGCAAAAGTCCACCAGCCTGGAGGAAAGTCCGGTTGAAGGATCGATCCGCCCGTAGCTTTCCACCCCGAGGTGCAGGTCGGCGAAGTGCAGTACCTTCAGCATTTCTGGCTATTCTAGCAGAATCAGGCCGAGAGTTCTAGCGTTGAAAACAATTCCTGCCCCGGTCTTTGCTTTGGGAGGCTCCAGCCTCATCTTTTTGCTCACCCTCAACTGCGGCTGACCCTTACCACCGCTCCGTGGATTTCGAAGTCCTTGACGTCTTGGAAGTTCTCATCGGCTAGCCCCACCTTGGTCAGTTTCAGTCCGTAGGTTCCGGGCTCGGCTTCTTCGAGAACCTTGAGCCTGATGATGGCAAAAGCTCCTGGGGGTGTGGGGGCGGAGGTAGGCCCCACGCGGGCCAGGGCGTATTTTATCACCCCGGCTTCACGGTCGATCTTCTTCAGGCCCATGAGTGGATTCGTGCCGAGGAGGTCGCCTGGCCGAAGGTCTATTACCTCAAGGGCGGTGGGATCGAAGGAGAGGGATACTTCCCCGCCGCTGACCCCCCACCCGGCGGGCTTTACCTGTATCCTTATGGTGAACTCCTGCCCCGGCTTAGCCTCCAGCAAAGTTGGCTCCAGGTAAACCCCCTCCTTGGGAGGAGGTGGTGTGGGAGGCGTCGGACCGGGTCGTCGTCTTCGACCGGGCCGGATGGCGGGCCCAGCCCCTCTCCCTGCGCCGCGCCCTGGTCCGCGAGGCGGCCTATCGGCTCCGCCCCCACCTGCGGGACGTGGACTTCGTCCACGTGGAGAACGCGGTCCGCGTGGCGGAGGAGGGGACCACGGGATCGCAGGCGACGCTCCCCGGCGGGCTGATGCTCACCGTGGGGTACGACCGGCTGGTGATCGCCGAGGCCGGGTACGAGCCTCCTCCGGGAGGGCCTACCCTGCCGCCAGGGACCGAGGTGGAGGTCGCCCTGCCGGGCATCACCCCCCTGCCCGAGGGGGACTGGGCGTTGG
>CBFDTP010000040.1:0-12653 GCA_965612975.1 uncultured Dehalococcoidia bacterium | reverse complement strand
CCCCACCATCAGTACATCGCCTTCTACCGTTGGCTCGAGGAGGTTTGGAGAGCGGACGCAGTGGTGCATCTCGGAACCCACGGAACGGTGGAGTTCACCAAGGGGAAGGAAGTGGGGATGAGCCGGGAATGCTTTCCCGACATCCTCATAGGGAACCTCCCCCACCTCTACATCTACCACGTCCTCAACACCTCCGAGGCCACCATCGCCAAGAGGAGAACCTATGCTGCCATGATAAGCTACAACTCGCCTCCTTACACAACCTCAGGACTTTACGGGGGCTATCAGGAGCTCGAGGAGCTCGTTCACGAATGGAGGGAGGCCAAAGTTCAAGATCCCCCGCGTGCCAAGATTCTGAGGCGCCGGATTGAGGAGAAGGCGAGGGAGAATAATCTCAGAAGCGAGGACCCGGAGGTGATCCTCGAAGAGCTCTACGAGATGAAGCGCTCCATAATCCCCAGAGGACTTCACGTGCTAGGGCGGGGCTATTCGGAGGAGGAACTTCTGGACTTCGTTACACTTCTTCTCCGCTATGACCGGGGAGAGGTGAAATCCCTCCACCGCATCTTGGCCGAGGGCAGGGGCATGAATTATGACTCCCTACTGCGGAACCCTTCCGCCGAGATCGAGGGCAAGACCGGCGCACGGATGCTGCAGGAAATAGAGGACCTGGTGAGGGAGGTGGTGGGACTTGCCTTCAAAGATTTGGAGGAGGCGATAAGGAGGGCTGGGGTAGTAGGGGAACTTGCCAAAAAGGCTCGGAAAGCCCTGCAATTCGGGCTCGATGCCGCCCAGAGATATGCAAATAACGAAGGCGAACTCGAAGGTCTCCTCCGAGGCCTCTCGGGCAGGTTCATTACACCGAACCTGGGCGGGGATGTGATAAGGGACCCCGCGGTCCTCCCAACCGGGCGGAATATTTATCAGTTCGACCCAAACCTCATCCCCAGCGACGCAGCTGGTGAGAGGGGAGCAGAGATCGCCGAGAACACCCTGAGACATTATCTCGCAAAGCGCGGATGCTATCCTGAAAACGTGGGGGTAGTCCTCTGGGGGTTCGAGACCACCAAGACGAGGGGGGAGACCATAGGACAAGTCTTCCACTACCTTGGCGTAAGGGTAAGGAGGAAGGGTGGCTCCTGGTATCCGGAGCTTGAGATCGTCCCGCTCGAGGAGCTCGGAAGGCCGAGGGTGGATTGCCTAATCAACATCTGCGGCTTCTTCCGGGACATGTTCCCCAACGTCATGGCCCTCCTTAACCAGGCGTTCGAGAAGGTAGCGGAGCTCGAAGAGCCCTTGGAGATGAACTTCGTGAGGAAGCACTCACTGGAGGCGCTCGAGAGCCTTCGGGCAGGTGTGAAGGACGAAAAGACGGCGAGGAGGCTCTCCCGGGCCCGCCTCTTCGGCCCCCCGGCGGGGGAATATGGAACCAAAGTCATCCCTCTCATCGAAACCTCCAACTGGGGAGGAGAGCAGGACATCGCCGAGGCTCATATCCGATCCATGAACCATGTTTATGCTGAGAACATCCACGCTGAGAGGCTCGACGACCTCTACCGCTCGCTGCTCACCAAGGTGGATCTTGTTTCTCAGGTCCGTGATTCCCATGATTACGAGATAACCGATCTAGATCACTACTACGAGTTCTTTGGGGGGTTAGCGAGGAGCGTGGAACACCTGAGTGGTAGGAAGCCTGAAATGTTGGTCTCCGACACGACGAGAGAGGTGATAAAGACGGAGGATGTGGGGCAGGCGATAAGCCGGGGGGTGAGGACGAGGCTTCTCAACCCCAAATGGATCAGCGGGATGCTCGAGCATGATTTCCACGGCGCCCAGAAGATAGCCGACAGGGTGGAGTATCTCCTGGGGTTTGCTGCAACGACCGGTGCGGTGGAGGACTGGGTATGGCAGGGGGTTGCCCGGAGGTTCATCTTCGACGAGGAGATGAGAAAGAGGCTTTGGGAGAACAATAAGTTTGCCTCCATAGAGATAGCCAAACGCCTCCTTGAGGCGGTAGAGAGGGGCTACTGGAAGGCCTCCGAGGAGGAGATCGAGAGAATTAGGGAGATGTATGCGGAAGAGGAGGGAATCCTGGAGGAGGGAATATGAAAAGGAGGGTACCCGTTCATTATCCTTATCTGCTCGAGGTGGTAAAACCGCTGGCAGCGGAGGAAAAAGTGGTCGCTGTGTGCGATGCAGTGGCTCAGGGAAGGGGGAAAGCTCAACATAACCGCCTACTCTGAAGCTGGTAAGTTTGCAAAGGGCCTTGCCTTCGCTTGTGTCTAACGTTAAAGTTTCCATAACTTAAAAGGATTTAGTTCCCTCTGCTCCGCGAGAGCCGGTTCATGATCCATATATCGGGTATACACCTCGGTTGAACAGGGATCCCTGTGTCGAAGAATCTCCTGAAGGTTTGTCTTGACCATCCTCACCCGGGCAAAGTCTTTTCGGAAAATGCATCCGCCTTGCGGGCTATGAATAAGGCGCGATACAATTTGGGAATACAGAGAGTAGGTCGCCGCGTATCTGGACCGACTGTATAGAGTAGGTCGCGCATACCATCTTTTCGGCACGCAGGCGGATCGGCATAGCTTCAACCCGAATCTGGTCAGTGGAGCTGGTGGGATTTGAACCCACGACTTCCTCCGTGCAAAGGAGGCGCTCTCCCGCTGAGCTACAGCCCCAAGATTAAGAACAGAAGACTCCCTGGAGGCTGACCTGAAAGTAATTGTAACAGCAGTGGGGACGCTCTGCAACCCGGGGAGGAATTTAGCCAAGCTCTTTGAGAGCCCGCTCCAGTTCCTCGGGGGTGGGGGCTCGACCATGGAACTCGGGATTGTTCTCCATGAAGCTGACCCCCTTGCCCTTGATGGTATGGGCGATAATGCAGGATGGCTGTCCGCGGACTGACCTCGCTTCCTCAAAGGCAGCCAGCAGCTCTTCAAAGCTGTGACCATTGACTTCGGTGACCCACCAGCCAAATGAACGCCACTTCTCAGCCAGGAAGCCAAGGTCCATGACATCCCGGGTCCAGCCATCAATTTGTTGCTTGTTGTAGTCCACTATGGCAGTGAGGTTTTCCAGCTTGAAGTGGGCGGCGGCCATGGCGGCCTCCCAGACCTGCCCCTCGTCACATTCGCCGTCCCCCAGGAGAACGTAGACCCGGTAGGCTCGACCATCCAGGCGACCGGCCAGGGCCAGGCCAACGCCGAAGGAGAGCCCTTGACCCAGGCTGCCGGCCGACATCTCCACCCCCGGCGTCGAGGTCATATCGGTGTGTCCCTGAAGATGACTGTCCAGGCGGCGGAGGGTAAGTAGCTCCTCGACCGGGAAGAAGCCGGCCTCGGCCAGGGCAGCATAAAGCACGGGCGCCGCATGCCCCTTGCTCAGGATAAACCGGTCACGGTCAGGCCACCCGGGATTTTGCGGGTCGTAGCGCAGAACGTGGAAGAAAAGGGTGGTAACGATCTCCACTGCAGAGAGGGAGCCACCAGGATGCCCACTGCCAGCCCGGCCGATCATTTCGACAACATGTCGGCGCAGCAGCTTGGCCTTCTCCTGTAGCTCCGTTAAGGAAAGCTGAGCTTTGGTCTCCATAAAGACAGAAGTCTCGGTAGCAACGCCAGCTCCCGAGACTTCCGCAGCGCTCAATTCAGAACTTCTTGTGCGCTTTGCTAAACCCAAGAACAGCGCCCCAAAACTAATCTCAGAACCTAGTTTATTATATCCTATTCAACTACCTTTGTCCATACTTTTTCCAAAAATTACCTCGCTTACCGAGGTAAGCAATTTCCCTTATCTGCCCCCTTAAACAAAGGCTTTTTATCACTGAGGGCCAAGGTTTGACCGCCATGAGGCCACTTCTTATAATTAGGGCGAAGGTGTTGGCTCGATAGATCATGGTGGTAGATTTCCATACCCACATATTCCCCCCCAGGGTGATAGAAAAGCGCGCTGATCTGCTGGAAAAGGACCCCTGTTTCAAAACCCTTTACTCCAACCCCAAGGCTAGGATGGCCACCGCAGAAGATCTCATCTCCAGCATGGAGCGGGACGGCATTGACATCTCGGTGGTGCTCAACATCGGCTGGAGCAACTCTGAACTCTGCCGAGAGACGAACGATTACCTTCTTGAGTCAGCCGCCCGCTATTCGGGGAGACTGGTGGCCTTCTGCATGGTAAATCCAGAAATGAACTCCCCCTTTGAAGAGCTCGAGCGTTGCCTCAAAGGTGGGGCAAGGGGAATCGGGGAACTGAGGCCTGATCTTCAGCCCTTCGACCCAGCCAGCGAGAAGACCGTCGCCATCCTCGAGCTGGCGAAAAGATATGGGCTCATCGTCCTCTCCCACGCCTCCGAGCCCGTAGGGCATCTGTACCCCGGCAAAGGTCAGGTTACCCCGGATGTCCTTTATCAACTTGCCTCCCGTTTTCCTGAGCTTTGCCTGGTCTTTGCTCATTGGGGTGGTGGGCTGCCCTTCTATGCTTTGATGCCCGAGGTAGAGCGAGCACTTCAGAACGTCTTCTTTGACACCGCTGCCACGCCGTTTCTTTATCGGGAGGCCATCTTCGGCGTGGTTTGCCAGATCCTGGGATCAGGCAAGATACTCTTCGGGAGCGACTTTCCCCTCATTCCCCAGGCCCGAATCATCCGACAGATGGGGCAGCTTGACCTTTCCCGGGAGGATAAGGAACGGATTCTCGGGCAAAATGCTCTCCACCTCTTGAAGCTGGGGCAGAGGTAAGATGGAGAAGATTCGAGCCTTCATCGCCATTGAGCTTCCTCAGGAGATCAAAGTTCAGCTTCGCGAATTACAGCAGAGGCTTAAGGTGGGGAAGGAGGAGGCGGTCAAATGGGTGGAGCCGGAGGCAATCCACCTCACCCTCAAGTTCCTGGGCAATATCACCTGGAAGAAGGTGGAGGAGATCTCCCAGGCCGTTTCCCCGGTGGTGAAGGAAGTAAGGCCCTTTGCCCTCCGGCCCGAGGGCCTGGGGGCCTTCCCCAATCTCCGGGCACCCCGTGTGGTGTGGGTCGGGGTGGGTGGCGACCTCGAGGTCCTGCTCACCTTACAGGGCAGAGTCGACCAAGCGCTGTCCCCGCTCGGTTTTGAGAGGGAAAAGGGGTTCTCCCCGCACCTGACCCTGGGGCGGGTTCGGGAGAAGGCCCCTCCTCGAATTCGAGAGCTTTTGGGGAGGGAGCTTGGTGAGCTGGAAGTTCCGGGGATGACTTCCTTTCAGGTGGCCAGCGTCAGCTTGATGCGGAGCACGCTTACCCCCAGCGGAGCCATCTATAGCCGACTGGCCTCTTTTGCTCTTGCCAACCGGGGTCTTGATGATTATACTAAGAACCGTGTTGAGCCTAACCAGGGTCCTTAAACCCTTCCAGGTCAATTTAAATTTTGGCGGAGGTGGCTTGTGGAGCAATTAGCTACTAGCTTCCCTAAATGTCAGAAATGTAAGGTAGGGGATCTGGTCCCTCTGTCAGACTACGGAGGACAGGGAGCCGCAGTATACTATAAGGCCTGGGTTTGCACCAATCCCGACTGCGGCTTCAACATAAAGATCAGAAACGGAGACATTTACGTTAACGAACCCATCATGGATGGTGCGGCCCATCCCTCCCGCTTTCGTTAAGGAGCTGGACGGGCTGGCTTACTGTTCGAGATAATCCTTGAGCTTTTTGAAGAAGCGGGGGTCGCTTTTTAGCTTCCGCAGGGCTTTGGCTTCTATCTGCCGAATACGCTCCCGGGTGACTTTGAATTCCCGCCCGACCTCCTCTAAGGTGCGACTTCGTCCATCATCCAGTCCAAAACGAAGCCTTAGCACCTTCCGCTCACGCTCACTGAGCTCGGAGAGCACCTTGTCGATCTGCTCCCGAAGCAGGAGATACGAGGCGAGCTCCGGTGGGGTAGCTTTGCTTTGATCCTCGATGAAATCGCTGAGGTGACTGTCCTTATCCTCGCCGATGGGCGTCTCCAGCGAAATGGGCTCCTGGGTTAGCTTTAGAATCTCCCCTACCCTCTCCGGCGAGAGGCCGACCACCTGGGCTATTTCCTCGCTGGTTGGCTCTCGGCCATATTCCTGAGCCAGATTGCGACTGGCCCGGATAAGCTTGTTTATCGTTTCCACCATATGGACCGGAATGCGAATGGTGCGCGCCTGATCAGCTATGGCCCGGTTGATCGCCTGGCGTATCCACCAGGTGGCATAAGTGCTAAATTTGTAGCCCCGGCGATAATCGAATTTCTCCACCGCGCGAATGAGTCCTATGTTTCCCTCTTGAATGAGGTCGAGGAGGGCCATTCCCCGACCAATGTACTTTTTGGCGATGCTCACCACCAGCCTCAGGTTGGCCTCGATCAGGTGATCCTTGGCTTCCTTGCCCTCTCTCCTCACCTTCTCCAGATGTTCTCGAACCTGCCCCTCATAAGGAGCCAGGAATTCATACAGCTCCTCCTCGGAAATTTGTCTCTCCAGCCACCCGTCCTCCAGCAGTGCTTCGAGGAGGCCAGCGGGCATTAGTGAAAGGTCCAGCGAAAGATTTACCAGGAGCTGCTCCACGCTCTCCGGGGGCATGCTCAACTTGGAGGCCGCCGCGGCCACCAGTTCACGGCGGATTTCGCCATCGATGGCCTCTCGAAATCGGGGGTGAAGGATTCCCGCCGCCAGTTTCTCCTGGGGCAAGTTCAATTCCTGCAGTAAAACCTGCGCCGCCGGGAGCGACTGCCGAAACTCCTCCAGCAGCAAAGCCATGATGTCCAGCGGGGAGGCTGGCCGGCCCTTTTCCTTTTGCCACCGCTCCTCCAAGGCTTCAACATGCCGTGCCAGGTCCATTTTTCGGGCCAGCTCCTTCTCCTCCTCCGCGGTCAGCAGAGGTACCTCCCCCATCTCCCGGAGGTACATCCGCACCGAATCGTCCACCATTTCCCCCAGTTCGAGGGGGGACCTTTCCAGCTCCGGTGCTGCCTCTTCCTCAGGCTCCAGGAGCAGGGTTTCTTCCTCTTCCTCGGGAGGGACGTCTTCAGGAATCATAGGCTCCTCATCATCAGGCATTGGATCGTCAAGCAGGAGATCTTTTCCCCTCGCCATGTTCTTTCACCCCATTTAAAAATTATAAAACGTTTTCGCCGACCACCTCATTAACCCCCGGAGCCCAGGGCAGCGAGTCTCCTCTGTAAGGAGGCAATCCTTTCCGCAGTTCGGCGAGGGTCTTCCCCGCTCTCCAGCGCCGCCTCGGCCTCAAAGATTAGCCTCGCTCTCAGCTTTCGCTCCTCCAGTCGCCGTAAACAAGAGGAGAGAGCCCGTTCCAGCTCCTTTCCCTGAAGCTCAGGGGCGGTCTTGCTCAGCAACCTATCGAGGTGTTCTTGAAGTTCTGGAGGAAGGCTCTCCCGGATTGCCTCCGGCTGAGGGTTTCTCTTCCAGGCCGCAAAGATTTCCCGGTTCTCGCTGCGCTCAAATTCCTCGGGCGGGAGTTCCTTGACCCTCTCCCTGAGTTCGGGATAGCGAAGCAAAAGATAAAGACAGTATTCTTCAAGGGTATCTCCCAGGGTCACCGTCCTAGTGGGCCTTTCCCCACCTCGTGGGATTTGCTCCGTGGCCGTGCTCCGGAGCCGCCGGGCGAGCCCCAGCAAAGTGCGCTCCCTCAACCCCAGCAGCTGGGAAAGCCGGCTCAGGTAGAACTCCTGGTCTACCTCGCTCAGCTCGGCGATGAGCGGCAAAAGGTTTTCCGCTGCCTGCGACTTTCCTCGGGGGCTGGCCAGATCAAATTTATCCTTGGCTATCGCGAAGGCATGTTCTATGAGCGGTAAGGCTGCCTCAATTAACCGGGCAAACTCATCGGGGTCTTCTCGAATCAGTTTGTCCGGATCCTTGCCTCGAGGGAGGGGAACTATCTTTATCTCGACTTCCACCCGGGAGGTGGTTCCCAGCAGGTTGGGAAGGGAACGAACCTCCCGGCTGAAGGTCTGCCGACAGAGTTCGATGCTCCTCAAGGTAGCTATATCCCCGGCGACATCGGGGTCGAGTGCCAGGTAAAGGGAACTGGTCAGGTTTTTCAGCCCGAGCAACTGTCTCTGGGTGAGAGAGGTACCCATCGAGCCGACCACCTCACGAAAGCCATGCTCATGGGCTGCAATGACATCCATATACCCCTCTACTATAACGACCCTTTTTTGACTTCGGATGTTATCAATTGCCCGGTCAATCCCATAAAGCACGCTACCCTTGTCGAAAATGGGCGTTTGTGGTGAGTTGATGTATTTCGGCAGGGCCCCCTCCTCCAGCGTCCGAGCCCCGAACCCGATGACACGCCCCTTTGCGTTGCGGATGGGAAACATGAGCTTCCCTCGAAACCGGTCGAAGGCTCTCCCCTCCTTTTCAACCAGCAGACCGGCGGAAAGAAGTTCGTCCGCGGTGTATCCTCTGCCTCCCAGATATAGCTTCACCCCTTCCCAGGCATCCAGGCTGTAGCCCAACTGAAACGCCTCAATGGCTTCTTTCCCCACACCCCTTCTCCTGAGGTATTCCCTGGCTGGCTCACCTGCCGGTGAGGTGAGGAGCAGCCGGTGATAATATTGGGCCGCGGCCTCATTGATCTCGTAAAGCCTTTCCCACCTCTCCCCGGCAACCCTCTGGCGAGGCAGCAAGACGCCCACTCGCTGGGCCAGCAGCTCCAAAGCGGCCTTGAAATCAATCCCCTCCTTACGCATGATGAAGGAGAAAATGTCACCGCTGGCCCCACACCCAAAGCACCTCCAGCTCTGGCGCTCGGGGAAGACGAAGAAGGAGGGGACCTTTTCCGTGTGGAAGGGGCAGAGGCCCTTGAAGTAACGCCCGGCCTTTTCCAGCCTCACATACTCCGACACCATGCTGACCAGGTCCGCTCTCTGCTTTATCTCCTGAACTACGTTCATCATAATAGGATCCCTTCCCTAGCTGTCACCTGGCGAATCCAATTAAGTCCTATTTCCTCGGCGAATCTTAAGGCGTATTGATCGCTCATCCCGGCAATGTAGTCCACCACCGCCCGCTCCACCCCCTCCTCAGGGCGAAGAAATTCGCGCGGGAGCTTTTCTGGATGGCGCATGAAGTAGTGGTAAAGCCTTTCAAGCACCTCCTTCACCCACTGGCCTTTGCTCTTCTGGACGTCATAAACCCTCTCAAAGAGAAACTCCCTCAGAGAGCTCAGGGCCTCCTCGGCTCGGCGACTTAGCTGAATTGTTGACCCGGAGGGTTGTGCCGCGTTGCCCCCGGCGACCGACCACGAGGAAGCGATGACATCGCAGACCAGCGTATTTACACGTTCCCTATGGGTTCGGCCGAGGAAGTTCAAGGCGTCCTGGGGCAGCTCGTCCAGGACGATGAGCCTGGCCCTTAGAGCATCTCCGATATCATGGTTTATATAGGCTATAACATCGGCCAGGCGGCAGACCTGCCCCTCCAATGTATGGGGCAATTCCCCCTCCCCCAGAAGATCCTCTCGACTCTTCGAGTGCTTCAAGATTCCTTCCCGCACCTCCCAGGTAAGGTTGAGCCCTTTTCCGTCGTTCTCCAGGACATCGACCACCCTCAGGCTCTGTTCGTTATGCTTGAAGCCGAAGGATGAAAGCTCATTGAGCGCCTCTTCGCCCAAATGGCCAAACGGTGTATGACCCAGGTCATGGCCCAGCGAGATGGCCTCAGCTAAATCCTCGTTCAAGTTCAGTGCCCGGGCGATGGTGCGAGCGATCTGGGAGACCTCCAGCGTATGAGTAAGACGGGTGACATAATGGTCGCCGAAAGGAGCGATGAAAACCTGGGTCTTGTGCTTCAACCGCCGGAAGGCCTTGGAATGGATGATTCGGTCCCGGTCTCGCTGGAAGCAGGTTCTCACCGGGCAGGGCTCTTCCCACTTCGCCCGGCCCCGGCTAAACCGGCTCTTGGTTGCGAGAGGGGAAAGAAGCCTTTCTTCCCTTTCCTCCGTTCGTTCGCGAATGTTAAGGTTGCTAACCACAGAACCATTATATCGTCCACGAGCCAGGAATGTAAGCCCACGCCCCCGGATTGATCAACTCACCTTCGCCTTCGCTTTTCCACCTCCGCTATCCGCTTCCTCACTGGCAGCACCACATCGGGGTTTAGGGACATTGAATCGATCCCGCATTCGACCAGGAACTCGGCAAACTCGGGGAAATCGCTCGGCGCCTGGCCACAGATGCCGATCTTCCTTCTCGGATGATGATTGTGGGCCGCCTCGATGACGAGCTTTACCAGCCTCTTCACCGCCTCATTGCGCTCATCAAAGAGGTGAGCTACCAGGGCCGAATCCCTGTCCAGGCCAAGGGTCAACTGCGTCAAATCATTCGAACCAATGCTAAAGCCGTCGAAGACGTCGGCAAATTCCTCCGCCAAGATCACGTTGGAGGGTATCTCGCACATGACGTAAACTTCCAGCCCGTTCTCCCCCTGCTTTAAGCCAAACTCCTCCATCGCCCTTATTACCCTCCGACCCTCCTCCGGCGTCCGACAGAAGGGAACCATCACCTTCACGTTGGTCAAGCCCATCTCATCTCTCACCTTCTTTATCGCCTTACACTCCAGGCCAAACGCGGGCTTGAACTTCTCATCGTAATAGCGCGAAGCTCCCCTCCAGCCGATCATCGGGTTGCTCTCCTGTGGCTCGTAGAGCCAGCCTCCAATGAGGTTGGCGTATTCATTGGTCTTGAAATCGGAGAAGCGAACGATGACGTCATTGGGATAGAACCCGGCAGCTATCTTAGCTATCCCCATGGCCAGATTATCGATGAAAAACTGCGTCTTGTCCTTGTAGGAGGCACTCCGGGTGTCTATCTCCTCAATTAGCTTGGCTATCTCTCCGTCCTTCTCCGCTTCCTTCTTCAGCTTTTCGTATTCGATCAGGGCCATCGGATGTATGCCGATGTAGGAATTGATGATGAACTCCTCCCGGGCCAGGCCGACGCCATCGTTGGGAATCTGGCCCTGAATAAAGGCACTACCCGGGATGCCCAGGTTCATCATTATCTGGGTGCGCGGTCGGGGAAGCTTGCCCAGATCCTCCTCAACCACTCGGTACTTCAACATCCCTTTAAATATCCGGCCCTCGCCCTGCGAGCAATCTACCGTGACCTCCTTCACCCTCTTGAGAACCTCCGTCCCGTTGCCGGTGCCGATAACACAGGGAACTCCAAGCTCCCGGCTGACTATGGCGGCGTGGCAAGTTCGTCCGCCCTTGTTGGTGACTATGGCCGAGGCGATCTTCATTATCGGTTCCCAGTCCGGGTCGGTCATGTCGGTAACCAGAACCTGGCCTTCCTTAAACTCGTAAATCCGGCTGCTATCCTCTATGACGTTCACCTCACCCTGTCCTATCTTCGTGCCCACCGCCTCCCCCCTCAGCAGTAATTCCCCTTCCTCCTCCAGCACATAGGTTCTGAGGGAGGCCAGTTTTCGCTGCGAATGCACGGTCTCCGGTCGGGCCTGGACGATGAAGAGCTCACCGCTTAGCCCGTCCTTGGCCCATTCGATGTCCATCGGCGTGCCGTAGTGTTCCTCTATCAGGCAGGCCCACCTTGCCAGGAGCAGGATCTCCTCGTCATTCAACACGAACTTCTCCCGTTCCTCCGCCGGCACATCCTGTTGCTCCGTTCCCAGCCCATCGGCCCGGTAAACCAACTTCTTCTCCTTCGTCCCCAGCTTCTTTTCCACAATGGGCCGAAAGCCCTTCTTCAATGTGGGCTTAAAGACATAAAACTGGTCGGGATTTACCATCCCCTGTACCACGTTCTCCCCCAGCCCATAGGCGCCGGTTATGTAAACCACATCTCTAAACCCCGACTCCGTGTCGATGGTGAAGATGACGCCCGAACAGGCAAGGTCCGAGCGAACCATCTTCTGTACCCCCACGGAGAGAAAGACGCTCAGGTGATCAAAGCCCTTATCCACGCGATAGGAAATCGCCCGATTATTAAAGAGGGAGGCAAAGCATTCCATAACCCTCCGTATCAGTTCCTGTTCGCCCCGCACGTTTAAGAAGGTGGTCTGCTGGCCAGCGAATGAGGCCGTGGGGAGGTCTTCTGCGGTGGCGCTGCTCCTTACGGCCACATCAACGTCCTTGCCGTATCTCTTTTCCATCTCTCGATAGGCAATCCTTATCTCCTCTTCCAATTCCGGAGGGTAGGGTACGCTGCTTATGAGGTTCCGGATCTGCTCTCCCCTTCTGGAGAGGTCCTCCATGTTCCTCGTGTCCAGGCCCGACAAGGTCTCTTGAATTTTCTCCCGTATGCCGGCTTTCTCTATCACGTACTTATATGCCTCGGCGGTTATGGCAAAGCCAAAGGGAACGTTTACCCCCTTTTGAGTCAGGTTAGTTATCATCTCACCGAGGGAGGCGTTCTTACCTCCGACCAGGGCCACGTCCTTCGATCCGACTTCGGTAAACCACTTGACGAACTTCACTGCAACCTCCTTGTGCACTGCTTCGCTAAATTGGGGGTGTTCTAATTATAGCACGATGGGTGGCGGGCCAAAAAGGGCGCCGGGGGTTTGAAAGCATAAATAAGTTCAAATAACCGGGGCTCCGAGCTGATGTTCAGACATGAGTTCGGACATCCCCAAGAATTATCCCTCTGAAGTGCCAATAAACGCAATTGATAATGTCC
>CBFDTP010000039.1:0-13104 GCA_965612975.1 uncultured Dehalococcoidia bacterium | reverse complement strand
AATGATACGGCGACCACCGAGATCTACACCTAAGCCTTCGTCGGCAGCGTCAGATGTGTATAAGAGACAGCCCCACCGGTGGTGACGACGTCGTCAACGATCGCCACCTGCCCCCCAGGGGGAAGATGGCCCTCGATGTATCTCTGCATCCCGTGTTTCTTCGGCTCCCGCCTCACGATGAAGGCCGGGAGTGGTTTTCCCTCAAGCCAGCTCACGAGCGCTGCCGCGGCCACGATGGGGTCGGCCCCCAGCGTGGGGCCGCCGATGGCCTCAGCCCCAGCCTCCCTCGCCAACTGGAACACCCTCCTCCCCACCAGATAGGCCCCCTCAGGCCAGAGGGTCGTTAGCCTCCCATCGAAGTAATAAGAGCTCCGGAGGCCGGAGGAGAGAACAAAGTCGCCCCGCTTCAGGGACTTCTCCAGCATCAGCTCCAACAATCTTTCTTCCGTCAAGCTTCCCCCTCCAAATAGAGCTTGTGCCGATAAATGTAGTCTTGTACTTCATCAGGCACCAGGTAGCGAATGGAAAGGCCCTGAGCTACCCGTTCCCTTATCTCCGTCGAGCTTATCCCAATCTGAGGTTCATCCACAAAGATAAGGCGGGAGGAGAGACCGGGGATGGCCCTCTCCAGCTCATCGAGTTCGGGCTCCCGCGCCCCGGGCCGCCTCACCTCCACCAACTGGCAAAGTTTGATGAGCTGCTCCGGAGATTTCCACCGCGGCAACTCGGCCAGGGCATCCGGCCCAATGATAAAGTAGAACTCCACCTCCGGGCCAAATTTCTTCCGCAGCTCTATCAGCGTGTCCACCGTGTAGGTGGGCCCTGGTCGTTCCACCTCCAGGTCGGAGAGTTCGAAAAAGGGATTGGATTTTATGGCCAGCCTCACCATCTCCAGCCGATGTCTTGCCGGGGTGACTGGACCTTGTCTTAGCCAGGGATTGCCTGTGGGAATGAAGATTATCTTGGGGAGCTTAAGCCTGATCCTGACCTCCTCGGCCACGATGAGATGCCCCAGGTGGATGGGGTCGAAGGTGCCCCCGAAAATGCCTACTCGCAAGCCAACCCCCTAAATTGGTCGCGGCCGGAACACCTTGAATCCCTTGGCCGGCTTCTCGGGTTGTTCCGGCTGCTCCTGAGCCTGGGTCAGCAAGTTGGAAACCCGGGCCAGAAGCTCCGGAACTCCCTCCCCGGTGAGTGCCGAGATGAAGAACAGGGGCCTATCCTGTCGATCCAGGCTCTCCTTTAGCTGGGGAAGACGTTCCCTAACCGACGGAAGATCTACCTTGTTCACCACAACAAGCTGGGGTTTTTTCAGAAGCTCTGGGTTAAAGAGCTGGAGTTCCTGGGCTATCTCCTCCAGGTCGGAGGCCGGATCAGCGGCGTTGCCATCGAGGAGGTGGAGGAGCACCCGGGTGCGCTCAATGTGGCGCAGGAACTCATGTCCCAGACCTCGGCCGGCATGAGCTCCCTCAATGAGTCCCGGGATATCGGCCAGAACGAAGGAATGGTAGCCCAACTCTACCACACCCAGCACCGGCTCGGTGGTGGTGAAGGGGTAATCGGCGATCTTGGGTCGGGCAGCGGAGACTCGGGAGAGCAGAGTGGATTTGCCCACGTTGGGCTTTCCCACCAGTCCGACGTCGGCGATGAGCTTAAGGTCGAGCACCAGCCATCTTCCCTCTCCCGGCTCCCCCTTTTGGGCAATTCGAGGGGCGCGGTTGGTGGAGGTGGCAAAGTGGGCATTCCCCCAACCACCCCTCCCGCCACGGGCCACCAATACCCTCGCTCCCTCCTCGGTCAAATCGGCCAGTACCTCGCCGGTATCCTTGCAGCGAACTACGGTGCCCCGGGGAACCTTTATCACCAGGTCTTCCCCCTTCCGACCGTGCTGGTTCTTGCCCTTCCCGTGACCCCCTCTGCCTGCCCGATAGTGCCGCTGAAGACGGAGGTCACTCAGGGTGGACTTGCGGCCGTCGGCCTCAAGGAAGACGCTACCACCATCCCCGCCATCTCCACCATCGGGTCCGCCATGGGGCACAAACTTCTCGCGGCGGAAGCTGACTGCCCCGTTACCCCCATCACCTCCCCGAACGTAAATCTCAACCCGGTCAATCATGCTTGAGATGTTCCGCCATCAACCTTCGGCGACCATAGACGATCACACCACCCTCCCCGGTAGGAAGTTGAAGGGGAGATCTTATTCTAACCTTTCTGCATGAAACGATGTTTAGCGGGCACAACCCTGAAAATCGGGCTGGCAATAGGCCCTATCCTCTGAGGATGCCGCTCACGATGACATCAATGGCCTCGGACTCCTCCAGACCTCGGGCCATCAGCGTCTGTATCTGCTTCTTGTCCAGGCTCCCAATGGCGGCTTCATGGGTCACCTTCGCCAGCCGGTCCCGCACCTCGACGATGGGAATCGCCCGGGCAATGGCCTCCTCTCCGTTCACGATCTCCAGGCAATCAACGTGGCCCCGGGCCAGCGGGGCATTGCCGTAGGTTTCTCCCCTCACCTCACCCCTGGCTCGGTCTATGAGCACCAGACGGCTCTTCGCCAGGCCCCGGGATTCCCTTCCGTTCAGATGAATTCGCTCCCAGACCTTAAGCTCGTCATCCTTCTTGCCATAGGCCTTTACCAGGAGTTCAGCCACCGCCTTCTCCTCGCAGGAGGCCTCGAAGTCGTAGTCCAGCTTGCCCACTAAACCCTGAACAATGCTGAGGCTGCTCCGCCAAACCCCCTTCTCGGCAATCCTGATCTTCGCCTTGGGAATGACCTCTATCCCGCCTAACTCTCCGTGGTAGTGGGTCTCCTGGTAATTGAATTCAGCCCCCGGGCCAATCTCCAGCTCGGCATCCATGCGGTGTATCACCCTGACGGCGTTGGGAAAGATGCAGTGGGCGATGACGCTTACCTTGCTTCCCTCCTCCATCTTGACCTGCATGATGATCTCCTGCAGCCCCTCCTGGGGAAGGAGGCCGAAGCAGAGATGTACCGGATGTTCTATCCTCACCCCCTTTTCGACCAGGAAGCGAACCCTAACTCCCGAGGCAAACTCCTCCGTCTCCAGCCGGAGACCTTCGACTCGGTTGGCCCCCAAAACCTTGTTCTCATGAATCAAGAGGCTGCCTACTTCACGGCTGGCCAAAATCCCTCTGTCGCCACCAGCCCGTGAATAGGCTTCGAGGAGGGCTTCATATTCCTTGAGGATCATCTTCGAAACTCCTCTCGGGGGACATTTGGAGCAGGGCAGACCTGGCAATTTTGCTTAAACCACTGGCAGACCTCCTTCGGGGGTCCACTTTGTATTATCTTGCCGGCGCAGATGACTGAGACGCGATCAGCTATCTCCACGCTGCTCTCGTTGTGGGTGATCAGCAGAACTGAGGAGCCTCCCTTCACCATCTCAGCCACCCCTTGCATGATGTAGGGGAGGGAGATCATATCTATCCCTGAGTCGGGCTCATCCAGGATGGCCAGCTTGGGCCTCATGGCCATGACTGCTGCCAATTCGATTCGCTTACGCTCGCCCCCACTGAGGGTCGAGTCAACAAAGCGTCCCAGATACTCCTCGGGGGAAAGCCCCACCAGGTGCAGGGTCTTCTCCAGCTCCTCCGGATCGGCTCTGCCATTTAGCTGGAGATAATTCCTCACGGTGAGCCCTTCAAAACGAGCTGGCTCTTGCCAGGCAAGCGTTATCCCCAGCTTCGCCCTCTGGGAGATGGAAAGCTGAGTGATGTCCTGGCCCTCGAAGACTATCCTTCCCTCATCGGCGGAAATGAGGCCCATGATCAGGTTGGCCAAGGTTGTCTTGCCGGTGCCATTCACTCCCAGGAGCCCATGTATCTCACCCCGCCCTACGTGGAGGTCCAGACCATCCAGAACAGCTTTACCGTTTATGTTCAACCTCAAACCCTTTAGCTCGAGCATGTTCCGCACCGCTTAAAGTTTACCAGCCTCGCCTCGGACTGGCAAGCGCAATCTTATGTAAAGTGATGTCGAATTCTTTGAGAAAAGCGACGGCGTCTTATATAATAATAAGGTAAGGCCCCTTAGAGGTTGTGATTTGCACGCTCTGGGTAAGCATGTATTGCTGGATTTGAGAGACTGTGCTCCTGTACTAGATGATTTGGAATTCCTCAAGGAGGCTTTGCGCTCCGCCGCTCAACAGTTGAGCACAGATATTCTGGGAGAGTCCTTTTATCACTTCAGCCCTCAGGGAGTGAGTGGGGTGGTGTTGGGCACTGGTTCGCACATCTGCATCCATACCTGGCCAGAATACGGGTATGCCGCTGTGGATATCTATGCCTGCAGTGACTCCTTCCCCTCGGGCAAGGCGGCTGAACTCCTGATCGAGAAGCTCGGAGCCAAGGAATCCTCCATCACAGAAGTTGGGAGGGGTGAGTGCCTGGGGTAGGGGGTACCGAGGTAAGGAAGTCAAGATGTTGATCACTGAGTTTGTTCAGCAGTTCCTCAAATCTGAGGCCTTGCGGGGCCTACCCGGTTGAGTTAAAGATGGAGAGTCAGACCTCTGCCTGGTTTACGGAACGAACCGGTCCTACCATAGCCCAGCAGTTTGGCCTTAGGTCGATCCTCTACCAGGGGAGGTCAAGATTCCAGACCATCGAGATCTTCGAGACCTTCGCCTTTGGCAAGATGCTTGTATTGGATGGTAAGGTTCAGTCCAGCGAGAAGGACGAGTTCATCTACCACGAAGCCCTGGTACATCCAGCAATGATAACCCACCCAAATCCAGAGAGGGTCTTCGTTGCCGGGGGTGGAGAGGGAGCCACCCTGAGGGAGGTGCTGGTTCACAACACGGTCAAGAAGGTCACCATGGTGGATATAGACGAGGAGGTCATCCGCACCTGCCGCGAGCTTCTTCCTTCTTTCCACCAGGGTTCCTTCGACGACCCGCGGGCGGAGGTGATATACATCGATGCCCAGAGATACCTCCGCGAGAGTGAAGAGAAGTTCGACGTCATCATCCTTGATCTGCCTGATCCGATTGAGGAAGGGCCAGCCTATCTTCTCTACACCCAAAGCTTTTACCGGCTTGTAAAAAGTCGGCTCAAGAAGGAAGGCATCCTTTGCTTGCAGTCCGGCTCCACCTGCGTTGGAATGTCCCAGGTCTTCACCGCCGTCAATCACACGCTTAGCACGGTCTTTGCCGGGGTCTTCCCCTATCAGACCGATGTTCCCGCGTTCAGCGGGGCCTGGGGTTTCTCTCTCGCCAGTGAGAGCTTCGACCCCCGGCAGCTCTCCTCTGAGGAGATTGACCGCCGAATCTTGAGTCGGTGCCGGCGGTCCCTCCGTTTTTACGACGGCCTGACCCACCAGGGGCTTTTTTGCCTGCCCAAGCACATTCGGGAGGAATTGGGACAGGAGAAGCGGGTGATTACCGAAAACCAGCCCATTTTTGCTTGATTAAATGGATATCTTGAGTTCTCTCAACCCGGCACAGCGGCAAGCGGTCGAGACCGTGAGCGGCCCGATACTTGTGTTGGCCGGGCCAGGAAGTGGCAAGACCCGGGTGATTGCCCACCGCATTGCCTATCTCATCCGGGTATGTGGCATCAGCCCACGCCGCATCTTCGCCGTTACCTTCACCAATAAGGCTGCCCGGGAGATGCAAGAAAGGGTCAACCATCTCCTGGGAGGGATGGCCGAGAACCTTATGCTGGGAACCTTCCACGCCATCTCCTGTCGTATCCTGCGCCAGGAAGCCTTGCACATCGGGCTGGACCCGAAGTTCGTCATCTACGACGAAACCGACCAGCTTAACCTGGTAAAGCGAAGCTTGGAGGAGCTTGGGCTTGACCCGAAGTATTATCCTCCAAAGGCCATAAAGTCAGCCATATCGGCGGCTAAGGCCAGGCTTATCCGGCCGGAGGAATGCCGCAGTCAGAACTACTTTGAGGAAGTGGCCAAACGAGTTTACGAACGCTACCAGGAAAAGCTCTACGAGAGCAAAGCCCTCGACTTCGACGATCTCCTGATGCAATTGGTTCTCCTCTTCCAGCAGCACCCCGAGGTATTGGAGAAGTACCAGAACCGCTTCCTCCACCTCCTCATTGATGAATTCCAGGATACCAACCTGGCTCAGTATGTCCTTGCCAAGCAGTTGGCTGCCAAGCACCGCAATATCTGTGTGGTTGGTGACCCTGATCAGTCGATCTATTCCTGGAGGTTTGCCGACCAGCGTCACATCCTGGAATTCGAGAAGGACTTTCCCGATGCCAAGGTAATCTCCCTAGATCAAAGTTACCGCTCGACGAAGACCATCCTGGAAGCTGCCTCCCACCTCATCTCTGCCGGGCAGCGCTCCAACGGAAGACACCTCTGGACCGAGAACGAGGTCGGCGTTCCCATCGAGGTGGTGCAGACTTACAACGAGCAGGAAGAGGCCCAGTTCGTGGTGAACGAGATCGAGAGGCTGCTGGGGAACGGGCATCGCTGTGCCGACTGTGCTGTGATGTACCGCACCAATGCCCAGTCACGGGCTTTAGAGGAGGCCTTCCTGCGCTATGGGCTCCCTTACAAGCTGGTAGGGGCTACCAAGTTCTATGAGCGGGCGGAGATCAAGGATCTGGTCTCCTATCTTCATCTGGTTCATAACCCCTTCGACAGCGTAAGCCTGCTCCGGGTGATCAATACGCCGCCCCGGGGGATCGGGGAACGCACTCTGAACGAACTGCTTAACTTTGCTCAATCCAGGGAGCGGCCCCTTTATGAGGCACTCAAGCTGGTAAGCGAGGAGGAAACCAACCTTTCACCCCGAAGCGTTCAGGTCCTGGGAAGGTTCCATGCCCTGCTCGAGAGGCTCAGGGAGGAGCTGGAGAAGTCGGACCTTCTCAGCTTCTTCGACATCCTCCTGGAGCAGACGGGCTATAAGAAGTACATCCTGAGCCGGAGTGACGGCGAGGAAAGGTGGAATAACATCCTCGAGCTCAGAGGCCTGGCTGCCGAATACAACGATCTGGAGACCCGGGAAGCCTTGGCCGAGCTGCTGGGAAGGGTCTCCTTGGTTTCCGAGGTGGATAACCTTGACGAGAAGGTTGATGCCGTCACCCTGATCACCCTGCACCAGGCCAAGGGGCTGGAGTTCCCCGTAGTTTTCATAGTTGGTCTGGATGAGGGACTTCTCCCTCACTTTAAGTCGCTGGCCGATCCGGAGGAACTGGAGGAGGAACGGCGGCTCTGTTATGTGGGGATGACCCGAGCCAAGGAGAGGCTCTATCTTACCCATAGCTATCGGCGGAGCCTGTTGGGAGGGAGCCGGCCCAACCAGCCTTCCCGCTTCTTAAAGGACATCCCTCAGCACCTGGTAAACAACCGTGGCGGCAAGATGCCTGGAAAACCGCCTCAGCTTTCTCACCCGACTAAGCTTGAGGTGGGTGATCGGGTAAACCATGCCAAGTTTGGTGAGGGTGTGGTGATCGAGTGTCTTGCGGCCAGGGGCGACTATGAGGTGACGGTAGCCTTCCGCGGCGCCGGGATCAAGAAGCTCCTCCTCAGCCTTGCCCCGATGGAAAAGGTCTGAACGCTTACAACATGAGGTTAGCCAGGCTTGATGGACGCGCTCCAGACGAACTCCGACCGATACGTCTTCTCCCCGGGTATCTGGAGTTCGCCGAGGGCTCGGCTCTCATAGAGTTAGGCCGGACCCGGGTCGTCTGTGCCGTAAGCGTTGAGGATAGAGTCCCCCCATTCCTCAAGGGAAGTGGAAGCGGCTGGGTGACCGCGGAATATGGCATGCTTCCCCGTTCCACCCAAACGAGGAGTCCTCGCGAGCAGGCCCGGGGACGAGCCTATGAAATCCAGCGCCTCATCGGTCGCTCCCTTCGGGCGGTTACTCAGCTCGAAGCTCTGGGAGAGCGAACCTTCATCGTTGATTGTGACGTTCTTCAGGCAGATGGCGGCACCCGTACCGCCGCCATCACCGCTGCCTGCGTGGCCCTCTTTCAAGCCTTCCACTGCCTCTGGGAAAGGGGAGAGCTTTCACACATTCCCCTCCGGGGGCTGGTAGCCGCCATCAGCGTAGGGATAGTTGAGGAGACGCCGCTGCTCGACCTCTGCTATGAGGAGGACAGCGAGGCCGAGGTTGACCTCAACGTGGTGATGAGCGACTCAAAGCAATTTATCGAGATCCAGGGCACGGCGGAGAAGCAGCCCTTTTCCAAGGAGACCCTTGACCGGCTGCTCAACCTAGCTGAGGAGGGGATCAGGAAGATCTTTCCCTTGCAAAGAGAAGCAATGGGCAAGATCTCGAAGAAATAGCAGAAACGAAGATTGTAGACCTAAATTAACGTTATTTCTCCTCAAGAGGCAGCGGTGGGTAAAAATCCCGATAATTTGTAAGAACTAACATCATGCTTGACAAATATGACTTAAGCCTCTAAACTATTACCAGAATTTCACGGGAAGTGAAGCACCTTGACAGTTTAGCATCGTGGGAGGGGGTGGTTTGCGGAAGCAAGAACGGAGGTAGATAAAAGAGAATGACTGAGGGAGTCCTTCTCACGCTGGCTATCCTTTCCCCGATAGTTTTTGGCTTTATTTGCCTTCTGATCAAAGAACATCGTCTCCGAGAGCCTTCTTCATTTTGATCTCCGCGGCTGTCCTCATCGTTAACTCGATTTTCCTCTTAAACTTCGTCCTCCAAAACGGTGCCTTTTCCTTCTCTCCCTCCAAAGGTTGGGATACGGCCATCATAGTAGCTGACTACCTCATGATGGCCTATTTCTTTTACATCGGCTTCCGGTATCGTCATTTTCTCATCCTGGGCTTAATGCTCATCCAGGCCATTCTCCTGCCCCTCTTTGAATTCGGCTGACACCCGGCAGGTCTGGAAACCGATCCCGTCCTCTCTATGTAGATCTCCTCTCGGTCATCATGTGTCTGGTCATCTCCATCATTGGCTCCCTCATCTGCGTTTACGGCATCAACTACATGAAGGACCATGAGGAGCACCGGAAACTGGCTCGTACCAAGCAGCACTGGTTCTTCTTCTACATGATCCTGTTCCTGGGGGCCATGAATGGCCTGGTCTTCTCAAATAATCTTCTCTGGCTCTACTTCTTCTGGGAAGTTACCACCCTGTGCTGTTTCCAGCTCATCCTTCATGACCTCACCCCGGAGGCCAAGGAGGGGGCTCTCAGAGCGCTGTGGATGAACTTGGTGGGTGCCTGCGCCTGCGTAGGAGCCATCATCCTCTCCACCAACTACACCGGCAGCATACTGATTCAGGATATCCTGAGAGAGGGCGGACCGGGAAGCCTGATGCTTCTTCCCATGGCCCTCCTCTGTCTCACTGCCTTTACCAAGTCAGCTCAGGTTCCCTGGCAGAGCTGGCTTCTGGGGGCCATGGTTGCTCCCACCCCGGTTTCGGCTTTGCTGCACTCCAGCACCATGGTCAAGGCGGGGGTTTACCTTACGGTCAGGCTAGCCCCTGGCTTTGAAGGAACCTATCTTTCCACGGTTATGGCCGTCTTCGGCTCCTTCGTCTTCGCCACCACCGCCTTTCTGGCCATCAGTCAGACGAACGCCAAGCGGGTGCTGGCCTACTCCACCATCGGTAACCTGGGTCTCATCATCGCCTGCGCCGGAATTAATACGCCGCTGGCCATCAATGCGGCCATAGCGTTGATCATCTTCCACGCCATATCTAAGGGTCTGATGTTCCTGGCTGTGGGCGTTATCGAACACCACATCTGGAGCCGGAACATCGAGGACATGGAGGGCCTGGCGGGCAAACTTCCGGTAATAAGTTGGGTCTCCATTGCCGGGATGATCTCCATGTTACTCATGCCCTTTGGAGTGTTGGTAAGCAAGTGGATTGGTTTAGAAGCCGCCTCAGGAGGTGTCTCTCCCTTCTTCCTCGGCTCTGCCTGGATGCCGCTGGTTCTGGCGTTCATGGCCTTGGGAAGCACCGCCTCGATGGTCTTCTGGCTCAAGTGGATGGGCCGGCTGCTGGCGCAGACTCCTCGGGCGGTGGGGCCAAGTCCGGAGCAAATGGGCTTCTTCTACTATCTGACGGTGATCGTGTTGTTGCTGGGAGCAGTAGTCCTGAGCATTTGCATGGCCCCGCTGGTGAGTGGGTTGGTGGCTCCGGCGGCTGAATCCCTGGGTTATGGCATCCCGTTCACCTTTGAGGGCTGGCATCTCTGGACCGCCTTTGGACTCTTCGCTCCCTGGCCGCTGACCATCCTGGTGGCGGCCGGACTGGTATTGCCCTTGCTGCTGGTCAGAGTACGCCAGGCAGAACTGCGGCCGGTATACCTCTGTGGAGAACATGTTGCCCTAACCGAAATGAAGTTCCGTGCAGTTGCGGATGAGCCGGTAGATGTTCAGACCGGCGGCTTCTATCTCCAGAGGGTTCTCGGGGAGAAAATCCTGGCCCGGTGGGTGGTCAATCCGGCAGGGGTAATCCTCTGGCTCATAATCTTTGCGGTGGTGCTGATATGAGCGGAATCTGGACGATCCTGGCCCCGGTAATCGCCTTCCTCGTGGCTCCTTTCATTGGAGGTCTGCTGCGGGGCATAGACCGCAAGCTAACCGCACGGATGCAGGGGAGGATTGGCCCGCCCATAGTGCAGCCCTTTTACGACTTCCTGAAGCTTTTCTCCAAGGAGAGGATTGTAGTTAACAAAGCACAGCTCATCTGGGTGATGGGCTACCTTATCCTAGTGATCGCGGCCCTCTGCTTGCTGGTGGCGGGCAACCAGGATCTCCTGATGATCATGCTGGTGCTCGGCTTCGGGGCTGCCTGCTTGGCCCTGGGAAGCCTGAGCGTCAGATCCCCCTATGCCCAATTCGGCGGGATGAGGGAAATTCTGCAGATCCTGGCCTATGAGCCGATATTGCTTCTCTCCACCGTGGCCATCTTCGCCGTGGTGGGCACCTTTAGGGTGAATGGCATCATCGAATATGGTCGTCCTCTCCTTCCTCACCTCCCCCTGGCCTTCATCGCGGTGCTCCTGGCTCTCACCATCAAAATGCGCAAGTCTCCCTTTGATATTTCCGCCTCGGAACATGCTCATCAGGAAATAGTGCGGGGAGTCTATACCGAATACTCCGGCTTCTCCCTGGCCCTCATCGAGCTCACTCACTGGTATGAGCTGGTCTTCATTGTCGGCTTCATCGCTTTGTTCTGGGCTCACCCTCTGTGGGTCGGGGTTCTCATTGCTCTGGCCTGCTGGTTCGTTGAGCTGATAGTAGACAATATGACTGCTCGTCTTACCTGGGCATTGATGCTGCGAGTTTGCCTTCCCGTGGGAATGGGACTTGTCCTGGTGAATATAGCTGGGGGATTGGTAAGGCTTTGGTAAGGAGGAATTGAATGCACTTGATCAAGCTTTCAAGAGTAAAATCCCCCTGGATCCTGCACTTCGACTGCGGGAGCTGTAACGGCTGTGATATCGAAATTCTGGCCTGTCTCACGCCGCTTTACGACGTTGAGCGGTTTGGCATGCTCAACATGGGAAATCCCAAGCATGCTGACGTGCTCATGGTCACCGGTCCGGCCAACCGCAGAAACCTGCGCAATCTCTACGAGCAGATGCCGGAGCCGAAGGTGGTCATGGCCATCGGCACCTGCGCTTGCACCGGTGGCGTTTTCACCGAGTGTTATAACATCCTGGGAGGGATAGATAAGGTAATACCGGTTGACGTTTACGTGCCTGGATGTGCCGTTCGACCTGAGGCGATAATTGATGGAGTAATCCTGGCTCTACAGAAGCTGGCAGAAAAGAGGTGACGAGGGATGGCGCAACAGGAAATATGGGTAGAGAAAGTAGACTTCATTCCCCAGGTTCAGAAGCTGGCCGCTGAAGGAGCTTGCTTGGGAGCTATAAGCTGCCTCGAGCTGGAGGATCACCTAGAGCTCATCTACCACTTCAAGAAGGGTTTAGACATCGTTAATGTGAGGTTGAAGGCGAACAAAGGAGAGGCCGTTCCCAGCGTAACCCCGGTGCTCCTCGGCGCAGTTCTTATGGAGAATGAGGTGAAAGATACCTTCGGGGTAGAGTTCACCGGCCTGGCCATAGATTTCAAAAAGCTTTTGGTCTCGGTAGAAAGCCCCCTCAAGCCTCTCTCTCGTGTTCCGGAGAGGAAACCTCCCCTCATCATCGAGGCTCGCTGTAAGAGTTCCTGTCCTGCCGGAGTTGATGTACCACGCTATATCCGGCACATCTCCCGGAGGGAATATGCCGAGGCGGTAAAGGTGATAAAGGAGACCAACCCCCTGCCCGGGATCTGCGGGCGGGTTTGTTTTGCCCCTTGTGAGGATGGGTGTCGCCAGACGAAGAAGGGCGAGCCGATTGCCATCCGGATACTCAAGCGGGTGGCCTATGACCTGGGTCGAAAGCAGCTTCCGCCGGAGAAGGTGGAGGCTTCCCCAACCGGCAAGCGGGTGGCCATCATTGGCTCTGGCCCAGCCGGTCTTACCGCAGCTTACTTCCTGGCCAAGCTAGGGCACTCGGTCACCATCTTCGAAGCGCTCCCTGAGCCCGGCGGCATGATGCGGGTTGGGATACCGGCTTACCGATTGCCGCGCGAGGTATTGGATGACGAGATAGACAGCATCAAGGCTCTTGGGGTGGAGATCAGAACGAACTCCCCGGTGGATTCCCTGGACAAGCTGTTCGCCGACGGCTTTAACGCCGTGCTGGTGGCTACCGGCGCCCATAGCGGCATTAAGCTCGGTGTCCCTGGTGAGGATGCCCCAGGGGTCATGGAGTGCATTGATCTCCTGAGAGACGTTAGCTTCGGCAAGGAGGTGAAGCTGGGGAAGAGGGTAGGGGTGATCGGCGGCGGGAATGCTGCCATAGACGCCTCCCGGGTGGCTCTGCGGCTTGGAGCAGAGGAGGTTACCATTTTCTACCGCCGCACTCGAGCCGAGATGCCGGCCACCCCTGAGGAGGTTGAAGCTGCTCTAGAGGAAGGGGTTAAGATCGAATTCCTCACCGCCCCCTCGAGGGTGGAATCTCGAAACGGCAAGGTCATTCTGGAAAACCTGAGGATGGAACTCGGCCCACCTGACGAGTCGGGGAGACCTCGGCCGCAACCGATTGCCGGTAGCGAATTCACGATAGAGCTGGATA
>CBFDTP010000038.1:0-13214 GCA_965612975.1 uncultured Dehalococcoidia bacterium | reverse complement strand
CCATACTCGGCGATCCACACCTGAAGATCTTTAGACCAGGCTGAGAAAACTCCGGCTGGGCTGGCCGACGAGCAGCTTCGGGGGCAGCCCTGCCCAACCTGACCTGGTTTGCCAGGCAGGTTTTGAAGAAGCCCCAACCTGAACCCCCTTTTGCGAAAAGTAGAAAGCGAGCATGGGCTATCTCCGCCTGCGTGCCGTCTTTAACCTCCTTTCCTCAAGGATTGCCCACGCTCGCTCGGCTGCCGCTTGCCTTGTTGGCCTGCCCCGAGGAAGCTTGCCGGGATTCGGGGGCAGAGAGGATATCTCCCTCAGGTGCTCGCTGCCGTATTTCAAAAGAACGGCAAGGCCTCCGGCTCTGGGCATCTGAAGACCTCAATCAGTCAGCCCTGTCACCCTTCTTGTAGTTCCCACGCAGATATTCCAGGACAAAGGGCTCCAGCTCGGGAAATTCCCTGACCAGAGCCCTTAAAAGCCTTGCGCTTGCCTTTCTCTTACCTGCATTTACATAAGACAGATATGATACGCTCACACCTAACCTATCCGCCGCCTTCCTTAAGCTTCCCGCCCTCTTCGTCAACTGCTGGATTAAATCCATGCTAACTATAAGATAGCACAATTTTGCTGTTTGTCAACCCTCTTGTTGACTGCTAGATGCTCTTTACTTTTGGGTGTAAAAGTGATAACCTATTGTTAACGGAGGAAGATGAAAATCGGGCAGGTATTAAAGCGGTTAAGGGAGGAGCAAGGGTTAAGTCAAAGTCAAGTAGCCCGCCTTTTAGGGGTTGATAGGGCCTACATTAACCTCTTGGAGAAAGACCGTCGAGGCCCTTCGGCGGACACCGTTCGAAGGCTGGCCGAGATCTTCAATGTGAGCCCGCAGGTCTTTTACGAACGCTCGGAGAGAGCTCTTCCTTCCCGCTCATTCAATCAAATATGGGAAGAACTCGAAGTTCTTCGCCCGGTAGCCATCCCGATAGTGGCGGAGGGAAGTGCCGGGGACGGGATGGAGCCTGTCGATTATGCATACTGGGCCCGTCCCAAAGTGGCGGGAAAGAATATCGTGGGGATCCAGGTTTCCGGAGATTGCCTTGAACCTGAATTAAGCCACGGCGATGTTGTCTTTGTGGATATGGATATCGCTCCGGAGGACGGAGACCTTGTCCTCTGCACTGTTGACGGCAAGGTCGCCATCAAGCGCTATAGGGAGGTAAATGGGGAGAGGTGGCTTGAGAACAAGTTTGGCAGAGTTGAGATTGAGAGTGAGGCGGATATAAAAGGGGTGGTGATCGAGAAGAACATCAAGGTAAGGAGGAGGAAGAACCTGGTGCTAAACTGGCAAATCTGAAGGGAAAGGAGGAAGTAGGCACCCAGGCGGATTTGTTGGTTTTCTGGCATTGTGGCTGATAAGACTGAGGTCCCTGGTTCGAATCCAGGATGGCCCATTTAATAAGGTTACCGCGGGGCGTGTCGTTCCCTCTCTTTTAGCAGCCGCCTCAAGATCTTCCCTACCGGGCTCTTAGGGATTTCATTTATAAACTCCACCTCGCGGATGCGTTTGTAGGGAGCTACCCTTTCCCTGCAGAAGCGGATGAGCTCGTCAGGATCATCAGTGTACCCCTCCTTCAGCACCACATAGGCCTTGGGTATCTCTCCAACCGATGGGTCCGGTTTGCCTATCACCGCGCACTCCTTGACCGCCGGGTGCTGGAGAAGCACCGCCTCCACTTCGGCCGGGGCAATGGTATACCCCTTGTATTTTATCGTTTCCTTCTTGCGGTCAACGATGTGAAAATAGCCTTCCTCATCCATTAAGGCCAGGTCACCGGTGTAGAGCCATCCATTCCTGAGCGCCTCCGCGTTATCATCTGGGCGGTTAAGATAACCCTTCATAACTTGGGGGCCCCGGATGATTAATTCGCCTATCTCGCCCACCGGTAGCTCTTTCTCTCCAGTTTCCTGATCTACTATGCGAGCATCGGTGTCACAGATGGGTATTCCCACCGTCCCGGGCTTTATTCGGTCCACAGGGGAATTATGGGTCTCCGGGCTGGCTTCAGTTAAGCCGTAACCCAGCACCATCTTGACGCTGGTTAGCTGATCCCACATCTGTTTAATTTCGGGCGGAATTGGCATGGCACCGGCCTTGACATATCTTAAGCTCGATAGGTCATATTTGGTTATGAGCGGATTGCTGACCAGCATGGCAAACAGAGAAGCGGCACCGTGAAGCACGGTGGCCCTCTCCTGCTGAATGGTCTTCAGCAGCTCCTCGGCATCAAAGCGGGGAAGTAAAATCACCCGGGCACCGACATATATCGGTGAATTGACGCAAGTGCACGCTCCCCAGCTGTGATAGAAGGGCAACAGCCCCACAATGGTATCATCAGTGCCCCACCTAAACCAGACCGCATTCTGAATGGCATTGGAGACCAGGTTGTAATGGGTCAGCATTGCCCCCTTAGGCAGTCCGGTTGTTCCTCCAGTATATTGGATAACCGCTACATCTTCCCTAGGGTTTAGATCAAGCCTGGGTGGCGTAGGTGAACATTTAGTCAGGATTTCCTGCAGCGACACCACTCCGTCAACCCCCTGAGCATCGGCCAATATTATGATTTCTGGCTTGGCTTCGTCTCCAATCTCCTTGATTATGGCATAACATTCCTTGCTAGTTATGATGCATTTAGCGGCACTATCACGAATGTAATGCTGAAGTTCGCTCGCCCTGCAGAGGGGATTTACCGGCACAGCGGTGCCTCCCGCCTTGAGTATTCCATAGTATCCCACGACAAACTCGAGGCTGTTGGGAAGAAGAAGCATTATATTGTCGCCCTTTTCTACGCCTAGATTGCTCAGCCCATTTGCCAGCCTGCTGGTCAACTCGTCCAGTTCGCCATAGGTGAGGTTATTCCCCCTAAGGCTAAAGCCTACGTTGTGAGGATATCTGCTGGCAGTGTTTGATAATAATTCATGTAATGGGATCTCCGGATACTCTATATGGCGGGGCACGCCCTCGGGCCAGAATCTGAACCATGGTCTTTCTGGCGGTATTTGATACTCCGTCCTTTCCATCATGCTTTCTGCCACCCCCTAAGTTCATAGTAATCGGAAAGCATCTTCTTAAACTTCCGCTCCGGAAGCCGCTTGCCGCTGTCCTCCAGTTTTTCCTGGAAAAAGCGCTTAGGTAGTATGTCGTTCCCCATCCCATTCCTTCGCGGATGTTGAATTCCCTCGTTTTATTTTTAATATGTGAAGCTATCTGTTGCAACTGTGCCTTGTCTAATTCCATACCAGTGGTCGCCTCTATAATCAAGGACGGTTCTTATATTACGCCTGCTGGCTAACATAACTCCACCAGTCGCGATCGCCGCTTTTCTAGCTGCAACCCTGGCCCGGGCCAGCCCGATGAAAACAGCCCTCCAAGCTATGCGCTTGGGGGTCGTGATATACTTCGTACCTTTCTTCTTCGTTTTCAATCCAAGCTTGATCTTGCGGGGGCAAGGATTGGAAACGTTTTATCTTTTCGCCTTCTGTCTGCTCGGCATATTGCTCATCGCAGTGGGACTGGAAGGTTACCTAATAGGTTTTGGGAGAGTTAGCCTGTTTGCCCGCCCCTGGCTCATCTTGGCCGGGATCCTCGCTGGCTTCCCTGAGTGGAGAACGACGGCTATCGGAGCAGCTCTAGCTTCAGTGGTTGTACTGGCATTACGGCTACGGGAGAAATTTAGCTACCCACCGGCATCTTAAATCAATGTTTCCCGTCCCGATTTTAAAGGATTCCTCTTCGTTCCAAGTCCTGGCCAACATAATCCAAGCCAAGCTTGCTTAAGGTCTCTTTGGTAGGAATGCCCTCGTTGTTCCAACCTTTGAATTCGTAATACGCATCAAGCAGCTTGGTTTCCAACTCTGGATCTCTTATCCTCCAGTGATCCTCAGGGGGCTTCTCATCTTTTCTCCTCATGCCCCTTCTTACATTAATGGCTCTAACCAGGTTTCGATTCCTCCTAGCTATTTCCCATAGCCCATCCTTATCAAGATCCATCCCGGCAGCAAGCGAGATTAAATGAGGGATGCTGTTTATATGATATGGACTTCTCCCAACCATTCCGCCACCCTGGCCGGTGAACGATGACAGGAATGCGCAAAGTCCAACGGAGTCATCAACGTAATGCATTATCTCATTCCAATCGGCAATGGCGCAAGCTGCTTCGATGGATATCTCGCTCCGCTTTTCCCATTCCAGGAAATATTTCTTAAACTTTTCATCCGGGACCGCGACCCAATCTTTGACAAACTTCTCCCTCTCCTCTCTAGTCGGAAGAGGATCCTGGGGGAAGCTACCTTCAATTTGGGTGATGTTCATTTTCTCACCGGTGGCGGTCATGATAAAGTAGATGGGGTTTAGCTTTCCTAACTTGATGGGCACCTGCTCAACTTTCTTTACCGTATTATGGTCATATTCTACCGCCCCGTTTCCAACCTGGCGAGCTGCCCAGTAAACACCATTGGCTAAGATGTCTCCAATCCCTTCCCGGCGGACAATTCTTTCCAGCAAGTAGAAAAATCTTTCCCTGACATCGGAGGGAAACCCTGGCAGATCCTTATCAGTTAAAATGCCGGCCTCATAAAGTTCAATGGCGAATGCTATAACTTGTGGAGTTGAATATGAGTCCAGTCCATAATCTAAAGCGACGCCGAGGATATCATAACTAAAGTCCAGCTCTTGAAAGGCCGCCATATGGTAGGTATCTTTCCCGAAGCATTTATAACCAAACCGTTTCCGTCCCGGGTAGGAAATTACGATGCAGCATTTCTTTGGGCAGTTAAAACAGCTCAATCGCCGATCCATTAGCTCGTACTTCAGTTTTCGCCACCGCTCCTCGATTTCCTTGTTCCAATAACCCTTTCTCCGCACCCGTGCATTGCCCCAGGCAAAGTTGTCCGTGTGAAAACTATCATCCTCGCTATCCGCCATCCAATCCCCAACGTTCGGGTTGTCATGAATTTGCTCCCTTATACGTTGGCATAACTCAAACAGTTCAGCCGGCCGGGCAAGGTAAATGTCCTTTGTCCCACGAACAGCTATCGCCTTCAACCTTTTGTCCCCCATAATCACGCCCACCCCCCGAGAGGCACTGTGATAGGCGTGTTCGATGGAGGCCATATAGACCCGGCTTTCACCGGCTGGGCCGATGGCAGCTACCTGAGCCTTTGGCTCCTTCAATTCCTCTCGAATGAGCTCCGCGGTTTCAATAGCCCCTTTACCGCGCAGATGAGAGGCATCACGTATCTCCACCTTGTCATTGTTTATCCACAAATAAACCAGTTCAGGGGACTTGCCCCGAATGATCACCCGATCATATCCGGCAAATTTCAGTTCGGGCGCAAAAAATCCGCCCATCATGGAGTAGGCCATCAGCAGGGTCTGGGGCGAAAAGGTAGAGATGATGGTCCGATTGGCCCCCGGGACGGGCGTGCCGCATAAAAGACCGGCGCTGAATATCAGCAGGTTATCGGGGGAAAAGGGCTCCACCTCGGGAGGGACCCTGTCCCATAATATCTTGGCATTGGTACCGAGACCCCCAAGGTGAAGTTCGGCTTCTTTAGGGTCGCTTTCTATCTTGTCGATCTTTCCTCGGGACAGATCAATTTCTAAGCTATACCCTGTCTCGGCGTACCTCACTTCTTAGCCCCCGAACGCATGGCGGTCAACGTCACAAAGCAATTCCTCTCCCCAAAGCTTGTTCGGGCTGGAAAACTTTGGCTCAATTGGCAATCGGTGGTCTCTGATCCTCTTACCTATGGTGCAAGATTCAATGCTTTTTATATTGAAGCGCGATAAGAAGCATTCTAATCAAAAATTGTGCCGCGTAAGTGGCCCTCCCGTCAAGTTCCTGTCCCCGACCTTGGGACATTAAAATGGAGAATCCCGGTAAACTTCAGGCCTACAGAGGGCGGAAAAACACAAAGTGTTTGATAGGCGATATTTGCTGCGGAGTGTTTTAACAGGTTAGGAGAGGGCTAACTTATAATTTGGCCTTTAGAGCGCCAGGGCTCTAAATCTAGGGTATATTCCGTTGTGGCAGCGCCAATAACTAGAGGCGGCTGCCTACCCTCAGGAGAAAAATGGGCTTGGTCGAGCCCTCGATGACCTTGGCAGCTACGCTGCCATAGACCCAGCGGGTGATCCCCGAACGACCATGACTTGACAGGACGATCAGGCTGGCCGAATTGGCCTCTGCATACTCGAGAATGCCCTCGGCAGCTTCCCCAACCTCGAGCACTTCCTTCACCTTAAGCCCCTTCCCTCTAAGTTCGTCTCCCAGTCTGCTCAAATAGGCTTTTGCTTCTTCTTGCCTCTCCTGTTCCCGCTTTTGCTTCCAGTCTTTTCTCTCCTCGGCCTCTAGGACTGACTCGACAAAGGCCTCCACGTATCCCGGCAGCACAAAGGGTTCGAGCACCCGCAGCAGGATAACCTCCGAATCGGCTCCTTTAACCAGGCCTTCAACATAGGGAAGGACTCGCTCCGCCAGGGGCGAGCCGTCCAAGGGAACGAGCACCCGGGACATCTTTCTTTGGGATAAAGCCTCATCCAGAGAACTCGCCCGGGTTAGCAGTATGGGGACATGGGCTCTCTGGAGAACCTTGTTGGCTATGCTCCCCAGGTTCCAGCGGCCGCTGCTGGAACGTCCATAAGCTGACATGGCGATCAGTCCGATGTCATTTTGCTCGCTGAAGGTCAGGATCTCCTCAGCCGGGTCACCCTGAACCACCAGCGCACTTGCCTTCACCTCCAACGACTGGAGCTCACTGGCCCTTCTTTCAAGGTAAGCCCGAAGGGGGCGATCTAGAGGCTCATTTGGCCGGCAGGCCGTCAGCAGAATGACCTCACTGCCCAGCCGTCTGGCCAGCTCTTCAACGTAAGGAAGCACGTTTTCCGCCGGAAGAGAACCATCCAGGGGGACGAGCAATCTCTCATACATAAGACCCTCCTCAATTGACTCTCATCGGTAACACTGCCGTGGCAAATCCCTGAGCCGAACATCCCGCTCAGGGCTGGTAAGCCCTTACATCGGCGGAGAGGCCGAGCTTCTTTAACTCCTCCAACACATGGCCGGCTTCCTCCGTGTCCAGGTGAACAACGAGGTCGTTTCCTTCCACCTTGGAGGAAGCCAGCGTGCAGAAGGATTTCACCTTTATGCCTTTCCGGCTAAGGCACTCCATCACCTTCTGAGCCTGCCCGGCCTCACCGGCACCGTAGACAATGACCCGTATCCCCTTCTCTCCAATGCCCATCAGAGGGTTTAGGATCTTGTAAAAGATGTCGTTTGTGGTGACTATGCCTACCAGACGACCGTCCTCTAGCACCGGCAAGGAGCCCACCCGGTTACTCTGAGCTATTGCTATGGCACGCTCCACCGTGGTATCCGGGGTAACGGTGACGACCTCGCGCTTCATGATGTCCCCCACCCTGATCTTGGCCAGCAGGTAATGAAGTTCCCAGTGGCTCAGGGAGGTGGCCTGAGAAGGATAATTCCGGAGCAGCCGGTTCTTGGTGACGATGCCCACCAGCTTACCCCTATCAACCACCGGCAGACGCTCCAGATGGTGAAATTCCATGATCTTTCCTGCCTCAACCATCAGGGTGTCACTGGACACCGTGATGACGTTGGTGGTCATGACATCGCTCACTAGCATGTTTAACCTCCTTGGCCAATTAATCTAACCCAGATGCTGAATTATACAACCCGCTTCTGAAGGGTGTCAACCTCGCTACCGACTCAGAGCAGCCGATCAGGGGTGATCCCGAAGTGAGCCCAGGCAGCTTCCCCTGCCTTTCTCCCGGCGGGGGTGCGAATGATAAAGCCCATCTTGAGCAAGAAAGGCTCAACCACATCTATGAGCGTGCTGGCCTCCTCGTTCAGGGTGGCTGCCAAGGCCTCCACCCCCACCGGCCCCCCGCGGTAGTTCTCCAGGATGGTGGTCAGATAAAGTCGATCTAGCCTATCAAGGCCGGCCTTGTCCACCCCCTCTCGGGTTAACGCCTCATCGGCGAGTTCCTTCGTAATTTTTCCGTCGGATTTCACCTCGGCATAGTCCCTCACTCGCCGCAGGAGCCGGTTGGCCACGCGAGGGGTTCCCCGAGACCGCCGGGCAATCTCCAGAGCTCCCTCCTCATCTATCCTCACCCCGAGCAACTGGGCCGAGCGCTTGATCACCTCGGCCAGCTCCTCCGGGGAGTAAAAGTCCAAATGGTAGGTCATGCCGAAGCGGTCGCGTAGCGGAGGCGAGAGAAGCCCCGCCCTGGTAGTCGACCCGACAAGGGTGAAGCGATTGAGCCGGAAAGGCAAGGCGCGAGCATAGGCTCCTTTGCCATAGACGAAGGTCACCTCAAAGTCCTCCATGGCGGAATAGAGATACTCCTCCACCGAGTGAGGCAACCGGTGAATCTCGTCAATGAAGAGGACGTCGCCCTCCTCAAGGTTGGAGAGAATGCCCACCAGATCCGCCGGCCTTTCCAGAGCCGGGCCGGAGGTTCGGTTGAGCTTGGTTCCCAGTTCGGCGGCGATGATATAAGCCAGGGTGGTCTTGCCCAGGCCGGGGGGCCCATGAAGCAGCACATGCTCCAATGGCTCGCCCCGCTTCCTAGCCGCCTCGAGGGCAATGCGCAGGCTCTCCACCACCTGCCGCTGACCGATATACTCCTCAAGGTTCCGGGGCCGCAAGCTTAAGCCAAGCTTTTCCTCCCCTTCCTCCCCACCCGAGAGCAGGCGTTCCCGACTCATCCCTCACGCTCCAGCCGAAAGACCTCGCGGAGAAGCCCCTCGGTGTCTCTGATCTCGGGTTTCCGGTGTAAGGCCTCCTCTACCCGGGCGACTGCCTCCCTCCTCCTATACCCCAGGCCGACGAGCACCTCAATGGCCTCGCTCCTTATATCAGCCCTCTCGGGCGCCGGCAGGCTATCATATCTCTCATCGCGGAGCAGGGCGAACTCGGCCACCTTACCGTGGAGGGTGGCCACGATCTTCTGGGCCAGCCGGGGGCCTACCCCGGGCATTTTTTCCAGAAGGCCAGTATCCCGGTTCTCGATGGCATTGGCCACGGTGGAGACCGAGAAGACAAAGGCCCGGGCAGCCTTCAGCGGCCCGAGGTCCTCCACTTGAATTAGCTTCTCGAAAAACCGGCGTTCGACCTCGTTGTTGAAGCCGACCAGCATCGGTCGCGGCGGCTTGCCGCCGACATGGTAGTAAATCTTTAGCTCGATCTCATCCCCTTCCTTCTTCCCCCGATCCAGTAGCGACCGGAGAACGAAGACGGGCAGAAGAACTTCATAGCCTATCCCGTTCACCTCCAGAACCAAATTGGAGCGCTCCCGATCAATACTCCGGGCAATTCCCCTTAACTGAGAAATCATCCTCTAGCCTTCATTCTAGCTTGGTCGGGTGTGCCAATCAGCGAGTGACAGAGGGCCACAGCCAGGGCGTCGGCCACATCATCCGGCTGGGGGAGGCTCTTGAGCCTCAGCCTCATCTGAACCGCTCGCTGTACCTGCTCCTTGGCAGCCTTGCCGTTTCCGGTGAGCAGGAGCTTTACCCGGGTTGAGGGGTAGTTAAAGACCGCGACCCGGTGCTGAGCCGCAGCCAGGCAGACCACCCCTCGAGCATGGCCCATGAGTATGGCGGTGACCGGGTGCTCGTAATGGGAATAAAGCTCCTCCAGGGCCAGGGAATCTGGACCCCATTCCCGGATAACCTCGCTCACCCCTTCGTAGATGGAAAGCAGTCGCTCTTCAAGCGGATCCTCCGGGGAGCCTCCCTGAATCATCCCCGCCTCGAGAAGTGAAGTCCCCTGCTCCGAGGTTCGGATAACCCCATAGCCCACGGCAGCCAGCCCCGGATCAATCCCCAGGATAATCATCTTAGCTACATTTAGTATAACCACAGGAGGGGCAGATGAAACAGCCCTCCTGATAGGAAAGCACGCTGCCACAATCGGGACACTGCCCTACCACGTTCCCCGACATCTCCATCTCTTCCGCTGGCATCTCCTCTTTGATGTACTTTTCGAGCACGCTGCTGATGGCATCAGCACAGGAGAGGACCGCGTGGCCGTGATCCCAGCCGATGGAGGGGCATCTTATCCCCTTCAGTTGTTTCACCAGGGACTCCACGCCGATGCCTGATCGAAGGGCCAGCGAACAGAGGCGACTGATGGCCTCAAGCTGAGCCGAGGCGCAGCCACCGGCCTTGCCAAGGCTGGAGAACACCTCGAAGATGTTCCCCTGGTCGTCAAAGTTGACCGTAACATATAAATTACCACAGCCAGTGGTGACCCGCTGGGTAACCCCCCGGGTGACCGCGGGCCTTTCCCGGGGACTGAGTTTCTCCTCCTCCCTCTTGGCGGCCGTGGCCAGGACCTGGGTTTCCCGGCTACGATCCCGATAGATGGTGATCCCCTTCAGTCCTTCCTTATAGGCCAGCAAATAAATGCGGGCCACGTCTTCCTGGGTAGCCTCGTAAGGGAGGTTGACCGTTTTGGACACCGCATTATCGGTATACTTCTGGAAGGCGGCCTGCATCTTGACATGCCACTCCGGGGCGATATCATGCGCGGTGGGGAAAAGGCGCTGCACCCACTCGGGGACTTCCTTAAGCCCGCGAACTCGCCCGCGCTCGGCCAGGGTGCGCATGAGCTCCTCGCTATAAAATCCCTCCCTCCGCGCCACCTCCTCAAAGAGAGGGTTCACCTCCAGGAGTCTCTCTCCCTCAAGTATGTGCCGCCAGTATACCAGGGCGAAAAGAGGTTCGATTCCTGAGCTCGTCCCGGCGATGATGCTCAGGGTGCCGGTAGGGGCGATGGTGGTTCGGGTGGCGTTCCTAACCCGGGGGGCACCCTTGCGGTCATAAATGCTGCCCTTAAAGGCGGGGAACACCCCCCTCTCCTTGGCCAGCTCCACCGAGGCCCTGGTGGCCTTCTTCTCGATGAAGCTCATGAGCTCCTCCGCCAGTTTTAAGGCCTCCTCGCTGTCATAGGGGATGCCCAGCCTTATCAGCATATCGGCGAAGCCCATTACCCCGAGTCCGATCTTCCGGGTGGCCTTGGTCATCTTCTCTATTTCGGGCAGCGGGAATTTATTCACCTCTATTACGTCATCCAGGAACCTCACCGCCAGCTTTACCGTGCGCTCCAGCTTCTTCCAGTCCACCGAATATTTCCCGTCCTCCTGCCTCAGCATTCGGGAGAGGTTGATGGACCCCAGGTTGCATGATTCGAAGGGAAGCAGTGGCTGTTCGCCACAGGGATTGGTGGACTCGATCCGGCCCAGGTGAGGGGTTGGGTTGGCCCGGTTCATGCGGTCGAGGAAGATAAGCCCGGGGTCTCCGTTTCTCCAGGCCATCTCCACGATCTTGTCGAACACCTGCCGGGCATTAAGCCGGCCGACCGCCTGCCCGGTACGGGGGTTGATGAGCTCATACTCCTCGCCCTTTATCACCTTCTCCATGAAATCCTCGGTCACCGCCACCGAGAGGTTAAAGTTGGTGAGCATGTTCGGGTCTTCCTTGGCGGTGACGAATTTGAGGATGTCGGGATGGGTTACCTCCAGAACGGCCATGTTAGCTCCCCGACGCATCCCTCCCTGCTTTATAACGTCGGTAGCGGTGTCGAAGGCCCGGATGAAGGAGACCGGCCCGCTGGCCACCCCACCGGTGGTCCCCACCCGGTCCTTCTCCGGCCGGAGCCGGGAGAAGGAGAAACCAGTTCCCCCACCGCTCTTATGAATCAAGGCAGTGTACTTCACCGCATCAAAAATGGACTCCATGGAGTCATCCACCGGAAGGACAAAGCAGGCAGAGAGCTGTCCCAGGGCGCGGCCGGCATTCATCAGGGTGGGGGAATTGGGCAGGAACTCCAATCTCGTCATGAGCTGGTAGAATGTTTCTTCCCAATGACCAACGTCGGCCTCGGGGTTAAATATGGCCTCGGCGGAAGCCACATGCCGGGCCACCCGTCGAAACATCTCCTCCGGGGTCTCGATGACCCTTCCTTCCCCATCCTTGGCTAGGTATCTTCGCTCCAGTACCACCTGGGCATTGGGTGTGAGCACAAGCTTGGCTGGCTTCTCCGGGGGCTTCCTCTCGGGTGCCAAAACCTCTCCGCCCACCGAGACCTCCGCCAGAGCCTCCTCAACCTTGGCCTTGATTTCAGCTTGGGATATCTTGGGGATCTTGGGCTCCTTCACCACCAGATCCTCCATCCCCGGCAGGGGGCGGAGAACCCGGAGCCGCTGGCTTACCTGCTCTACCAGTTGCTCCATGCGCTCCCGGTCGGTCAGGCCAATCGACTCAGCGGCGGCGAAAACTGCCCGGGCGATTTCCCCCTTGAGCTTTTGCTCTGCCTTCTCGTTCCTGCGTGACTTTTTGGCTGCCATCTCAGGCCTCCTTGGAAGTCTTGCGCCTCACTTTGCCTCTCTTCGGAGGGCTAAAACCTTCAGCCGGGGCAAAGGATAGCTGGAGGGGCGCCTCGCTGGCCAGGCTGTCCACCTCCTGCTTTAAGCTCCCAATATCGGCAAAAGCCCGATAAACGCTGGCAAAGCGAATGTAGGCGATGTGATCCAGCTTCTTCAACCTCTCCATGACCATCTCTCCAACGACCGAGCTGGGAACCTCGGCCCTCCCCAGCTCGCGAAGCTCCGACTCGATCTCGTCCACTATCTTCTCCAGAGTCCCAATGGGAAGGGGTCGCTTCTCACAGGCCTTGCGAATGCCATTCAGCAGCTTCTCTCGATCGAACTTCTCCCGCCGTTTGTCCTTCTTGATGATGACCAGGGTGGTGTTCTCCACCCGCTCATAGGTAGTGAACCGGCGACCACACCCCAAGCAGACCCGCCGCCTCCTTATCCCCTGCCCCACCCCCCGCGAATCCACCACCTTCGACCCCACAAAGCCACAATAAGGGCACTTCATCCCAAGATGTAGTATAACTAACGCATGTTAGCACAACATATAGGGTAAGTCAAGTGGTTCCTGGTTCAGAATAGTTAGCTAGAACTGTCCCGCCAAACTATAGCTTAGTTGACACATTTACTCTTGCCCTCTGGGCGGGTGTGGAACGGCAAATATGAGAGGACTTAAAATCCTTTGGGTTCCCCACGGGTTCAAATCCCGCCCCCGGCACTCACTTGGGCAAAGAAGCTAATCAAAGCCCTATATCATTGC
>CBFDTP010000037.1:0-13318 GCA_965612975.1 uncultured Dehalococcoidia bacterium | reverse complement strand
GGATATGTAGTCCTGACATCTTCCCAGTTTATTTTCGTTTGGCAGTGCCTGAAGGCGAGATTTCTCACTCCGAAATGAATGCCATTTTGACTTTAGCCCAAAATAGCACTGCATTTGGTGGTAAATTACTTGAACTTTCTCAAAAACATCGCCCTGATGGCTCTACCCGTGTTAGCGCCTTTCTTGAGAGGATGCAAGATTACGCAGAGAAGGATATACCTGAAGAGCATATTCCAGAAATTCTAAAGGCACTCTTTGATGTTGGGGATAGACTACTTGTGCCAGAAGATGAAGGGAATGGATTATTCTCCTGGGGGAATGATGTTCGCATTGGCAGGATAACGTTTCAATTACTAAAGCGATATAAGACTCAGGAGAAAAGATTTAGTGTTCTAAAAGAAATATGGTGCCCAAGCTGATCCTGAGAATGAACGATTAATTGGCTCTCAGCACTTGGAAGAGTTGGAGGGGATTGCATTAGAAAAGGTTAAACAAGCAGCTTCAAATGGTGAACTTCCAAATACTCCCCAATTAGCGCATGTTCTTTATAGATGGCGTGATTGGGAAGGTGATGAAGCTGTAAAGGAGTGGGTGGGGCAATTAACAAAGTCTGATGAGGGACTTGCAAAATTCCTTGCTAGTTTTCTTTCTAAAGTGTACAGCCATTCAATGGGCGACCAGGTGGGAAAAATTCGATGGCGTCTTGATCCTGAATCCATTGAACCATTTATTGACCCTGTACAACTTATTGAAAGATGTAAGAATCTTATCGCATCGTCACCTGAGTGGCTGAAGGATGAAAAGAAAATCGCTGTTGAAACTTTTGTCAAAGAATTTGAGCTCAGAGACGAAGGAAGCAACTCTGAATAGGGCTTGGAAGAACAACACTCCTGCGTATAAATTGGGAAGGTGAGGACATGAATCAGAAAATGGCTGAACGACTACGAAAAATAAGCCAACGACTGAAGAAGGAATACCATGCCGAACGGGTCATCCTCTTTGGTTCCCATGCGAAAGGGGAAGCTACCGAGGACAGCGATGTGGATATATTGGTGATCGCACCTACCGAGGAGCGATTCTTTGAAAGGATGGCAACTGTCCTCCGGCTTGTTCGTGACCTTTACAATGGGCTTGCTCTTTCTCCAATTGTATTACGGCCAGAGGAGGTAGAACAAAGGTTAAGAGCGGGAGATCAGTTCATCGAACAAATCTTGAAGGAAGGCTTGGAACTATGATAAACCGCAAAAATTCTCTCGAACCCGAAGGCTGGAGAAAAGTAGCCAGGAAAGATTGGGGCCGAATCAAAAGAAGTCTGAGAGATAGTGACGCAGAAGCTGCAGGCTTTTGGCTGCAACAAGCTCTGGAAAAGTATCTAAAGTCTTTTCTTCTACAACATGGCTGGAAACTAAGAAAAATTCATGCCCTCCACGATTTGCTCAGTGATGCGGTCGCCTATAAACCAGCCCTAGAATCGTTTCGAGAATTATGTGAGAGAGTTTCAGGGTATTATCTTGCAGATAGATACCCTCCTCTTGTTTCATTAGAACTTACGTGCGAAGATGTTGAAAAAGATATGCAAGAAGGGGAGAGACTGATTAAAACGATGTTCCAGGAGGAGCCCCAAAATGCTGAGTGATGATCCTAGCTTACTTAAGAATAGAATCCGACTTAAATTACGATAAAATCTGGCATTGGCAGGTTTGGTGAAGGTCGGTGAGAAGGAGATGGCATGAAAGTATACAATACGCTTTCCGGAAGGAAGGAAGAGTTCCTGCCACCCGGCTCGGAGGTTCGCATGTATGTCTGTGGGGTGACTCCCTATGACATCTGCCACGTTGGGCATGCCATGAGCTATATCGTCTTCGACGTCATCCGACGATATCTGGAGTTTCGTGGCTACCGGGTGAAATATGTCCAGAACTTCACCGATGTGGACGACAAGATCATCGCCCGAGCAAATCAGCTTGGCACCTCCCCGAAGGAGCTGGCCGAGAAATTCATCGCGGAGTACTTCTCGGACATGGATGCGCTTAACATAAAGCGCGCCGACGTCTACCCGCGAGCCACCGAGGAGATACCGGACATCATCGAGGTGGTGAAGGAGCTCATAGCTAAGGGGCATGCCTATGAGTCGGATGGCGATGTTTACTTTCGGGTGAGGAGCTTTCCCGAGTATGGCAAGCTGAGCCACCGCTCACTTAAGGAGATGCTTGCCGGGGCCCGGGTGGAGGTGGGGGAGGGAAAGCAGGACCCACTGGACTTCGCCCTCTGGAAGAAGTCCAAGCCCGGTGAGCCCTGGTGGGAAAGCCCCTGGGGGCGCGGGAGACCGGGGTGGCATATTGAATGCAGTGTGATGTCCCTGAAATACCTTGGGGAGACCCTGGATATCCACGGTGGGGGCCAGGATCTGATCTTCCCTCATCATGAGAACGAGATCGCTCAATCGGAGTGCTTTACCGGGAAATCTCCCTTCGTGCGCTACTGGCTGCATAATGGACTGATGCAACTGGGCGAGGAAAAGATGAGCAAGTCCACCGGCAAGCTGGTGACCGTTAAGGAGGTGCTGCAGAAATACAGTCCGGATGCCTTGAGGATCTTCGTCCTCGGCTCCCACTACCGCAGTCCACTGGTATATGCCGAGGAGAACCTCGAGGCGGCGGAGCGAGCGGCGGAAAGGCTACGCCATGCCATCGAACCCGGTGAGGGGGAGTTGCCCATGGAGATCGTGGTGGAAGAGTACCGGCAGCGGTTTGTTGAGGCCATGGATGACGACTTCAACTCCGCCCGTGCCCTGGCAGCGCTCTTTGACCTCGCCCGGGAGATAAACCGCGAGCGGGAAAGGGGAGCCGACATCTCAGCGGCTCAGCAACAGCTTCGGGAACTCGCCCAGGTTTTGGGCTTGACCCTGGCAGAGCGGCCAATGGAGGACCTTGCCCCGGCCATCCCCTTCATCGAGCTGCTAATCTCCGTCCGGAATGAATTGCGGGCGGCCAAAAACTTCCCCCTGGCGGATAAGATTCGTAGCCAGCTTAGAGAGCTGGGGATAAAGTTGGAGGACACCCCGAATGGGACTACCTGGCGCAGGGAGAGGTGAAGCTTGAGCCAACTTGCGGATTTCCAGCCCATCCTACCCGATACCGCGGCCGCAAACGAGGAGGGGCATTTGGTCCTCGGCGGCTGTGACCTGGTGGAGCTGGCGGAGGAGTTTGGCACCCCACTCTACATCTTCGACGAGGCCACCCTGAGGAATGCCTGCCGGATGTTTCGGCGGGAGTTCGAGGAGCGCTACCCCGATAGCCTGGTGCTCTATGCCTGCAAGGCCTTCATCTGCCGGGCCCTGGCGCAGATTTTCAAGGAGGAGGGGCTGGGACTGGATGTGGTCTCTGGAGGCGAGATCTACCTCGCCCACCTGGTGGATTTCCCCCGGGAGAAGGTTTACTTTCACGGAAACAACAAGACCGCCGAGGAACTGGAGCTGGCCCTCAATTGGGGAGTGGGCCGAATAGTGGTGGATAACTTCTCGGAGATCACCCTGCTGGAGCAGTTGGCCCGGCAGGCCGGAAGGGTGCAGGAGGTGCTGCTGCGCATCTCCCCGGGCATTGATCCGCACACACATGAGTTTCTGGCCACCGGGGTGGTGGACAGCAAGTTTGGCTTTCCACTTCCTCAGGCGAAGGAGGCAGTCGGCGAGGTGCTCGAGTCCTCCAATTTGAAGCTCATTGGTTTGCATGCCCATCTTGGCTCACTCATCCACGACTACGTCCCTTATCAGGAGGCCCTGAGGGTGATGCTCGGACTGGTGGCCGAGGTAAGGGATGACTTCGGACTGGAGCTTGAGGAGTTAAACCTGGGCGGTGGCTTTGCCGTCCAATATACCCGGGGAGCACCGGTTCTCTCCGTGGCGGAATTTGCGGCGGCAATAACTTCGACCCTTCGGGGGCTGGTCAAGGAGCTGAGCCTCCCCACCCTGCGGCTGGTGGTCGAGCCGGGACGGTCCATCGTGGGGCGGGCGGGGGTGGCCCTCTATCGGGTTGGCTCCTTAAAGGATATACCCGGGATAAGGAAATACGTCTCCCTCGACGGGGGCCTGGGAGATAACCCGCGCCCGGCGCTCTACGGGGCCAGGTATGAGGCCCTGGCCGCCAATAAGCTGGGTGAGGAGGAGGTGGAGGAGGTTACCTTAGCCGGCCGCTTCTGTGAGTCCGGTGACATCCTGATAAAGGACGTCAAACTTCCCAGGCTGGAGCCAGGGGACTTGATAGCCCTGCCCGTTTCCGGGGCTTATAATCTCCCGCTGGCCTCCAATTATAACCTCTGCCCTCGCCCGGCGGTGGTGCTGGTACATGAGGGCCAAGCCCGGCTCATTCGGCATCGGGAAACGTACGAAGACCTTCTAAGGCTTGACCTCCCCTAGGAAAGCCCCTTTGACAACGGAGCTAAGATAAACTAGATTTTAATAGAACGTTAATTGAGGGAGACGCAATCATGACCCAGGAAGACCGAATAAGGGTTTTAGTGGCCAAGCCAGGGCTCGATGGACATGATCGGGGAGCTAAGGTAGTTGCTCAAGCCCTGCGCGATGCCGGCATGGAGGTCATTTACACCGGGATTCGGCAGACTCCGGAGATGATCGCCGAGGCTGCCCTTCAGGAGGATGTGGATGTCGTGGGGCTGAGCATTCTCTCTGGCGCTCACATGGAGCTGATCCCGCTGATCCTTGACGAGCTGAGGAAAAGGGGTCTTCAGGATGTTATCGTGGTGGCTGGTGGCATCATCCCTCAGGAGGACCATCCCGCTTTGAAGGAGATGGGCCTTAAAGGGATCTTTGGGCCAGGGACACCTACCAGGGAGATCGTTGACTTCGTGAAGAAGGCCGTGACCGAGAAGAAAGGTCAAGGTAAGGGAGGGTTCAAATCCGCAAGCGCCTGACCGTAGTCGACACCGAAAGGTGCGTCGGCTGCCAGTGTTGCATGTTCGCCTGTGCCCGGAGGGAAGGAACGGGCTTGGCCGAGGCCCGCATCGGCGTGAGGTCGGTGGGGGGCATGGAGCGGGGGTTCGTGGTGATCGTCTGTCGGGCCTGTGAGGACCCCCCGTGTGCCAAGGTTTGCCCCACGCAGGCCCTGGAACTTCGGGAGGGTGGCGGTGTAAAGCTTAAAGCTGAGAAATGCATCGGCTGTGGTCATTGTCGGCAGGCCTGCCCCATTGGCTGCGTCTTCTGGGATGATGAGAGCAACAAGCCGACGATCTGCGTTCATTGCGGCTATTGCGTTGATTTCTGTCCCCATGGAGTGCTAAAGGTGGAGGAGCGGCATGCTTGAGGGAGACCCCCTGGCCAATGTACTCTACATCGACCTCTCCAAGCGAAGCTTCTGGGTGAGGCGCCGGGAGGACCTCTTCAACCAGTACCTCGGTGGCACCGGGGTGGGCATTCGGCTGCTGGAGGAGGAATGTCCGGAGGGTGTCGACCCTCTCTCCCCCGAAAATCCCATCGTGTTCGTGGTCGGTCCCCTCACGGCCCTGTTTCCCCTGGCCTCGAAGACGGTAGCGCTGTTCAAGTCGCCACATACGGGCAATTTAGGAGAGAGCCATGCCGGGGGGAGGAGTGCGGTGGCCATTCGCATGGCTGGCTACGGAGCTATCGTCATCAAAGGAAGAAGCGAGACCCCGGTTTACCTCGCCATCCACGGCGACCGAGTTTACTTCCGTGATGCCTCTTCCCTCTGGGGCATGGAGAGCAACTTCACCGTCGGGCGCATCATCCGTGAGGCCGAGCCGGCGGCCGGACTGAGAACGATCATGCGGATTGGCCTTGGCGGGGAGAAGCTGGTGAGCTATGCCTGCGTGGTTACCGAGACCTACCGACACTTTGGAAGGCTGGGCTTGGGGGCGGTCTTCGGGAGCAAGAAGTTAAAGGCCGTGGTGGTCTCCGGCCGGAGGTCGCTTAACGTGTCCAGCAAGGTTCGCTACCGCAAGCTATATGACCGCATCTATCAGGAAGCCGTGGGCTCGGTGGTGATGAGGAAATACCACGACCTGGGCACGGCGGAGAACATCTCCCCCTTGAACAAGCTCGGCGGCCTGCCCACGAGAAACCTGCAGCAGGCCCGGTTTGAGGGAGCGGAGGAAATCTCCGGGGAAAAGCTCGCCGAACAATACCTCGGTCGCCGACTGGCTTGTTCCCACTGTCCCGTGGGCTGTATCCATATCGCCGCCCTTCGTGAGCCTTACGAGGACGAGCCGTATTTCTACAAGACCTCCATGATTTCATATGACTATGAGCCCCTCTATGCCCTGGGCTCAATGCTTGGCGGCTCCGACCCCCGGGGACTGCTGAAGCTCATGGACCGTGTTGAGGCCTGGGGAATCGATGCGATGAGCACCGGGGTGGTGCTGGCCTGGGCCACCGAGGCCCAGGAGAAGGGGCTCATTTCGGAGAAGGAGACCCTGGGGCTGAAATTCTCCTGGGGGGATTACCCCACTTATATAAAGGGGCTGGAGTTCATCTTAAGAGGGCCGAACGAGTTCTACCAGGCCCTGGCTCATGGCGTGGACCAGGCGGCCTCTCGATATGGTGGGGAGGACTTTGCCCTCGCCTTCGGGGGGAACGAGATGCCGGGATACCACACCGGCCCGGCAGCCCACCTGGGGTGCCTGCTGGGAGCGCGGCACAGCCATCTCGACAATGCCGGCTACAGCCTCGACCAGAAGAAGCCCCCGGATAAGCCCTTTACTCCGGAGGAACTGGTCGAAGCCCTTCTGAGCGAGGAGGGCTGGCGGCAGATACTCTCCAGCCTGGTGGTCTGCTTCTTCGCCCGGGGGATATACCGCCCGGAGCTGGTAGCTGAAGCGCTGAACCTTCTAAACTTTGACCTCTCCCCCGAACAGCTTCAGCGCTTGGGCGAGGAGATACACCGGCGGAAATACCGGTTCAAGCTTCGTGAGGGCTTTTCCTTCGGGAAGCTCAGAATTCCCCGGCGGATCCTCGAGACCCCTTCCCTCCGGGGGAGGGTGGATGAGGACCTCCTGCGTCAGGCCATCGAATATGCTGCCGGGAAGCTGGAGAAGGCCACTCTATAAGCACCTGCTCTTATCCCCAAAAAATGTGGCGAGTGATTGGTCAGGAAAGAGCCGTAAGCTTTCTTCGGCGTGCCCTGGGAGGTCAATACTTCCCTCACGCCTGGCTCTTCGTGGGTCCGCGACATGTGGGAAAGCTCACCCTGGCGCTTGATCTAGCCTGTGCCCTGAATTGCCGGGGAGAGGAAAAGCCCTGCGGGAGCTGTTCTGCCTGCCAGCGCATCCTCGCGGGGAATTACCCTGACGTGCAGCTTATCGAGCGGCGGGATAAGGAGATCGGGATCGCTCAGATCAGAGGGCTTCAGCAGGTGGTCAGCCTGAAGCCCTATGAGGGGGGGCAGCGGGTCTTCATTATAGATGGCGCCGAATACCTCAGCGAGGAGGCCAGCAACTGCTTCTTGAAGGTGCTGGAGGAGCCCCCACCGGCCACGGTCTTTATCCTGCTGGCTGAGGTCTCGGAGGTCCTCCTCCCCACCATCATCTCCCGCTGTCAGAAGGTGGAGCTCCGCCCTCTTCCCCTTTCCCGAGTAAAAGAGGTGCTCAGGGAGCAGTTCGGAGTGGAAGAGCCTCAAGCCGAGCTCCTGGGACGACTTTCCCAGGGACGCCTTGGCTGGGCGCTCCTGGCTCTGAAGGACGGGAAGCTGCTGGAGGAGCGGGAGGCGCGACTTAAGGAGTTCCTGCGAGCAGAAGAAGCTGGCCTGGCTGAGCGTTTTGCCCTCTCGGCTAAGGTTGCCGAGCTGAGCCGGGAGGCGGTGGCCGAGCTACTCCGGCTCTGGGCTGGCTGGTGGCGAGACCTTTTCCTCGTCAAGAGCGGCTGCGAGGAGTTCATCACCAACCTGGATTTGAAAGAACTCCTCTGCCGGAGGGCCCAGCTCTACACCTTGCCGGAGATCGGCCGAGTCCTAAACTCCATTCGCCGAACCCAGTGGGAGCTGGAGCAAAACGCTAACCCCAGGCTGGCGTTGGAGGTCTTGATGCTTGATCTTCCGAGAAAAGAGGTGACTCATGCCTGAAGTCGTTGGAGTGCGTTTCAGGTCGGCTGGACCAGTTTATTACTTTGACCCGAAGGGGATAGATTTTCAGGTGGGCGATTGGGCCATCGTGGAGACGCCCCGGGGGCCAATGGCAGGGAGGGTGGTCATCGCTCCCCGGCAGGTTCTGGAAAGCCAGCTCAAGGAGGAACTGAAGCCCGTGCTGCGGAAGGCCGGGCCGGAGGATGCCGCCCGGCTCGAGGAGCTGAAGAGGAAGGAAAAGGAAGCCCTGCGGAAGTGCGCCGAGCTGGTAACTAAACATAATCTACAGATGAAGTTGCTGGCGGCGGAGTACAATTTGGAGGGAACCCACCTGGTGATTTACTTCAGTGCTGAGGGCAAGGTCGACTTCCGCGCCCTGCTCCGGGAACTGGGGTCGCGGTTAAAGACGCGGGTCGAGCTGAGACAGGTAGGAGCCCGGGATGCTGCCCGGCTGGTAGGGGGACTGGGAATGTGTGGCCGCCCAATATGCTGTCTTACCTACCTCTCCACCCTGGAGTCCATCTCGGTGAGAATGGCCCGCGACCAGGACCTCTCGCTCAACCCAGCCAAGATCTCCGGCATCTGCGGGAGGCTTCTTTGCTGTCTGGCCTTTGAGCATGCGCAGTACCTGGAGGCCCGACGGAAACTTCCCTCTCCCGGAGAGGAAGTGGTCACTCCGCAAGGAGAGGGCAAGGTGGTCAAGGTCAACCCCCTCCGGGAAACCGTCGCCGTGCAGCTTTCCAATGAAGCCACGGTGGAATTGCCGGCCGCCCAGGTAACCCCAAAGAGTCAAACCCAGGCCGACCAGTCAGAACCCCCGCCCTCCGCTGAGGGGTAACTTGTAATCTCGACCTGTTTTTTGTATACTAGCTTCACCACGCTCTCGGGGGGAAAGATGAGAATTGCATGTCTTCAGGAGAATTTGAATCGTGGACTGGGGATAGTAGGGCGGGCGGTGGCCACCAGAACCACCCTGCCCATCACCGGATTCGTGCTCCTGGCCACCGACCAGGGCAGGCTTAAGCTGTCAGCGACCAATCTGGAAATCGGCATCAGCTACTGGCTGGGGGCGGAGGTTGAGGAGGAAGGTTCCATCGCCGTGCCCGCAGGACTGCTCACCAACTTCGTGAGCTCCCTGCCCCTGGAGCGCATTGATCTCCATCTACCCCCTGGCTCCCTGACCCTGGAGCTAAGATGCGCCCGATATGAGGCTCGCATTAAGGGACAGAGCGCTTCCGAATTTCCCCCCATCCCTCAGATCGAGGAGGGAATAGCCACCCAGATAGACCCCAAGCTCCTGCGCTCGGCCATAAATCGGGTAGTCTTCGCGGCAGCCACCGAGGATTCCCGTCCCGTTCTCACGGGGGTTCATGCTCACTTCAGCGGCGGTGCGGTGACCCTGGCCGCCGCCGACGGCTTCCGACTGGCTGTGGATCAGGTTGCCCTTGAAAAAGAGGTAGCGGAGGACACCAGCATCATCATCCCGGCTCGCACGCTTCGGGAACTCGACCGCTTTCTGCGCGACCAGGAGGAGCCCGTTGAGGTGATGATCAACCCTCAACGGAGCCAGATCCTCTTCCGGCTGGAGAATCTGGAGATGGTTTCCCAGCTCCTTCAGGGCACCTATCCTAACTACAAGCAGCTCATCCCCCAGAGCTATAACACTCGAGCGCTGATATCCGTCCCCGAGTTCCTGCGCGCCACCCGAACTGCCTCCGTCTTCGCTCGGGATGGAGGAGGCATCATTCGTCTGATCATCACCCCCGGTGGGGAGCTCACTCCGGGGAAGATCACCCTCACCGCGCGTGCTGAGGAAGTGGGGGATAACGTGAGCGAGCTCGATGCCATGGTGGAGGGTGAGGAGACCAAGATCGCCTTCAACAGCCGCTACCTGCTGGATGTGCTGGGAGTGCTGGAGGAGGAGCAGGTAGCCCTGGAGACCACCGGCCCCTCAAGCCCGGGCGTCTTCCGCCCGGTCGGCGGTGGCAACTGGGTCCACGTGGTCATGCCCATGTTCGTCCAGTGGTAGCCCTTTTATCGAGATGCCTGTCTTCACCGGAAGATTCTGAAGAAGGCGTAAAATAAGGAGGGCCTTAATATTTGGTCTTTCAGTCGCATTGATCCTTTTATTAGCCGTGCCAGCTTTTGCCCAGGGATCAGGCAAAGCGAAATTTAAGCCACTGCCAGCGACCGGCGTGGAACTGGTAAAGAAGCTGAGCCTGCATGGGCCTCTGGCAATCGCAAAGGGTGACGCCATCGTTAAGGGTAAGCCTTCCTGGGCCGGTGGGGGCAAGAATAAGAAGAAGGGGGCAGCTACTGGCAAATTAGGCGCTGAGTGTACCGGCACGAAATACGCCATCCTTGTCGGTATCTCAGATTACCCCGGGGCAGACAACGACCTCAAATACGCAGATGACGATGCCCTCGCTATGTACCAGGCGTTGACCACCCTCTATGGATATGACTCGACGAACATTCGGCTGCTCATAAATGATCCCAATACTGGCTATGATGTGCCTGCACCAACCGCTGATAATATCTTTGGGGCGGTCGAAGACATCAAAGGGCTGGCATCATCTGGGGATGAGGTGGTCTTCTTTTTCAGTGGGCATGGTGCCAAGGGTTTTGCCGATGATGGCGATAAGGAGCGGGTAGATGAGGCGATTGTGAGCTTTGATGAATCTGGCAACCTGGCCTATATTTGGGATGGTCAGCTTAGAGGTTGGTTCAGCGGCTTTAATACCTCCAGAATTGTCTTTGTCTTCGACTCCTGCCTGTCTGGAGGGATGACTGATCTCAAGGCGGACGGCCGGGTCATTAACATGGCCTCTACCGAGCGCGGTTACTCCTATGAAAGCGATGTCTGGGGGCACGGCGAGTTCACCTACTACTTCGTGGCCCAGGGCATGCTGGAGGGCCAGGCCGACAGATATGACCACGATGGAGATAGCCTGCTTTCCGAACCCAGTGATGTGGTCGATGAAGAAGCCTTTGACTACGCCGCTGCCAACTGCTCCTATGATAAGCCAACCATTAGCGACGAGTTTACAAATGACTTAATTCTTTAGTCCTAGAAGCCCTGAGATGGTGAAGGTTGATGGCCTTGCAGCAGGATTTTAGTAGCAGCTTGGTTCCGTAAAGGCTTAACCTGGCTTACAAAAAGGGATGGATTGAGCTCGTAGAGTGGTGATCCTTCCTTGATTACTTCGGTGAGTGAACCCACTTTGGGACTCAGCACCCCGCTTCCTTTGAGTTCGGCGATGATCGAGTTCACCCTGTTCTCTAAACCAAGCTCTCGGCATATTTTCTCTATTTGCACCGCATTGATCACGTAATTCCGGCTCTCCTCCCCTAACCTCTGCACCAGCTTGGGCATTTTCTCCGGCTCTGGCTCCCCGATGGCTTTAAAAGCGGCAACTATAGCCCTGTCCACATTCCACTGGCCGGTTTGAGTGGCTTCCTCAACCAGGCATTTGATCACGTTAGGCAGTTTGTACACCTCCCCCGGCTGAGGTAGCAGCATCGCATCTCCCCACTCCAGAGTGCCTTTGGCCGACCTTGTGGGGAGCAACAGCTTCCACTGGAAGCCGAGCAGCAGGAGATCTTCGGAATCGTCCTCGGCCATTTTCTCCAGCTCATCGTAGGAGAGCTCACCCGACTTGCAGGCCTGAGCTAAAGTTCGAGCCAGGAGGGGGATAAGTTTGTCGTGGCTTAGGAAGGTCTGCAGAGCCCGTTTCAGTCTGTTTACCTTTCTATCTTGCTTTACCCCGAGCACGGCATTTGCCATCTTGATTGAAACCTCTCTTACGTTATCATTTTGCTTCAGCCTTTCCGAGGACAGAATGCCCTTATTGGAGCATTGCCAGATATTCGTCGGCATATTTCCCGCCCCTGGCTCCCTCAAACATCTCTCCCCTCTTCACCATCTGCAGGGCCAGGTATTCGCTGGCAGCTATTCCGGCAGAAGCACCTTGCGAGGCGGAGGTGATGAGGTGTCGAGGTCCGGGAATGATCTCACCGCAGGCAAATATCCCCTCGATGTTGGTTCTCATATGATTATCAACCTTGACAAACTTGCCCTCCATCTCGATCCCCGCTTCCTGTGCCAGCTTGGTATTCGGCACCGTGCCCAGGCAGATGACCAGCCAGTCAAGGGGTATCTCCTTTTGCTCGCCGGTTTTATTGTTCATCACCACCGCTGCCTCGACCTTATCGCGGCCCTTTATTTCCTTGACCTCGGTGTTGTACCAGACCTCAATGCCCTCCTTTTGCAACCTTTTAAGCATGGTTGGATAAGCCCTCAGGGATTCTCTCCGGTGAACTAGGACGACCTGGCTGGCCTTAGTCTTAGCCAGCAGGGCGCTCTTTGCGGCGCTGTTCCCCCCGCCGACCACCAGGACCTTCTTGCCGGAGAATTGGTCGCAGTCCCGCTTGGCGTAATAAGATACACCGCGGCCGACAAACTGGTCCTCTCCAGGCACTCCCAGCTTTTGCATGCTGCTGCCGGTGGCCAGGATAATGGCTTTCGCCCGGTATTGGTTCACCTCGGTGGTTACGACCAGGTTCCGGGCGTCAAGACTGACTGCTCTCTCATGCCTCAGTTCTGCCCCCACGCCGTCCGGGGGCGGTGCGGTGACCTGTTTCAGCATATGGCTCATCAGCACCTCGCCATCGCCTGGCGGGAAACCAGGGTAGTTGCTAACGGTATAAGCGATGGCCCCCTGTCCCCCCACCCAATTGGCCTCCAGAACCAGCGTCCTCCAGCCATCGGGCTGGGTAAAGATCGCCGCTGACAGTCCAGCAGGCCCTGCTCCAATGATGACTACGTCTCTTTCTTCCATACAGGCCTCCTTGCATTTTTTGGGTTTCTTGCCGAAGGGATTTGCTCAAGTTTAAGTCAATCTCTTTCTTCCCGGCACTCGCGGCAGTAGCCCTCCAGATACAGCTCGACCCTGCTCACCAAAAAGTTATTCTGGCGCTCCACTTCCTCTATCAAATTCCGAATCAGTGGAGTTTCAAACTCGATGACGTGCCCACAACCCCGACAGACCAGATGCTGGTGTTCCCCTGAGCGTTTGATCTCGTAGTAACAGCGCGCCCTATCCAGGCGTCTTTCCTCTATCAGGCCCTGTTCCTTGAACAAACGGAGGTTGCGGTAAACCGTGGCCAGGCTGATGCTGGCATCCCTCTCAATGGCTCGGCGATATAATTCCTTGGCGTCCAGATGCCTT
>CBFDTP010000036.1:0-13519 GCA_965612975.1 uncultured Dehalococcoidia bacterium | reverse complement strand
CAGATGTGTATAAGAGACAGGTGTTAGGGTTGGCGAATGCGCAGGAGTGGGAGTAGGCTTTGGGGTAGGGGTTGGGGTGGCAGCTGGCCCACCACAGGAGCTCATGAGAAGAGCTCCAAGAACAAAAAGCGCGATGAGCAAGGTAATCGACTTCCTCAATGACATGGCACCTCCTAAATTTTTGCTCGGTTAATATCTTTCACCATAATGTGCTCCCAGCATGGCCAAGTCCTTATAATCAACCTCACCATCCTGATTGATGTCATACCTCGGATAGGGGTAAGCGGTGGATTCTCCGTAGTGTGCCGCCAGCACTGCCAGATCCTCGGGGCCAACCGCGGCATCTTCGTTTATGTCCCATCTCGGGTGCTCGATCAGCGACACGGCGATGGCGAAATCCGTCGTTTTTCTGTCAAGCGTGCTCCCAGAGGCATCGGTTAAGGTTGCTTCGACGTAATAATAGCCTGGCTCGATGTTGTCGGTGTTCCAGGTAGTGGAGTACGAGGCATCTCCAATAAGACCCTTAAGGGTCCTGACCGGCAAGCCTTCGGTGGTCCTGTTAGATCCATACTCTTTAATAAGCAGATTTACAACGACATCCCGTGTCTCGCCAGAGTTGTTCAGCCTCACGTCCACGGTAACCCTATCCCCCAGCTTGTAGGCGTCCTTATCGGTAGATAACGCGGTGATTTTCACCTTGGAGACGATGTACTCGATCTCAAAGCGATAGTTCCTATAGAATTTGACCTCGGTTGTTTCGGGATTGTAGTAGAAGGGGTAGATTGATATGACCAGAGTAGTGCTTCCATCAGGGTTATCCCAGACTCTCCACTCATACTCCTTTTCTGGATACCAGCCCTTCTTCATCTCTATAGGTAGCTTTGGCTTAGGGGACAGTATCACAACGGGCAATCTTAAGCCTGTGGTTGTCTTCAATCCAGACCTTTCCTTCAGGATGACATCCTGAATCCGGTATCCCTCGGGATAGTCGATAGATTTGACATAATATGGCACCCTGGGTCTACCTTCCTCTGCCAGCAGTACCTCACCTCCGGGAATGTCGACATAGTCCAGGCCGTCTTTCGTGGTCACCATGTAGTCGGGGATGCTTACTTTAACGGATGAGGGTAGTTCAGCACCATAAGAAGCACTGTCCAGGAAGAATAGAATGAGGATGCCCACCCAGAGTAGCCACTTTCTCTTCACTATCATCTCATCTAGCCCCCAGTTTTGGGTCACCATAGAGGTTATATTCGTAGACGATGAGACTCCACCAGTCTCCGACAGTACTGCCAGTGGACCTTCTTACCTTGGCCCGCTTAAGATCGGTAAGAGCCTCGCCGATGGTCCTATCTAGTCGGAAGTAATCCCTGAAAAGCCCCTTTGCGAATTCTTCATCTTCGCCGGCTGGTGCGGGCTCGGTGGAGCCGATGTAGGCAGCAGCACCAGCCTTAAAAAATGCTTCTGCAAAGCCTCCTTCATCATAATTTCCGGTAAGGCAGGAGGATGCAATGACCAAAGGGTGGGAGGAGAAGTTCATATTCTCTACTTGGGAGGCTAATAAAGGTGTAGACCCGCCTGGATTTCCATGGGCAAAGTGGGCCAAAATATCTATGTTGGGCGCCAATCTGCTCAGCAAGTTTCTAAATCCCTCACCTCGCGCATCATAGTCGGTGATGATATAATAGATGCTACTATTTGGGCCATCCCTATTATAGGCGATCACTATCTCATCCCCGGGGGCCGGAAGGACATTCCCCACGGCAAAGCCGTCGTACTTGGTGGGGCTACCAGTATAGCGAATACCGTTGAATTTGAGAAAACGGCTATATATCCAGGGGTCTTGCCACTCACCGGTAGACTCACCGGTTCTGGGGTCCTTGCCGTAGCCATAGATGTGGATCTTCTTGTCCTCATGATTGAGGATGAACACCTCATCTCCCCCTTCGCCACCAACTCCAGCAAGCCCAGGGTGATCCCCTGTGGCAAATCCATCATAGCGAGTAAATTTGCAGTCAAATGAGCCAATAAGCCTTGAAGAGCCATCCCACCTTGTCTCATATCTATATACCTTATCGTCTTCATCCACCGCAACGACGATCTCATCCGATACCTCGTGGCCCCGGGAGGAAGAGTAGTGAGGCCTTTTTCTTACCGCAAAGCCGTCGTAGCGAGTAAAACGAACATAATAGGTGTGCCAATAAAATTCATTGGGTTCCTCGTACTCCCAAACTGAAAGCTGGTCATGATCTTTATCGAGAATCAATATCCTGTCCTTTGGGTCCACTTCATAAGTGTGAACAAATCTCCATCCTACTTCTCCAGCAGCGTATGCATTCCATTTATTGATATAATGCTCTGACTCCTCAGGTGCTAATGGTGTGCCATCCGGGTCATAGACATACAGTGTGTGGTTATCGTCCGAGGCAATGATGATCTCGTCTTCGCCGTCATCATCTATATCGCCGGCTGTGAGTCCATCGTATGGGGTGAAAGTTTCCACCGGAAAATCTCGGATGGGGCTTCCATCAGGTTCATATAGATAGATCCGATCATTTCTTTCCGAGGCAATGATGATCTCATCATCGTCGTCATCATCTACATCTCCAAGCGCAAACCCATCGTTGTGCCTGAAGTCAATGTGGAAAGCCTCCTGCACAAACATCTCGGTCCAGTGTAATGTTGTGGTTCTTAACCCTTTATCTTGAAGAATTCTAGCCAACTCATTGGCAGTTGGCACAAAAGTCTCCCAGCCACCTTCGCCTCCCGATGTTGTGACCGCAAAGTCACCAAATCCGCCTTTCTCTATACTTGCCTGGATGGATCGGTAAAGTGTATCAGCGTCTTCACCGATGATCCGGCCAACTTTGAGTTCAGGCTGTGCATCCCCCGATATATCAGCGTATGGATAATCCGTTATGTGGATCTGGGTCAGTGCATCTACGTTTTCTGCTCCGCATATGGGACATGTGCCCTCTCCAGCAAAGTGGAGGTGACAGGGTATATTGAACGAGGGGACAATCTCTGTTTTGCCAACCAGAAGGAGATACCCGTTAGATAAGAAACTTGAAGATAGCTGGGGACCCCAATCTTCTCTTATTACCCTTTTCAAGGTGGGTGCAGACCAGTCTCCGCCGATGGGGGCAAATACCGCTCCACGCAGCCTCGCGAGCTCACCTATTTTTTTAAGTAGATCATTGGCGCTACCTGCCCCGTATGAGCTAAAGAGGCGGGAAGGATAAGTAATGATGAGGTAATCGGCGCTTGTTAGCGCGTCTCTGATTGTGCTTGCGGAGACCATGTGTTCTCCTGTAACCTCGGGAGGAAGTGTATATTCGCTTGAGCGCCGGCTTCCCTCATGTTCGAACTCAAATTCGAGCCTAACCCCACCCGATGCAAGCTCACGGGGTGCTGTCACGGGAAGAACTGTAACCAGAGAGATGAGGTAATACCGGAATTCCCATGATTCGCCAGCACGTAAGATAAATTCCCGCTTGGGGTTCAATGGGTCTCCCTTTTTTATTATGAGGCTCGTTGTGTGCGCACCTGAGTTATATTTGCCGGCATATCTTCGATAATCAGTGGTCTCACCACCAGCAAATAAGAACCTTTCATGACCAATCTCGGTTATCCTTAGGTTCTTGACAGGACTAGGTCCATCGTTGCGAACCTGTAACCTCACTATAAAGTAGTTTGAATTCCTCTCCACCCACCTCGTAACCTGAATTGAAGGAACAGGGATCATTTCAAGAGAGGGAGGACGGAATTCGATGCTGGCGATGCGGACTCTAACCCCCGCATGACCCCAATTACCGGCTTCATCCCTAGCGCTCACCTCGATTACGTGGGTACTCCCTATCTCCAGTCCGCTAACATCCCAGGAATATGATTCCCTCAGCGGGGTAAAGTCTCCTCCGCCAACGGATTTCACAACCTCTCCATCCACCTTGAATTGTATTTCTTGGATTCTCAGACCATGGTCATGGTCAACTTCCGCCAGAATTCCAACCACCCCCGCTACCTCGGCCCCTGATTCAGGATTTATGATCCGCACATGAACAGGAGAAAGCTCAGCCGGGAAGCGATTTTGAACAGTTACATCCTGGGTGGCCTTAACCGCGTTCCCGGCGGCATCAAAGGCCTGGGTGGTGATCGAGTGGCTGCCGTCATCCAAACCTCTGGTATCGAGGTCCCACTCAAAGGGGGGTGCATAATCGGTGTACATCGGCTTGCCGTCGAGGAAGAAAACAACTCTGTCCACGCCGATGTTATCCTGAGCATCAGCCGTGATGGGGACCCTGCCCGAAAGTTTATCGGGGAGCCGGAGGGAAACCGACGGCTTCGCCTTATCCGGTGGAGAGAGGGTCTCAAAGCTGAGGTCCCGAGTGCTCACCTTGTTTCCACTGGAATCCTTGGATTCAACTATGAAGTGATAGGTTGTCGCCGGCTCAAGCTTGGTCAAAGTGAGGCAGTGTTTCTTGACCAGATCGGCATCTTTTGCCACCATCTTATATTTTCCGGCATGGCTATCATACTCGATGAGGCTATCGCTGGCCTCATCTGTCGTCCAGCAGATAACCGCTGAGGTCTGGGTTACTTGGGAGACAGTCGGTCCGGAGGTAATATTGGGCGGCGTGACATCAACCACGCACTCGCAGGTTTTCTCCAAACAGTTATTCTGCTCATCAGACTCCTTTACTTGGTTATGGCTATCGGCGCAAACCCTTACCTTTAAAGTCTTACATTCAAGCCATTTGTATTCCTTAAACCATGATTCATGAGTTGCCCCCGGCTGCAGATCAACGCCGACCAAATCGTGAGCTACTTCTTTGCCATCAACATATAAGGCTGTGGCATGACCGGATGAAGCCACAGCCTCACCGTTGTTTCTTATCACATACCCAATCCGGTTGTTATCCCGGTCGCATTTTATCTCCTCGATCAGGAGGTCGGGTAGCTTGGTCACTGCAGGTTTAACCTTTTCTTCTCTGGAGTTGTTTTGCTCGTTGGACTCCTTTATCTCATTGGTGAAATCAACTACCACCCTTACCCTCACCTCGGTGGTGACATCCCAATTGGTAAAGTAGGTGGAACTGCCGCCAGGGTTCTCGATGCCGCCATTCAGGGTGGAGGTGGGGTAGGTGAGGTCAAAGTTGCCTTTCTTGATGCCGTCAAAGTAGGCTTCCCCCAGTGCCTTCCAGCCAGTGGGAATGGCTCCGCTACCGATGTTCTTTATCGTCACCCAGAGCTTGTTATCCGCCCGGCACTCGATCTTCTCCACTATCAGGTCGGGGAGCTTCTCCTCTCCTACCGTCCACATTCCCTCCCAGCAGTTGTTCCCTTCGTTGCTTTCTTGTATATCCTGTCTCCAATCGGCACAAACTCTTATGCTATGCTGCCCCGACGTTGGCTGCCACTGATAGCTGAAGGCTCTGTCGAGTTGCTGCCCCGGGGCTAGGGAGGTGGTAACCTTATCCTCTGCTACCTGCTGGCCATCAATGAGAAGGACGTTGTAAAAGCTTGCCGGGGCAACCGCCCCACCGACACTGCCTTGGCCAACGTTCTTAATGCTGTACCAGATTTGGTTGCTGGTTCGCCAAACCCTGAGGACGACTAAGTCGGGTAGCTCCTGTGAGGAAGCCCCGGCCGTGGGGGAACCGAAGAACGCCGCCGGTAAAGAAGCCAGCAACACAATTATTAAGGCTGCTGAAATCAACTTCGCGATTTTCAAGATTACACCCTCACCATATTTAAACTGTTTATCTTATGCTAAGCCTCCTCCGAAGTGTCAAGCGAAGTTCCTGAGGAATCGGCCTAATAAGTTTCACCATAATGTGCTCCCAGCATGGCCAGGTCCTTGTAATCAACCTGGCCGTCTTGGTTAATATCATACCTCGGATAAGGCGGGCGGGTCGACTCACCGTAGTGCCCGGCCAGGATGGCCAGGTCTTCGGAGTTGACCTCGCCGCTCCGGTCTATATCCCATCGGGGATAGCGGAGGCACTTCTCGGTTCTACAATTGTTCTCTTCGTCGCTTTCCTCTATGCTGTCCCGCCCATCGGCGCAGACCTTTACCTCTATCGTCTGTTCCTCTGGCCAGCTATAGCATTTGAACCATGCCTGATGAGTTGTCCCGGGCTCGAGTTCCGAGTTCACTTCATCCTCACAGACCTTCTTGCCTTCCACCCAGAGCGTGGTGAAATGACCGGCCGGGGCAGCCGCCTGTCCCGCATTTTTCAGCACGTAGCCTATCCTTCCTCTTTCGCGGTCAGGCTTGATCTCAACGATGACCAGGTCCGGCAGCTTAGGAGGGGCAGTGGTGGCGGTGAGGTCTATCTTGGTAACCTCGCCGGCCTCCCAGACACCGGTCTCCGCAGCCGTGTATTGGCCGACCTTGAAGGTCACCGTCTTGCCGGTGAAGTCCGCCCCGGAGGGCTGCACCACCTTTAGGATGTATTTGGAGTCTTTGTAAGGAGCTTCTCCTACCTTCTCCCCCTCTATCCAGGCTGATATCACGGTGCCCTCGGCCACCCACTTCCCGTCAAGCTTGGCCGTTCCGTAAAAGGCGCACACCGGTGGCTGGGCGAAGACGGCAATGGGAAGAAGGAGAAGCAGTGCCAGCATTAACATCAGGCGAAGAAGATTTTGACTCGCCAATCTGCTCATCTGTCTACCTCCTCTCCTTGACTGGAAGCTCGACATCCTCCTATTGCTGGGGCTGAATTATCACCTTGAGGGAATCCTGGGCCCTGGCGACGAGCTGGAATCCAAGCCCTGCCTCTGCCAGTCCAAGTCGATGGGTGATCAGCTCACGCACTGGAATGCCCCCGGAGCGGATTAATCGGAGCGCCGTCAGATAGTCCGCCGGGCTGCCAGCATAGGAGGTGGTGAGGGTTACCTCTCGGCGCCAGAAGAGGTCATTGATCGAGAGAGGGATGGTCACCCCCTGCTGGGTGGGGGCGAAGAATAGCACCGTACCCCCGCGCTCCACCGCCTGGAGGGCCTGAATTAGGGCTGGCCGAGCTCCGGTGCAGACTATCACCCGATCAGCGAGCCTCCCCTCATTAAGTTCGCGCAGGCGAGCGGGCACATCGTCATCCGCGTGGATGACGGCCTCGGCTCCAAACCGCTTCGCCGCTTCCAGGCGAAAGTCAACCACGTCGGTAGCCACTACCCGCCCTGCCCCGTGCCGCCGAGCCAACTGCACATGCAGCAACCCAGCCACCCCGCTGCCCAGGACGAGCACCGTATCGCCCGGCTTGAGTCCAGCTAGCCGCTGGCCGCGCAGCACACAGGCCAGCGGCTCAATGAAGGTAGCCTCTTCAAAGGAGATTTCCCCGGGCAGGGGAAAGACCCCTCGGTCTACGTTGATAGCCGGGATGCGGCAATATTCAGCGAAGCCACCGGGGTCAATTCCGGTGTGATAAAGCAGGGTATCACAGGCCGTGTGGTGGCCGCTGAGGCAATAGTGGCAGGTATTGCAGGGAACATGATGAGCGACGGCAATGCGGTCACCTTCTTTATACTGCTTCACCCCTTCGCCCACCGCTGCTACCACCCCGGCAACCTCGTGACCCAATACTAGCGGCGCCTTTTTTATCCGGTACCATTCCATCACATCGCTGCCGCAGATACCACAGGCCTCCACTCGCATTAGGAGCTCGCCCGGCCCAATCTGCGGCACCGGCCTTTCCTCCACCCGCACATCCTGATTGTTGTAATACACCGCTACGCGCATGATGCTCCCGCAAAAGCCTCAGGGGGCACATCCTGCGGTCTTTTCTTTTTACCGCCGACCCTAAAGGGCGACTTATTGGGCACGAGCTTGTTTCCCACTTTTGCCTCCGAACCTAGCTTTATCCCTTTTCCGCCATAAGCTTCGCCTTCAGCTCCGGCAGGGTTAGCCGGTCAACCATCCAATTTTCCGCGGGAATTTCATGGATTATGACCCAGGTGTAATGCTGAGGCTGCTTGGCTTCCTCAACGATCAAATCGGTGATCTTCCTGGATAGGTTGGCCTTCTGCTCCTCCGTTAGGGTCCCCTTGCCGAAATACATCTGGACCAGCGGCATCTTGATCACCCCCTTTCTTTCCGAATTCCCGCTTCTTGAGCTTCCCGTCCTCTTTTTTGAGGCTAGCTTTCGGCCTGCTTGAGGGCGTTGTAGATCTCTTGGGCCTCTTCCGGGGTGGCGTTGTCGTGGATAATGGCCCGCAGGGCCCGGATCATGGCCACCGGGTGATCATTCTGCCAGATGTTGCGTCCCAGGTTGACCCCGATGGCACCCTTCTGAAGGCCGTCGTGGACGAATTCGAACACCTCATACTCGGTGTCCACTTTGGGGCCACCAGCGATGACCACCGGGACGGGGCAGCCCTGCACCACCCTCTCGAAATCCGGGCAGTAATAGGTCTTCACTATTCGAGCACCCAGCTCAGCGGCGATGCGACAGCAAAGGGCCAGGTAGCGGGCCTCCCGCCTCTCCAGCTCCTTCCCCACGGCCGTGACGGCCATCACCGGGATGCCGTAGTCCTCCGCCTCGTCCACCAGCCGAGAGAGGTTGAGCAGGGTCTGATGCTCATGTTCGCTGCCGACGAAGATGGAGAGGGACACCGCCGAGGCGTTCAGGCGGATGGCCTCTTTAATGGAGGTGATGATCCCCTCGTTAGAGAGGTCCCCGATAACGCTGGTGCCACCGGATACGCGCAGGATAATCGGCTTGGACCTGGTAGGGTCCACTGAGGAGCGGAGCACCCCGCGGGTGAGCATGACGGCATCGGCGTAGGGGAGAAGGGGTTCAAGGGTCCTGCCCGGCTGCTCCAATTTACGAGTGGGCCCTTGAAAGTATCCGTGATCTATCGGCAGGAAGAGGGCCCGGCCGTCGGGTTGGATTAGCTGTGCCAGTCGGTTTCTCATTCCCCATTCCATGCTTCCGCCTCCTTAAGCTTCATGCATCTTCGGGCTAATTTTAACCCCCACCCCTGGCGAAGTCAATTAAGAAGACCCCGCCGGGTGGGGGATTCGAAGCACAGGGGTGATGAATTAGGGCCTTAGCACTTCAATAATGGCCGGGTCAAGGCCTTCGGGCTCAAATTTCGAGAGCCAGTCCAGCCTCTCTCTTCTCAGATTTTCCTTAAGCCACCGGATTTCGTCCTCGTCATAATACTGGTGCGGATCAAACCGCCGCATATCCAGCCCGGGGATATAGGTGGGGATCAAGTATCCCCAGAACTCATCCTCCTCCCACTCGATCTCGTCCCTCACCGCCATCTCTATGGCCTTGACCGTGTCCGGCAGGGTGATCTTCTGCCCCTTTTCACCGCCAACCGAGCCAGTATTGATGATGAAGCATTGAATGTGTGGATTACGTCTGAGGATGTTGAGAAAGATGTTCCCTTCCTGGGCTGCGGAGCCCACGATGAAGGGATTTGTCCCCACCACTCTTCTCGACTGGCCGGCTTCGGTGGGGTCGCCGGCCGAGGTCTCCACCGATTCCCCAAGCATGAAGGCTGCTGCTCCCCATTCCGGCGTGAGCTTTATGATCGGGGGAGTGATGTCATAGCGGCGGGTGATGAAGAAGATGAAGTCAACCCGGGGCAGGTCAATCTCGGCATCGGTGAAGGCGACATCGGTTCGCTTGACCATCGCTCGGCCGTTGGAGGTCAGCGTGGTATCGGAGAAGTCCACCTCGCCATTCTCCCCCACCTTTACGTTTTCCAGAATTGCCCGGGGGCTGATGGCCGCCGCATAGAGAAGCGGCTGGGTCTTCGGCTCAAGGCTATCGGTCTTAATGTAGAAGGAGTCCTCGGTTCCGATCGCCTTCCCCTCCGGGGTGAGAATCACCACATCATCCTGGCGGATTACCACCGTCTCGGGTGGCGTAAGCCAGTGGTGATGGCAGACGAGGGAGGTCTTGCCGGTTCCGGAGAGCCCGAAGAGCAGCAGGCCAAATTCCTTAAGCCCGTTCTGAGCTTTCAGCCGTATGAGCTTGCTGGCCGCGTGACATCCCAGACAGCCTCGCTTCTTGACCCAGTACATGAGATGGCGGAGCATGGCCTTCTTGTTTTCCCCCTTGTAATCGGTTCCCAGGATTATGGTGAGGCCGCTTTCCGGGAAGACGAAAACCCTCTTTTCGGGCCATTCGGGCACGGTGATGGTGACGAACTGGGGCTCCCCACCCTCTGGGGGGAACAGGGTGCTGCCCCACATCAGGGGGAGACGGGCAAAATCCGAGGTGACATACAGTCGGCATTTGACCTTGTAGGCCGGGTTCTGACACATGGTGCGGTCCAGTTGAATGAGCTCCTTTGTTTTAAGGTAGTCCAGGACCTCATAAATGAGGTTCCGATCCTCTGGAGAGGGATCCTCCATGATGATGTGCGTGAACTTGGCAATCCGGTTTCTTACCCGGGTGACGACGGCGAGGTTCCCGAACTGGGTAATTCGGCCCCCCTGCTGGAAAGACCAGACCCTCAGCTCCTTATCACTGGGGTTGACGATGACCTTACCCGGCTGAAATTCCTTCCCCAGGATTTTCATAAATATTGCCATCCTAACTAAGGATAGCCCGAAAGGGTTTGACCTGCAAGGTCAGGACCTTTCGAGATTTGAGGCCTGGAGGAAGGAGAGGAGGGCTTCTCGGGAAGAGTAGCGGAACTGAAGGCCAAGTTCACTTTTTAGCTTCTGGGTGCTCACCAGTGGGGGATACTGGATAAATCGCAGACCCTCCGGAGGCGACTGCTCCTGAAGATGCAGGGCCCAGGAGAAGCCCATGAGCCAGCGTAGAAGCCAGGTTGGAAGGCGCAGGACTTTAGCCCCCAGAAGCCGGGCCACCTCGCTATATCTCAGCTCTCCCTCCCCGGCCACGTTGAAGATGCCGGCCACCGGCTGAGGGAGGAGCTGGACTATGAGGCGAACGAGGTCATCCTCGTGAACGAACTGAAGCAGGGGGTCAAATCCGCTGACCTTAATCATCGGGGAGCGGAACATGGGGGTGGCCACCGAGCCCTGAGCGTTAGGGCCGAGCACCGGGCAGCTTCGCAGGATGGTAAGTCTGACCTCCGGATGGAAGCGGGCGAAGTCCCAGAACATCCGCTCCACTTCGGCCTTGTCCCAGGAATACTGAAAACCGGGCAGGGGGCGGGGAGGGACTTCCTCGGTGAGCTTCGAAGTATATTCCGGCCAGGCGCCGTAGACCGTATGGCTGGAGAGGCAGATTATCCGCCGAACCTTGGCCCTTTCACAGCCGAGCAGGAATGAGGCCGTCCCACCCAGGTCCACCCTCCGGGCGAGGTCCCGCTTATGGGTGGGTTTCACCACGAAGGCCAGGTGAACGGCACTATCAACCTGGTTCTCCAGGAAGATGTCGTTAAGCTTCTCGAGCACGCTGCGCCGGTAGAACTTGAGCTTGGGCGGGATGTCTGGGGGCAGGTTTACGTCAATGCCCACCACCCTTTCCACCCAGCCTTGCTCGGAGAGGGCGGCGAGCAACCTACTCCCGATATAGCCCGATATTCCAGTGATGAGAACCCTCATGGGTAGCCTGAAGGGGTGGGCCTATTTTACCTCGTCCACGAAGTCGAAGCCGAGCTGACCCAGCCCCTGTACTACGAAGCTGAAACCTATTCGATGTGGGCCGGGAGAGAGAGTTACTCCCTTGGCCCGAATGGTGATGGCCTTGTTCAGCGGGAGGGTGAAGGGATTTTCCTCGCTCACCGCCTCAAAGGGGGTTTCCTTCTCGTCGAGAAGAAAACAGCAGTTCTCCAGGGGAAGCTCCTTCCCATCCAGGATCAGTGGTAGAAGTTTGACTCCATAACCGGAGCCAAGGGTGTTCTTCAGATCAAACTCGAAGCCCTGCTCTGAGTTGCGCAGGCTCCCTTTAACGTAGAGCCGGCGCAGCAAAAACGGGGGCACCTTGATCATTTTTCCTCCTTTGCTGTCTGTAGCAGCTTGAAAATGGCCTTTTCGGCCTCGATGACCTCGGGCGGCAGAGGGTTTACCCGGCCAAGGAGGCGGGCAAGAAGGTAGGCCTGGGCCATCTTCTCCACCATCTCGCAGACGGTAAGCGCTTCACGAAGGTCCCGGCCTACCCCCACCACCCCATGGTTGGCCAAGAGCACGGCATCTCGCTCTTCCAGAGCCTCCAGCGCGTTTTGAACCAGTTCCTCTGAGCCGGGCGGGGCGTACTTGGCCACCTTCACTTCCCCACCCAGATGGACGACCTGCTCGTCCAGGATGGGGGGGATTTCCAGCCTAGCCACGGCCAGGACAGAGGCGAAGGTGGAGTGGGTGTGGATTACTGCCCCCACATCTTTTCTGGCCCGATAAATTCCAATGTGGAGCAGGGCCTCGGTTGAGGGGGCTAGCTCCCCCTCCACCGGCTCTGCTTCAAAATCAATCACCGGGATATCTGAGGGCTGGAGGTCTTCATAGTACCGGCGGTTGGGAGTGATGGCCAAGAGGTCTCGTTCCTTGGCCGGAAGGCGCCGGCTGACGTTCCCTCCACTCCCCACCACGAGACCCTTCTCCAGCAATAGTCGAGCCGTCCGAAGCACTTCCTCTCTTTCCCTTTCCCAAGTCATCTTCAGCCCTCCACCAGAGCTTCGAGCATATGCGCCAGGCGAGTCCAGCGGTCGAACTCCTCGGCGTACTCCAGTGAGGCCCGGGGATCCGGCTCAAGAAGCTGCAGTTCGGCCTTCATGGCCTCTTGAGCCTCCTCCAGGCTGGAAAAGCGACCTGAGCCAGCAGCGGCACAGATCACCGCCCCGAGCGCTGAAATTTCCTTAAGCCGGGCCTGAAGAACCGGCTGCCCCAGCACCTGGGGCAGGATTTGGCTGAAGGTTCTGCTCTGAGCCAGTCCCCCACCGAGTCCTATTCGGCGGGCCCTTTCCCCGGAGACTTCCTCAAGCTGAAGCAGGTTAGCCTTAATGGCGAAACAGAGGCCCTCGAGGGCAGCTCGTATCAGGCTAGCGCGGTCCACTCCAGCAAGCTGTGGGGGCAAGGGGAAGAGGAAGCCACCCCACCGCATCCCCAGCTGGGTCATGTCCATGGCCTGGGGGGAGAGCCAGGCCAGCGTGCCAGAGCATCTTAAGGCCTTTTCTGCCAGCCGGTCCATCCTCGCCTCGTCCTCTCCTAGGATCTCTCCCAGCCAATGCCAGGCACCGCCGAGATCACCGGCGTTGCTCTCCAGAACCCAGGTCCTGGGGAGGGGATAACCGCCGGTCCAGAGGCGCTGATCGAAAACGGGCCTATCCAGCAGCATCTGGATGGCACAGCTCCATCCGGTTATTATCCCCACCTCTCCCACTTGCCGAAGTCCCAGGCCAAGCAGACCACACTGGGTATCGGAGCTTCCGAGGCTCACGGGAACTCCCTCGGGGAGGCCGCTCTCGCTGGCCGCCTTCCGGTTTATTCCCCCCACCCTTTCCCCGGCTCGGCCGAGCCGGGGAAAGGCATCGGGGATCTGGAGCTGTCTCTTATACACATCTGACGCTGCCGACGAAGGCTTAGGTGTAGATCTCG
>CBFDTP010000035.1:0-13684 GCA_965612975.1 uncultured Dehalococcoidia bacterium | reverse complement strand
TTGGATTTTGTGGGGTTCACTTAAATCTATCATAGCCCCAATGATGGGAAAACTCAAAGCCTACCGGGAGAGCGAGAGGCATGCTAAAATGAAGGTTGTGGAGCCTCTAGGCATTACCCGCTGTGGCCGAGCAGAGTTTCGCTGGGGAGAGCGCACTTATGTCATGGGCATCATCAACCTCTCGCCGGATTCATTCGCCGGGGATGGGGTAGCTGATCCCAGGGCAGCGCTTGACCGGGCAAGGCGTTTCGTGGCTGAGGGGGTGGACATCTTGGACATCGGGGGTGAATCCACCCGACCTGGCTCAGCCCCCATCGCAGTTCAGGAGGAAATCAAGCGGGTGGTGCCGGTGATCGAGCGGTTGGCAGCCGAGGTCTCCGTTCCGCTGAGCATTGATACTTATAAGTACGAGGTGGCCCGTCAGGCACTCGCTGCCGGTGCCAGCTTAATCAACGACCAATGGGGCCTGAAGCATGATCCCCGACTAGCTGAGCTGGCTGCTGAAAGAGGAGTCCCGATAATCCTGATGAGCAACCAGCGGGACAGGGGAGGATACGACGGGAGCATTAAGCGGGATACCGCTTACTATACGGATGTGGTGACGGAGGTAATCTCTTCGCTGAGAAAGAGCTTGAAGCTGGCCTTGGAACGCGGTGTACCCTGGGAAAACATCATCCTCGACCCGGGCATCGGGTTCGGCAAGACCTGGCAGCAGGATCTTGAGCTCATTCGGCGGCTGGAGGAGCTAAAAGAATTGGGAAGGCCCATTCTGGTTGGGCCCTCCCGCAAGTCCTTCATTGGCCTGGCACTGGGCCTCCCCGTGGAGGAACGCCTGGAGGCAACCGCTGCCGCAGTGGCCATCGCCATTGTCAAGGGCGCCGATATCGTTCGGGTGCACGATGTTCAGGCGATGGTCAGGGTCTGTCGTCTGAGCGATGCCGTCATTCGCTCAGCCCAAGGGGTTTAAGCCTGGGCTACTTCTGCTCGTACTTATACCATCCTTCACCCGTCTTACGGCCGAGCCTCCCAGCCTTCACCATGGCCTTGAGGGTGTGTGGGGTGGTGTGTTTTAGCTCCGGTGGTAGCTCCTGCCTCAAGACCTCGTTTACCGCATAGCCGATGTCCAAACCGGTGAGGTCCATCAGCTCGAAGGGCCCCATGGGGTAATTTAAGCCATGCTTTACTGCCTTGTCGATGTCCTCAATTGAGGCAATGCCTTCCTCATATATCCTTATCGCCTCCATCAATTGGGGCATCATTATCCGGTTGACCACAAACCCAGCGGTATCCTTCTTGACCAGAATGGTTATCTTCCCCAAGCTCTTCTCCGCCAGGTCCCGGATCGTCTGTATCGTCTCATCGCTGGTGAGCAGCCCTTTGACCACTTCCACCAGCTTCATCACCGGTGCCGGGTTGAAGAAATGCATGCCGGCCACCTTGTCCGGACGCCCGGTGACGGCGGCTATCTCGGTGATGGACAGCGAGGAAGTATTGGTGCTCAGAATGACCTCCGGCCGGGTGAGTTCGTCCAGCTCCTTGAAGATTTGCTTCTTCAGGTCCAGGTTTTCAATGGCTGCCTCGACCACGAAGTCAACGTCTTTCAGGTCGGCCATGGAAAGGGTGGGCTTGATACGCTCTAAGATGGCGGCCTTTTCTCCTTCGCTGAGCTTGCCCTTGGCGACCATCCTCCCCAGGCCCTGCTCAATGTTTTTCATCCCTCGTTGCAGAAACTCATCAGCGATGTCTCGCATTACCACTTGAAAGCTGTTTTGGGCGAAGACCTGAGCGATGCCACTCCCCATCGCTCCAGCTCCAATAACTCCGACCTTCTTGATCTCCATACACCTCCTTTCTTTTCCTGAAGAATCGCCTTGGCCTGCTAGGTCTAATTTATTCTCAGCCCTGGGCGTTGTCAAGCAGCCAATCTCGAGCGACGAAAAGCCGGAGCTCTAAAACCTGATTTGATACCTGAGCCTGCCCTCCTCATAGAGGTCTCCGCCGTGAGGGTCGTTTATCACGATCACCGGGAAATCCTCCACCTCCAACCTTCTTATCGCCTCAGCCCCAAGTTCTTCGTAGGCTATTACCTCAGCTTTCCGGATGCATTTGGCCAGGAGTGCTCCGGCTCCTCCTATTGCCCCGAAGTAAACCGCCCGATATTTCTTGATAGCTTCCTTCACCTCCGGTGAGCGGTTCCCCTTGCCGATCATCCCTTTAAGCCCTTCAGCCAGGAGGCGAGGAGTGTAGGTATCCAGGCGACCGCTTGTGGTGGGGCCAGCCGAGCCTATTACCCTGCCTGGCCTGGCGGGCGAAGGGCCCAGGTAGTAAATCGTCTGTCCCCTGAGATCAAAGGGTAGCGGCTTACCTTGATCAAGCGCCTCAATGAGGCGTCGGTGAGAGGCATCACGGGCAGCATAAACAACGCCGCTGAGCAGCACCTCCTCTCCGGCCCGGAGGCCTTCCATCTCTTCGTCAGTTAGTGGGAGCCTAACCCTTCTCGGCATGATTTTTAAATAGTGACCTCCCCATGCCGGGCGGCATGACATTGCAGGTTAACCGCCACGGGCAGGCTAGCTATATGACAGGGCATCGTCTCAACATGAACTGCTAAGGCGGTAATTCGGCCACCATATCCCATGGGACCAATTCCTAAGGCATTAATACGCCTCAGGAGTTCCCTCTCCAGCTCCGCTACCTCGGGGTCGGCGCTGGGCTCGCCAACCCGACGCAACAAGGCCTTCTTGGCCAAAAACATGGCCTTTTCGGCTGTTCCTCCTACTCCTACCCCTACAATGGTTGGGGGGCAGGGGTTGCTGCCAGCTCGGTCAACTGTCTGGACAACGAAGTTGATCAGCCCCTGTCTACCCTCTGCCGGAGTGAGCATGCCCATGGCGCTCGCGTTCTCGCTCCCTCCACCCTTGGGAAGCACGGTGACCCTCAACCTATCGCCCGGAACTATCTCTATGTGAATTACCGGAGGGGTATTATCCTTAGTATTTACCCTCGCTGAAAAGGGTCGCTCTACTATGGATTTCCTGAGATAGCCTTCAACATATCCCTTTCTAACGCCCTCCAGCACTGCGGAATTCAGATCACCCCCAATGAGACAGACCTCTTGGCCGAGCTCCAGAAAGATAACTGCCGTGCCGGTGTCCTGACACAGGGGAATTTGCTCGGCTGAGGCTATCTCGGCATTCTCCAGGAGCCGTCTTAGAACCTGCTTGCCAGCGGGTGATTCCTCCTCCTCCAGAGCTTTCTTGAGCGCCAGGATGACGTCTTCGCCTAGGGTGTAGTTAGCCCTTATGCAGAGCTGAGCAACTATCTGGGTAACCTCTCTTACCTCTATCGTCCTCATGATTCCCCGCGCCTTGAATCGGTCATGTCGCTGCCTAAAATATAGACCCCCACCTTATTCTTGTCAATCTCCAGGCCATTGGTTCAACAGGTAGAGATGCTTGACAAAATACTACCCCAGATGCTATCGTTTCTACTGGCGGAATGGCAGAATGCGATTATGGCGCTAAATTCTTGCCAAGGCCAGTTAGTTATCCCCTGATCTTAAGTTTTCCCACCTTGTTAAGGCAAATTTTTAACTCCCTACAAGAAGGAGGTGTTTGCCATGCCAGCTAAGCAGCCGGAGATTTGGGACGACACCTGGGTTAAGACCACTTGCGGAGGATGTTACGCTACCTGCACTATTCGCGTTCGCCGGGTAAACGGAGTGATCGTGAAGATAGAAGGCGATCCCGACAGCGACTTTGGACCTCGAGGTGGGGTATGTGCCAAGGCTCAGGCTTTGATTCAGCAGTTCTACGATCCCAACCGGGTGAACTACCCCATGAGGCGAACAAACCCGAAGAAGGGGCTGTTCGAGGATCCCAAGTGGAAACGAATTTCCTGGGAAGAGGCCCTCGACGAGATAACCCAGAGGCTGAAGGAGATAAGGGACGACCCCCGTCAGTTGCTGCATGGGGGAACTCCTACCCCGGGCACTGCCTCCAACCTGGCGCTGGGCTTCGCTGTCTTCGGTGCCCTCTTCGGTACGCCTAACTGGTATATCGGTGGGGCTGGACTGCATTGCGGCAACGCGGCCCATCTAGGGGCGGGACTGTTCCATGCCTCCTGGTCCATCGTGCCTGACTGGAAATACACCAACTATGTCATCTACTTTGGTTCCAATAAGGGTACTGGGTCAGGTCATTCGTTTGGCTTCAATGCCCGCCTGGCGGCCGAGGCCCGAGCCCGAGGAGCCAAGATCGTCGTCTTTGATCCTATGTGCAACTTTGGTGGGGGCAAGGCTACCGAGTGGATTCCGCTGCTTCCGGGTACTGATGGTGCCATAGCCCTAGCCATGGTAAACGTGATCCTTAACGAGCTGGGAATATATGATATGGACTACATCAAAACGCGGACCAACGGTCCGTACTTAGTTGGCCCTGATCTGGTCTATGTCCGGGATAAGGAAACCGGCAAGCCGATGCTCTGGGATGAGAGGGAGGGTAAGGCTAAGGTCTGGGACGACCCCAGCATTGAGGACTCGACCGATGTAGCCCTCTTCGGAGAGTATGAAGTTCAAGGGGTTAAGTGTCGGCCAGCGTTTGAGCTTATAAAGGAGCACGTTAAGAAGTATACCCCAGAGTTCGCCTCGGAGGTGAGCACGGTTCCAGCACGGACCATCCGCCGCATCGCTACTGAGTTCGCTGAGGCTGCGCGGGTAGGCAGCACCATTGAGGTGCGGGGGAAGGCTGGGGATGTGGAGAAATTGCCCTATAGGCCTGTCTCGGCGATCATGTTCCGTGGCGGTCAGGGGCACACTAATGGCGGCCACGCTTATATGGCCGTGTGCTTGCTGAATGCCATTGTAGGAGCCATGGATGTCCCTGGGGGAACCATTGGTTGGCCTCCGGTCAGTTTGGGTTACCCGGAGACCGGTCGCTTTGTCATCTTGCCCTACCCCGATCCACGGGATGGCATGCTCACCACGGGAACCTGGATGGAGCATAAGGCTTGGCCAGTGGAGGAATCCAAAGTTCCCTCAGACGTTTGCTTTAAGGATTTGGTTCCTACGGCTTCCTTCTCCCCTCACCCGGCAACTAGCGATTTCGAGGATTACTGGAATCGCCTCGGACGACCCTATGAGATAAAGGTGGCCATCATTTATGGAGCTAACTTTGCTCGTTCAACCCAAAATAGGGAAGTGGTGACGGAGTTCTTTAAGAAAGTACCCTTCACGGTCTCCATCAATACCACCTTTAACGAGTTCAACGAGGGATTTGCCGACATAGTGCTTCCCGATACCCATGCCCTGGAGAGCTGGGGCCTCTTCGAGCACCATGCCCCCTTCTTCACCTGGCCCATTGGCCTTGAGGGTTGGTATTTCCCCATCCGCCAGCCAGTAGTTGAGCCCCAGTATGAGCGCCGCCAGGTGATCGAGGTCCTTTGGGAATTGATGGATCGGCTGGGGATGAGGGAGCAGCTTAACCACTACTACAATGTTTACTTCTCCAGCTTCGGGGGCGAGGCCCTGATCGGCGGCGATATTGCCAGTATGAAGGGTGCCCTGGGAATAGACAGGAGCAAGGTTGTGGAGATCGTGAAGCCGGAGGAAAAGCTCACCTATCCAGAGCTCATAGATAGGGTATTGAAATACTACTTTGGCCCAGAACATGGCCTGGACTACTTTAAAGAGCATGGTTATATCCATTGGCCCAAGCGAGTCAGGGAAGCTTACTGGCGCCCATTCATTAAGGCTCGGGTACCCATTTATCAAGAGCATATAGCGGAGCTGAAGCCCCACGTGATGGAGAATGCGAAGAAGGTGGATCTTGAGCTTGAGTGGGATCAGTGGACGCCTTTGGTGAGCTACTTTAGACCTCAGGTGGCAAAAGAAATAAATGACGAATTTGATCTATACTGCTTCTCCTATAGGGACATACTTCACTCTGGTTCAGGTACTATGGAAGCCCCCTGGCTGGACGAGGCCAGCCGACTCTGTCCTTATACTTATACCATTACGATGAATGCCGACACGGCGGCAAGGAAGGGACTGAAGGACGGGGACCTTGTTTGCCTAGAGACACCTTATGGCCGGAAGGTAACTGGCTACCTAAAGACATTGCAAGGCATGCATCCTAAGACGGTATCAATTGCTGCTTGCTCTGGAGGCTGGGCCAGGGGTCAACCCATCGCCTATGGTAAGGGGACGAACTTTAACATCCTCCTGGAGTCGGATTTTAAGCATGTCTGCCCAATATGTTTCAGCCAGGAAACGGCGGCCGCGGTTAAGATTTACAAAGTCGATCGCCGGGTAGAATATGAGAAGGCCTGGAAAATGCCTACCTGGCGGCCGGAGATAGAGCCGATAATCTCGGCCGTCGAAAGAAAGTAGGAGGCGCATCATGAGATGGGGGATGGTCATCGATCTGAAGAAGTGTATTGGCTGTTGGAACTGTGTGCTGACCTGCAAAGCTGAGCATTTCTTGCCCCCCGGCATTTTTTGGTGCCGAGTCCTGATCTCCGAAACGGGGAAATACCCCTTGGTGACCAAGCATATCTTGCCGGTGCGATGTAACCACTGTCAGGAGCCCAAGTGTGTGGACGTCTGCCCCACCGGGGCCACTCAGCAGCGCGAGGATGGCATCGTTTGGGTTGATCCGGACAAGTGCATGGGCTGTCGATATTGTATGATGGCTTGTCCCTACCAGTCTCGGGTGTTTTATTCTGACGAGCAGGAATATTTCCCCGGGCAAGGGCTGACCCCCTTTGAAGAGGTAGGGAAGCAGCTCTATCCGCATACGCCGGGAACGGTGGAGAAGTGTAACTTCTGCATGGAGCGAATTGATGCCGGACTGGCCAAGGGCTTAAAGCCCGGCGTGGATCGGGAGGCTACCCCGGCGTGTGTGATTAACTGCCTCACCAAGGCGATGTACTTCGGCGACCTCGACGACCCTTACAGTGAGGTCTCCGAACTGATAAAGGAGAGGAAGGGCAAGCCACTTCATGCCGAGTATGGGACCGAGCCCTCAATTTATTACCTAGAATAAGCACGGAGGAGGTCAGGAACCATGATCCAGACGAGACCGTTTGAGTTCATGACCCGCTATACCCCGCAGCGGGAATGGATATTGGGACGGGGTGTTCTCCTGTGGCTGGCTTTCTTCTTCATCGAGCTGGGTGCCGGAATGCTATTCGTAGCTGCCCTGTTCAACAGCCTGTGGGGGATGTTTATTGGCTGGCTTGTCTGCCTCGTCCTCGGCGGTGGTTTCCACCTTTTATACTTGGGACAGCCCCTGCGGTTTTACCGGGCCTTTCTCCGACCTCAGACATCTTGGATCTCCCGGGGCATGATATTTATCTCCCTTTTTGCTGTTCTCGGAATCTTGCACATGGCTCTGGTTTACTGGGCCACCTCGCCCCTGGGGCTCTTGATAATAATTGAAATCATCGCCTTTCTGGTCACCATTTATGGCGGCTTCGCCATGAGCTACGTCAATGGCATCCCGCTTTGGAATACCGCTCTGCTCCCAGTGCTTTACGTGGTCGCCGGCTTCTGGGGAGGGGCTGAACTGGCCCTGGGCGTGGCTTTGGCCACGGGGACGCTCAGCCAGACGGGGCCAGGAATAGAGGAACTCATCCGCGTGTTGCTGGCCGCGTTTATCCTAATCGTGGCAGCTTACTTGGTCAGCGTTCGGTATAGCTCAAAGGCGGGTGAGGTCTCGGTGAGGGAGATAGTGGTGGGGAGATGGTGGGCCTTGTTCTGGATCGTGGTGGTCTTGCTGGGGGTGGCCTTTCCGCTTGGGGTGGTGAGCAGCGCTGTGGTCTCCGGCCTGGAGACCATCCCGGCGGTACTCCTCGGCCTTTCGATATTCTTCGAACTCCTGGGAGACCTGAGTCTCCGCTACTTGATACTGCGCAACGGTTTCTACAGCCCGCTCACCCCGATCTCGACCGTGCCATCGGCCTAGATTTGGAGGCTTCATGAAGGAGATAAGATTTCATGGAAGGGGTGGGCAAGGGGCTGTTCTGGCAGCGCGAATGCTGGCCACCTCTTTCGTAGCTCAGGGGAAGTATGTGGCCAGCTTCCCCATGTACGGCTTTGAGCGACGTGGGGCTCCGGTGGTGGCCTTCACCCGGGTGGATGATAAGCCGATTAAGGAGAAGACCCAGATCTACAATCCCGATTGCCTGGTGGTGATAGACCCTGGCTTGCTTTCCCTGCCAAACCTCTTTGACGGGCTGAAGCCGGAGGGAATCCTGATCCTGAACAGTCCTAAGGCACTCACCAAGAGGCCTCACGAGAACCTTAAGCTGGCCGGGGTGGTGAATGCCACCCAGATTGCGGTGGAGGAGATAGGGCGAGATGTGCCCAATACTTGTATCTTAGGAGCATTCGCCGCCGCCACTGGCTGGATAGAGCTGGAGCACATTCTGGCGGGGCTGAAGCAATATTTCAGCGGGGAACTTCTCAAGCAGAACCTCCGCAGTGCTGAAAGAGGATTCCGAGAGGTGGGGATCATCAAGTGGTAAAGCTAAAGATTTACACCAAATACGAAGCCGGCTGGTCGAATGCTGATGAGTCCTTCCTCTGCCTGGACACCGGAAGCTGGCGCACGCAAAGGCCAGTGGTGGATAAGGAGAAGTGCATCTACTGCGGGCTTTGTGCCCTCTATTGCCCGACCCAGTGCATGCTTGATAAAGGGGATCATTTTGTGCCCAACTTGGACTTTTGTAAGGGCTGTGGAATATGTGCCCAGGAGTGTCCTCGGAAGGCCATAAGCATGGTAGCGGAAGGGGAGTTTCAGGAATGAAAGCCAAAGGCAAGGGCGAGGTAAAGGTAATAACTGGAAATGCAGCCGCGGCCTACGGGGCAATGCTCTGTCGGCCTGATGTCGTAGCCTCCTATCCTATAACCCCGCAGACCGAGGTAGTAGAGCAATTGTCCCGCTTTCATGCTGATGGGCTCTTGGATGCCGAGATGGTGGAGGTTGAGGGAGAGAACTCTGCCATGAACATCGTGGCCGCGGCGGCCATAGCCGGCGGCCGGGTTTTCACCGCCACCTCTTCTTGGGGTTTGGCCTTCATGTATGACGCCGTTCTGCAGGCGTCTGGCTTCAGGGCCCCCGTGGTCATGGTCAATGTTAACCGGGAAATGCCTGGCATTCTGGCCGTTTCTTCAGGTCAGCAGGACATGATCTGCACCCGGGACTCTGGGTGGATCCAGATAGTCGTGGAGAACTGTCAGGAAATCCTCGACTCAGTGATAATGGCTTACCGGCTGGCGGAGGACTTCGAAATTCAGCTTCCAGTGATGGTAAACTATGACGGCTTCTACCTCTCTTATTTAGCTGAGGCAGTGCATATTCCCGATCGAGAAGATGTTGATGCTTTTCTGGCACCTCTTAAGGAGCAGCCGGAGCGTACCAAGCTGGTTCCGGGGGAGCCCTTGGGCTGTGGCACCCATGGCATCCTCGAGGGGTTCATGGAGTTGCGGTATAAACACTGCGCTGCCATGGAGCGAGCTAAAAAGAAGTTTGACGAGATAGACCAGCAATTCGAGGAATTCTTTGGGCGAAGCTATGGCGGTCAGATCGAAGAGTATCGCCTGGAAGGTGCGGAGATAGTCTTGCTAGCTTCGGGAAGCGCTTGTGGAACAGCCAAATTGGTGGTGGATCGGAAGAGAGAGGAAGGCTTGAAAGTTGGCCTGGTCAAACTGAGGATGTTTCGGCCTTTCCCTCGAGAGAAGCTGACCCAGGTTCTGCGAGGGAGGAGGGCCATTGGGGTTATCGATCGCAGCGTTTGCTTCGGCTGGAATTGTGGCCCCATTTATATGGAACTGCGAGCGCTTACCCCGGAGATTGGCCCCGTTCCGCTGCTTAGCTTCATAGATGGATTGGCCAACATGGACATCACCGTCCCCCATATAGAGCGGGTGATAGATACTACTTGGGCTGCCGCGCGAGGTGAGCCCTACCAGGAGGTCACCTGGATACCGCTGGAGGAGTAAAAGGTTATGGCCGAGAGAAAGAAGAGACTGTCCAAGGTATTTAACTACTTCTGTGCCGAGGATCCCTTCGCTGGTGGGGTAGCCTTTTGCTCCGGCTGCCCGCTGGAGCTTACCCTCCGATTCACGGCCAAGGTTCTGGGCCGGGATATCGTGATCGTGGGTACACCCTCCTGCTCTGCCCCGGTTCTTTATGGTCAGAACATCGGCTCATGGCACAAGTTAGCCTATTATAGCTGTCTCATGACCGGGGTGGCCTCGAGCGCAACGGGGATAACGAGGTACTACCGCAAAATCGGCAAGGATATCACCGTGGTATGTTTCACCGGGGATGGCTGTGCCGCTGACGTCGGATTTCAACCACTTTCCGGGGCAGCCGAGCGAGATGAGCATTTTATCTACATCTGCTATGACAATGAAGGTTATATGAACACCGGAATTCAGCGAAGCAGTACCACCCCCTTTGGTTCGAGCACCACTACCACCCCGGTGGGGGTGGCTCGGCGAGGGAAGGAAACCATGGCCAAGAACCTCCCCCTCATCATGGCCATGCATAAGCCTCCTTATGTGGCTACGGCCACCCTAAGTCACCTGGAGGACTTTGCCAAGAAGCTTCTCAAGGCCAAGGAAAAGAAGAGTGAGGGGTTGGCCTATATTCATGTGTTCAGCCCTTGCCCCACCGGGTGGGGGGTAGCGACTGACATGACCATCGAGGTCTGTCGAATGGCGGTGAGAACCAATTTCTTTCCGCTGTGGGAAGCGGAGCGGGGAAGGTTCCGCTTGACCCACACTGTGGCCCAGCCGCGGCCCATTACCGAATACACCAAGCTAATCCGTAAGTACCGACACCTAACCCCGGAGGAATTGGACCGGCTGCAACGGGAGGTAAACGAAAACTACGCTCTCCTTCGCCACCTGACCCAGCTTGGAGAGCAGGCCTGAGATTTCTAGCTTGATTTGCCCGCCCCCTGCCTGCAGGCGGTATAACCCAGCTCAAAGGCCTTTAGGTTGATCTCTGCCTGTCTGGGAAAACGTTCCTTGATGGCTTCCTTCAATGTCTCCGGCTTTATCGGAACCCGTCCTGTGCCCAACAGGGCACCGAGCATGACTATATTGGCTGAGAGTAAGCTGCCAGCTTCCCGAGCAAGCCGGTCACCATCGAGGACGACCACCTGCCCAGCCGCTTCCTTTAGCTTCTCCAGCGATTGTTCGTAGCTTGGGTAAGGACTCAGGCCCAACGAAACGGTGTAGGGAAGTATTTTCCTCGAATTAACCACGGCCAGGCTGGATTTTGAAAGGTAAGCGATGTTCCTCAAGGCCTCGGCGAGTTCCATCCCCACCATGATATCACACTTCCCCTCAGGTATGAGGGGCCCAAACACTCCATCGCCGATCCGAATGACACTCACCACTGGCCCGCCTCTCACCGCCATCCCCAGTATTTCGGACCCCCGTACTTTCAGGCCCTCCTCTATGGCAGCCTGGCCTAGAAGCTCGGACATGAGAATCACACCCTGCCCGCCTACCCCAGTGATCAGTATATTAAGCTCCTCAATCATTTACTGCTCTCCTCTCACAATGGCGTTGTAAGGGCAAATATGAGCACATAGCCCACACCCGGTACAGAGTGCTTCGTCGATCACGGCCTTACCGTCCGTCTTCATTATGGCCGGGCAACCCAGTAGTCGGATGCAGGCATTACATTTAGCTCGGCATTTTTCCTCATCGACCCGGTATGGTATTATCTTCTCCCCTCTTTTCCGCTTCTCCCTTACTTCAAGCGTAACGCAGGACCTTCGGAATACGATGAAAGAAGGACCATCAAACCGGATCGCCCTTTCGGCTGCCCTGATGGCCTCGTCGACCTCTAGGGGGTCGACCACCTCGATAAGCTTTACCCCACACCCCCGGGCTACTTCTTCAGGTCGCAGTTGGACCGTTTTGTCCCCCATAGCGGTATAGCCCGTGCCGGGGTGTGGCTGGAACCCGGTCATGGCGGTGGCGGAGTTGTCCAGCACCACCATCGTTACGTTGGCCTTGTTGTACACCGCGTTGATCAGCGCCGGTATCCCGGCATGGAAAAAGGTGGAATCCCCCAGGTGAGCCACTATGGGAGCGTCAACCACATGAGCCAGCCCATTGGCAATTCCAAAGCCTCCGCCCATGCAGATGGTGGTATCTACTGCCTCTAGAGGGGGAGTATAACCCAGGGTATAGCAGCCAATATCGCCCGGGTAGATGGGCCGGACGTTTCGTCCGCGATCACGAGCCACCCGGCGCGCGGCCGTGGTAATGGCATAGAAAGAAGCCCGATGAGGGCAACCGGGACAGAGAGCTGGGGGGCGGAGAGGGAGCAGAGGGGCCACTTCCTTGGCCAGCTGATCCTGCTTGGAAAAATCCACTGGGAGCCTGGAGTTGGTCAGCTTGGCAATGGCCTCGGTGACCTTCCGCGTGGACAGCTCCCCAATGCGTGGCAGCAGATCCTTGCCATGAATTGGAGTTGAGAGCCCGGCCTCGGCTGCTAGGGCCTTGACGTGTAGCTCGACAAATGGGTCAAGCTCTTCCACCACCAGCACCTGCTCGACCGCGGCCAGAAGTTTCCTGATCAGCTCCTCAGGCAGGGGGTGTGGGGTGCCGATCTTAAGCAGGGACACCTTTCCCTCCAAACCAAGCCACCTCAGAGCCTCCATCGTATAGCTGTAGGAGAGACCACAGGCAATCAGGCCCAGGCTGGCTCCATCGGCCAGCTCAAGGCGGTTATAGGGGAGCTGGCTCACCGCCCTTTTGATTTCCTCGAACCTTTGTAGCATTAAGGGCTTGTTTTTCCGGGCACCGGCTGGGGTATAGACTAGCCAAGAGGGATCCTTTTGAAATGCTCCTTTTCTTCTTTCCCGGGATATGGGTCCGAGAACGACATCGCTTCTGGCATGGCTTATGCGGGTCACTGATCTGACTATGAAGGGGTGCTTGAAATCCTCAGAAAGTTGAAATGCCTGGGCCATCATATCCTTGGCTTCCTGAACTGAGGACGGCTCGAGCACTGGCAGGTAAGCCTGCTCAGCGATATATCGGTTATCCTGCTCATTTTGGGAACTCCACATCCAGGGATCCTCGGCCTCGAGCAGCACCAGTCCACCCTTGGCTCCGATGTGGCTGGCAGTTACTATGGCATCATGAGCCACGTTTACCCCGACGTGCTTCATGGAGGCCATGGCTCGCACGCCGCAGATGGAGGCCGCCAAGGCCACCTCAAAGGCCACCTTTTCATTGGCCGACCACTCAACGTATATGTCCAGTTCTTTGGCCACGCTGGCCAGGGTCTCCATTATCTCACTTGAGGGGGTGCCCGGATAAGCGGCAGCGACCTGAACTCCTCCCTCTATGGCCCCCCGGGCTATAGCCTCATTTCCCAGCAAGAAGAGCTTTCTCCCGGGGGCATCGGAAGCGATAGATAATTTCTCCAAGTCAACCTCCTTTCCAAAAGCCTCCGCGGGTTTCCCCAACCAGCTATTATAGCCCAGGTTTGTCCTCGGGGGAAGCTTTTCCGACACAGCCGGTAAGATGACCCCCTTTGGATGACGTAGATGGCTTGTTTGTATTATTTTAGCCATCCTTGCCGGCCTCCTTACAAGTTTTTGGCCGGCTAACATTCTACCTTCTTCGGTTACCGCTATGTAGGATGTC
>CBFDTP010000034.1:0-13880 GCA_965612975.1 uncultured Dehalococcoidia bacterium | reverse complement strand
AGCGATGAACCTTTCAATCGGGGCCTCCCCCCAGAAGCCGGGGATGAGCTCATTTAAGGTGGGGCCTAAGAAGGCCCCGCCCCACATGTTCTTCGCCCCGGCGAACTTTCCCCTCTCCACCAGCAATACCTGTAGTCCTGCCCTTGCCAGTCGATAGCTGCAGGCACATCCCGCCGGGCCCGCCCCCACCACTATGGCATCGAATTTTTGCTTCATTTAGGTAAAGGCTCGCAGCTCGAGCAACTGCTGCCCGATGGTCAGCTTATGTATCTCGGCCGTGCCGCCAAGTATGGTAGCGGTGATGGCATCCTGGTAGTGATAACCCACAGGATAATCGTCAAAGGTTCCAAAGGAGCCGTGGATCTTGACCGCTTGGGCCGTTATCCAGAGCGCTGATTCGGTGGCAAACCATTTGGCGCAGGACATCTCCTTGATGTGGCGCACCCCTCTCGTCTTAAGGTCGGCCACATAGTAGGTAAGCCATCTGGCCGCCTCAATCCTGGCCGCCATCTCGGCTATTATCCCCTGTATGAGCTGATGACCACCTATTGGCTTGCCGAATTGCACTCTCTCCTTGGCATATTTTATGGAGGCCTCCAAGCAACACTGAGACATGCCCACCGCGCCGGCGGCCAAGAAGAGACGAGCGGTGTCAATGCCCCGCAGCGCGTCCCGCAGGCCCCGTCCGGCGGGCGAGACCTGATTCTCCAGTGGGATCTTGCAGTCGCTGAACCTCAATACGGCCTCACTGCCGCCTCGCCAGCTGATCCTCCCCCTCTGCAGGGTGCTGGTGAACCCGGGCGTGCCCTTCTCCACCAGGAAAGAGGCCAGCCCGGCAATCCCCTTGCTCTTATCGGTCTGGGCCACGAACAGCACCACGTCGGCCTCGGCACCATTGGTGATAAAGATCTTGCTGCCGTTAATAATCCAGTGATCATTCTTACGGACGGCAGTGGTCTCGATCATGGAGGAGTCGCTGCCCGCATTGGGTTCCACCACCGCCCCGGCCAGGATTTTCTCCCCCCGGCAAACCGGCGGCAGCCACTTCTGCTTCTGCTCCTCGTTGCCGGCGTCCAGGAGGTTGGTCCCCGGCTGTATGGGTCCGCTCGTCGCCGCCTGGGTCACCGCCAGACTGGCCCAACAGAGCTGTTCCCAGATGATGCAGCAGGTAACGTAGTCCAGCCCCAACCCTCCGTATTCCTGAGGCATGTGCGGAGCCAGGAGCCCGGCTTCGGCGAACTTCTTGATGATCCCCGGATCGAAGGCTTCCTGCCGCACGAATTCCTTAAGCCGAGGCAAGATCTCCCTCTCGGCAAATTTTCGGGCCAGATCCCGGAACATAAGCTGTTCCTCGCTCAGCTGGAAATCCACTCTTCCCTCCCAAAAAGAAGTTAGATGTCCTTAGGAAGTTGTTCGGCGATCTTACCCTTCCTTCTGAACCAGCTCGATGAGCACCCCCTGGGTCGTCCTCGGATGAAGAAAGACGCTCATCCCCTCGGCCCCAGGCCTGGGGCTCCCGATGACCTCCACCCCGCTGGCCCGGAGGAACTCCACCTCGGAGTTTATATCATCCACCTCAAGACAGAGGTGATGAATGCCCTCGCCACGCTTTTCCAGGAACTTGGCCACTGCCCCTTTATCGCCTGTGGGTTGAAGCAGTTCAATAACGGTGTTCCCGAGTTCCACCAGGCTTACCTTAACGTCCCCCTCACCGCCGATAATGGGCTCGGAGGGCTTGAGCCGGAAGACGGAGCGGTAAAAATCCATCGCCTTTTCCAGATCCCTTACCGCAATGCCTATGTGACTTATTTGCTTTATCATGTAGCCTCCTATTCTCGGTAGTCAAAGACCCTCTTCGACTTTCGCTCCGAACGGGGAAGAGACCCGTAATCCACCAGCTCGACCCGACAACTCGCCATTATGCGACTCTTTATTCTCTCCTGAATCAGGCCGGCAAGCTCCTTATCCCGTGAGCTATCGATCCCTCTATCTCGCTCTACCTTTATCGTCATGTAGTCCCTCCCGTCCGTCCCCCTCTCTAGGATGATCTGGTACTCGCTCCCCACCCCGGCAACCGAGGAAAGGATCTCATCAACGTGGCTAGGATAGATGTTCACCCCCCGGAAGATGAACATGTCATCGGAGCGGCCCAATATCCGGTCATGCATGGGGAAGACGCTTCCACAGGAGCAAGGGTGAGGGATCAGGCGGGTGAGATCCCGGGTTCGGTAGCGGATAAGCGGAGCGGCCTCCTTTCTCAGGGTGGTCACCACCATCTCACCAACCTCTCCCGGGGGCACCGGCTCGAGGGTCTCCGGGTCCAGGAGTTCCAGGATATAATAATCGGCCCAGTAGTGGATCCCCTCGTGTTTGGGGCAGTCTATCCCCGTTCCGGGACCATAGAGCTCGGTGAGACCAGGAAGGTCAAAGACGTGCTCAACGCCGAGTAGCTCCTTGATCTTCTGGCGCATGGCCTCGCTCGACCGCTCGGCCCCCATGATGACCTTCTTGAGGCTGATCCTCTCTCGGAGCCCCCTCCGATCCACCTCCTCGGCCATGAGCAGGGCCATGGAGGCGGTGCAGCCGAGCACAGTGCTCTGGAAATCCTCCAGGAATTGACATTGTAGCTCTATGTTGCCCGGCCCGACCGGGACGGCCATGGCACCGAAGCGCTCGCAGCCGAGCTGCCACCCGGCCCCGGCAGTCCAAACCCCATATCCCACCGCGATCTGCAGACGATCCTCCGGGGTCATGCCAGCCATCTCGAAGCAGCGGGCAAACATGTCGGCCCAATCATCTATGTCCTTCTGAGTATAGCAGAGCACCTTGCGCTTGCCCGTGGTGCCCGAGGAGGCGTGGATCCGGACGATCTTCTCGAAGGGAACCGAGCGGAGAGGGAAGGGATAACCCGCCCGGAGGTCGTCGGCGGTGGTAAAGGGAAGGCGTTGGAGATCATCGAGGCTCTTGATGTCCTCGGGCTTCACCCCAGCCTCATCAAGCCGCTGGCGGTAGAAGTCAGAGCCCTCATAAGCATGTTTTACGGTCCATTTGAGTCCTTCGAGCTGGATCTCCTTGAATTCCTCCGGGGATTTGATATCCGGCAGGAAGGTTTTCCTTTGCGTCACCGGTGGCCTCCTTCGATTTTTTGACGGGCGACCAATCGGGCTCTCAAGTAAAGGTCAAGTCCCAATCAGCGACCTCAGAGCAGCTAACCGAAAAGGCTCCCAAGGGGGAAACTCTTTAACAAATTCCGGGCATCCGACGCCCAGGGCCTCATCATTATCCGGACACCCTGTCTTTGTTAAAATCATAGACACTCTCTCTTGCGACTGTCAACATAATAAATTTTATCGCCTGAAAAGTCCCTCCACCCGGGCTATGACCTCCTCCTCATCACCGCCACCGAAAATGAAATACCCTCCGAACCTCCTCCTCAGCTCCGTGGTCAAGAGTTCCTTAACCCGGGCGCTGCCTAAAACCGGGGAAGGCCATATCAGGCACACGGGGAGGCCAATAGCTGCCAAGGCCAGGGCGATCATCTCCATCTCGGGGTTCATCCTGCCCGGTATCAGCACCACTGTAAGCAGGATATCCGGCTCAACCCGGGTGGCCACCATCAAGAGAAGTTGCGGGAGAAGTGGCGTCTGAAGACAGTCCCCTAGGTGTAGGGCCGAGGACAGGCTGTCGCCGGCGCACCCCAGGACGACCACCGATATGTTCTTTTGGAGCAGCTTTTTCTCCAATTCCTTAAACAAGGTAGCTGGCTGACACTCGAAGACAAAGGCAAGACCCCGACCCTCCACAATACGCCGAGCAATTCGGTTTGCCATCTCCTTCAGGCGGGCAGCCTTCCTGACCTTTCGCTCCCGGCAAAAACTCTCCAGCAGCGAGAGTTCCCTTTGGGGAAGGAAGCCCTCCATAGCCCTTATGGCATTGATGGCGGCCAGTCCTGCCAGGGAGACGGCGATTCCTTTTTTAAGGGCTTCCTTCAGAGCGCCGCTCCCGGCCGGCGATGCCTCGTAGTAAAGGACCTCCAGGATGGCTCGCTCAATGCCCGGCGGGCTTACCCCTTGCCCGGCCAGTAATTCCCGCTGCTCCGGACTTAGCTGGGACCCCAGGAAGGTGCAAGTTCGTTCTCCGGTGCCCTCGAGATCCTCGAGCGCCTGCCTGGCCACCTGGACTGCTTTACCCCTCGTCCTCCGGCTCAAGATTAACTGAGCCAGTCTCCTGGCATGGGCTGCGAAGGAGGAGGCACCCAGCGCCAACCTTCGTAAATAATTCCTCATCACCAGCTCATCAACCGAGAGCCCACACTTTGCAAGTTGCGGCTGCCTTGAGAAGGGGTCAAATCGGCAGGGACCTAGGCTGCAGTCCTGACAGCATATTCCCAGCGTGCCAAACCCACACTCCGGCTTGGGCTGACCTTGTTCCTTTTCCTTCATCCCTCTTTCCTCCACTTTCTGCCCCCCAGCCGAGGGGAGGAAGACCTGCCTGGCCCTCTCCCTTGCTCCTGCCCGGACCAAGTCTTCAGCCTCAACAAAGCTTATGGCATTTGTCGGACACCAGCTTACACACCAGGGTATCTCCTCCTCCGGGCATTTGTCACACTTCAGGGCCTTCTTAGCTTCCTTGTCGGGAATTACCGCCCCGAAGGGGCAAACCATGACGCACATCCAGCAGCCGACGCACTTCTCCTCCTCCACTAGGACAAGGCCTTCCGCCGGCTTATGCATGGCCGAGGACATGCAAGCGTCAACACAAGGCGGGTGCTCACAGTGGTGGCAGACGACGGGAAAGGGCTCTCGCTCAATTAAATCGACCCTTATTCGACTCAGGGAGGGCGAAGGCTCCTCGGCGGAGGCGAAGAGGTTCCGTGAGGCAGAATGATAGACGGCACAGGCCAGTTCACAAGAGCAACACCCTAGGCATTTACTGGCATCTACCAGGAGGTCCGGCACTCTATCCACCACCGAGAGCTATCGCAAAGATGACTTCATCGTTATCCTGTAACACCGGATTTCCGGAAGCCTCTTCCCCGTTGACAAAAATAACGCACCGCTCCTCGTCCAGACATCTTTCGAAGCCGCCGCCATACTTCGAAATCAGTCGCCGCTGCAGATCCTCCAGCGACTCACCCCGACCAATGGGTATTCTCTCACCTGTCTTCCGAGCACAGACCTGAAAGCTGGCCAGATACTTCACTCTGACTAGGGGCATTGGACCCCGCTCTTAGAGGGCTGTCAGCGAACACCAGCCTTGACCAGGGAGGCCGTCCTGGGGTTCTTCCTCCTCAGGGCCTCCTCCTCTGAAAACCCAGCACATAGCATGCAGACACCCCTCGGGAGAACGAAATGAGTCCGGCAAAAGGTTTTCCCGCAAATCCGGCAGCGGTAAGCCTCCACACCGGTGGTATTCATGGGAATACGAGTCTTACAGATCCTGCAAGCCGGCATCTTGAGTACCCCCTATCCATCCAGAATTTAGCTGCTCCTTCGCTTGCTCTTCGAGGCAGCCTTGGTCGTTTCCGCCAGGCGTTCTCGAGAGGTCACCAGCCCCTCATCTTTAAGCACCTTTAGCACGTCGGTCATCCCGAGCTCCTTCAGCTTTTCCTCACTTATGAAGCCCGTCTCCTTATCCCATCCCCTGAGATCATAATATTCGTCTATTAGCTGCTCAAACCTCTTCCGGTCAAGCTTGATTCCCTTGGCCGGGCCCGTGGGGACGGTCTCCTTGAAGAACCTCTCCGGGAGGGTGTCATCCTTCCTTCGCACCCCCCGCCGAAGGTTGATGGCCCTCTCCAGGGTAATTATCCGCTCCCCGACCTTCATCAGCTCCTCATAGCTCATGTCCAGACCCGTGGCCACCGAAAGCCAATCATGAAACTTGAGAGAATGGGGCTTATCCTTCCGATACCCGTACTTGTAATAGATCTCTGGAACAGGGTAATGGATGTAATAGGAGGCATGCATAAAGCGGCATATCCCCATGGAGTCGGTGATGGCCGCATTGTTCTCATGCCAGAATATCATTCGAGGTTTCCCCTCATAGCCGCTCAGGGTGATCTCCGCCCCGAACAGTTCCTTGGCCACCTCCTTAGGTGGGCGCTGCATCTCAAAAACAGCGTGCGCTCTCAAATGATCCGAGCCCCGACTGGCCACGGCAAAGCCCAGCCCGAAGCCGAGCGACACCCGAGGATCGGTGGCGATGGTGTCCATCCGCTTGATGCAGGTGGTATAATAGGAGGAGCCCCGACCCAGCTCCTGGGTGGCATAGTAAGCACCTTTGGCCCCCAACCTACCTAAATACCCCTCGACATTGCCTATCCGGTGGATGAGCTCCATCATCGCCTCGGCATTGCCAAAGCGCAGATCCAGGCCCTCCGTTTCCTCCGGGCGAAGAATTCCCTCCTCGTACAGCTCCATAAAGGTTGCGATCATGTTTCCGCAGGATATCCCATCCATTCCGTAATCATTGGCCAGCATGTAGGCATGAAAGACGGCTGCCAGATCGCTCACCCCACATTTAGACCCAAAGGCACAAGCTGTCTCGAACTCGATATTCCCCCGGGTTCCGGCGTACTTCCCCGACTCTACCTTGCCATACCTCTTGCACCGGTTGGGACAGGACATGCAGGCCCTCCCCGCCGGAAAAGGGGTTTCCCTCACGTTATAGAGGTCTCGGAACCGCTCACCGCTTATCTGGTCGGCTTTCTCAAAGTAGGTCTCGCGGAAGTTCCTAGTGGGGAGAAACCCGAGGGCGTTACCCCAGCCCATCACCACCAGGGTTCCCAGGGCAGGGTGCTCCTGGGTTTTAAATCCCGGGTCGGTGAGCAAGGCCAGCCAGCCTTCACGAGCCACCTCCCAATACTCCCTAGGTTTGGCCACCTCCAGCCCCCCACTTCCCTTCACCGCTATCGCCTTCAGGTTCTTGCTCGCCATAACCGTGCCCATGCCAGTTCTGGCCGCCGCATCCCAGAAGTCGAAAATTATGTTGCCAAAAAGAACGCCTTTCTCGGCCGCCGGACCGATGGCCGCTACCTTGAACTCCGGACCGCACTCCTCCAGGAGAAGCTTCGTGGTGTCCATCACCCCCTTGCCCCAGAGATGAGAGGCATCCCTCAGCTCAACCTGATCATCGTTGATATAAAGGTACTTTGGGGTCTCCGCCTTGCCCACCAGCACGATCCCATCGTAGCCAGCGTATTTCAGCTCGGGACCCCAGTGAGTGCCCGAATTGGAATTTCCATATATCCCCGTCAGCGGGGAGAGCGCCGATACGCTGATCCTGCCCGAGGTAGGTCCCAGAAGCCCCACGACGGGGCCGGTGAAGATCGCCAAGACGTTGTCCGGGCTCAAGGGATCGGTCTCCGGCTTCACCTCGTCGAAGATTATCTTGCCACCAAAACCTCTTCCACCAATATAGGCCTCACAGAGGCCTCTTCTCAGCGGCTCTTTCTTTATCTCCCCCTTGGTGAGATTTATCCTTAGAAACTTACCGGCATAGCCTCCTAGCTTTTCCATCCTTTTCCTCCTTGGAAACGTGTTCCGACCCTGGGCTTAGAAGCCAGCTAGCTTTCGGCTGGCCTCGCTCGCCCGAGCTACCCTTAAAGCACGCCTTCCTCGCTTGCTCGCCGGCACCGCCTCCACGTCCTCCACCCACTCAATGGCCTTGGTGAAGCACCACTTCACGCATTCGGGATCTCCAAAGCACAGGTCGCACTTGTACACTATCCCCTTCTCCCGGTCAAAGTGTATCGCTCCAAAGGGGCAGGCAACCAGGCATTCCTTGCACCCGATGCAGGTATCATAGTCAATGAGCACTCCCCCGGTGTCCTCATCCCGGTAAATGGCTTTGACTGGGCACACGAGCATGCAGGGAGCATCCTCACAGTGCTCACAGCCAATGGGAACGTCAATTCCCTCCCAGTCCATCCTCACCACTCTTATCCTCGACTTAGAAGGGGCAAATATCCCCTCACAGTAAAAACTGCAGGCCAGCTCACAGGCCCGACAGCCGGTGCAGAGACTGGGGTTAAACACGATCTTGCCCATGCAAATCCTCCTTTCGACTAGAGGTTAAAGCCTCTTCTCCTCCCCTGTATGACGAGCAACTTCTCATTCCTCAACAGGCCTCCGCTCATCACCCCACCCCGCAGTTGGGACAGCTCATCGCCCCTCAGGGAAAGGGACAACATCACCCCGGCATGGCTCACCTTGCCTAAAGCGACCAGGCCCACGATCCTCCCCTCCTTCAACACCAGCTTCCTATAATTTGGGGGCCTAGATTCAACGATGCTCTCATATCCTTCATCGGTAGGATTGACCACCCCAAAGGAGATTATGTCCAGGTCGTAGAAACTGGTGGAGTTCATGGATAGGGAGCCATTATATCTCGTTTTCCCCCCGGCCATGTTCTGCCCCGCTACCCGGCCCTGGGAGATGGCATTGGGCCAGAGGGCATTGATCACCCTCTCCCCGCGCAGCCGGTCGATCGTCTCCGCCACATCCCCGGCGGCGAAGATGTTCTCCACATTGGTCCGCATTAGCTCATCGGTGATTATGCCCCGGCCAAGCTCTATTCCGCTGTCCTGCACCGCCTCAACGTTAGGGCTGACCCCGGCAGCGAGTATCACCAACTGACAGGGAACGATGCTCCCATCCGAAAGCCTCACTCCTTCCACCCACCCCTTCCGACCCCTTATCTCCTCAACCGAGATGCCGGTCCTGACCTCGATCCCGTGCTCCCTAAACCTTTGCTCCAAGATCCTAGAGGCTCCCGGGTCTATTATCCCGGGCAGAAGCCAATCGAGGAGCTCAATTACGTGAACCTTCAAGCCTCGCTGGCTCAAACCGTAGGCCGCCTTAAGGCCGATCAACCCACCCCCGATGACGACCGCTTCACGGCTGGCCCGGGAGAGGGAAATGATCCGCTTCACGTCCTCCACCGTTCGCAGCATCAGCAGACCTTCGTTCCGTCCCCCCTTTATGGGCAGCCGCTTGGGAGAGGCGCCGGTGGCCAAAAGCAGCTTATCGTATCCCAGCCATCTCCCATCATCCAGAAGAACCCGGTTCTCCGAGGGCACCACCTGAACTGCTTTATGCCCCAAGATGGGCTTCGCCCGCATTTGCTGGTAAAAATCGGGCGACCGAAACAATAGCCTCTCTTCCTCTATCTCTCCCGAGAGGTAGTAGGCCAGGAGGCAGCGAGAGTAAATCGGATAATCCTCAGCCGAAACGATCCCTATAGAACCCCTGACGTCTCTCCCCCGGATCGCCTCAACGGCGCTCACGCCGGCCGCGCTATTGCCAATTATGAGATAATTAAATCCCTCCACCCTTCGAATCGGCGGTGAGGAACCTCACCGCTCCTTATATAATTCCGCGAGCTTTCAACTCTTCCAGCTCGCTTTCGCTCAGGCCGAGCACCTGGCCGAAGATTTCCTGATTATGCTCGCCGAGGCGTGGCGGGAAACTAAGTCTTCGGCCCACCGATTGCAGGAAGGGGGTATCCACTGGGGGAGGTGCCAGGGTGATCCTCAAGCCACTTCGGGGGTCCTCAGCGTAGAGCAATTTCTCCCTCACCAGGGGATCCTCTATTACCTCGCGAATCCTATTCACCCTGGAAATGGGTATCCTCGCCTCTTGGAACAGCCGCATCAGTTCGTCAGTGGTCCGCTGCCGGGTTATCTCCTCAAGCTTCCGGTTCAAGTTCTCCTTATCGGCTATCCGGCCGGCGTTCTTCCGATATTCCTCCCGGGCCAGGCCTTCAAAGCCGGGCAATCTCGTCAGATCCTCCCACTGACGGTCATTCCCCACCGCTATGTAGACATAACCATCGGCAGTCTTATAAACCGAGACCGGGGCAAAAAACTCATGCGTATTGCCCCGGCGCGTCATCTCCCGACCAAAGCTGGCGGTCATGGTGATGGCCTGGGTGAGCCAGGAAGTGGAACTCTGGAACATGCACAGGTCAATCCGGTAGCCTTCGCCGGTCCTCTCCCGGTGGAAAAGGGCCTTCATCACCTGACCGTAGGCGTGTTCCGCGGTACCCATATCGCTGAGGGGGATGCCGACAACCTCCGGTGGCCCATCTGGTTCCCCGGTCACCTCCATCAGCCCGCTTCGCGCCTCCAGAACCGGTTCGTAGGCTGCCTCATTGCTTTCCGGACCAAAGCCGGTTATCCCCACCCAGATCAGGTCCGGCTTTACCTCCCGGAGGGTCTCGTAATCTATGCCCAGCTTCTTGTAACTTCGCGGCAGCAGATTGGTGGCGAAGATATCTATTTTAAGGCGCTGGATGAGCTTCCTCAGGAGCTCCTGGCCCTCCGCCGCCTTTAGGTTGAGGGTGATGGCCTTCTTCCCGGCGTTGATGGCCAGGAAGTAGGCGTTCATTAGCTCCTCGTCCAGCACCCTATCCCCCACCTGCCGGTTGGGGTCGGGAAACTGAGGGTTCTCCAGACGTATAACCTGGGCTCCATCCTGTGCCAGGCGATAGGTGAGGTAAGGGAGGACGGTAGCCTGTTCCAGACTTAATACCTTGATCTCGCTCAGGATTTCATTCGGCATTTCACAAAACTAGCTTCAATAGTGAACTTTGTAACATTCTAACCCACGTCGGAAAGGGCTGTCAATGAATGCAAATTGCGTCGTCTCCGCTATCAGGACAACGAGGTCAAAACAATTCAGGGGGCAGACTTCCGATCAGCTCTTTCTGATCAGGCTGCGCCCTCCCTCAAAGGCCCGCAGGTTGTTCTCCAGCACCTTTTCCTTGCCGGCAAAGGACTTTTCCAGCTCGGCGCGAATCAACTCCGCCGGGATAGTCTGGGTCACCTCGGCAAAGGCCCCCAGCAGCACCAGATTGGCCCCCTGGCTGGTGCCGTTGAGACGAATGGCAGTCTCGATGGCCGGCACCTTGACTATCCGGATATCTGCCCGGCGTGGTTGCGCTTGCAGCCCGGCACTCTCGACGAGCATGACCCCGCCCGGGCGAATCCGGCGCTCAAAATCCTCAAACTGTGTCGCTTCGGCCACGATTACCGCGGCAGCCTGGGAGATCAGCGGGGAGGCGATCTCCTCCTCGGAGTAGATAACCGTACACTCGACTAGTCCTCCCCGCTTGGAAATGGCATAGGAGGGAAACCAGCTCACATACCGGTATCGGTTCACCGCTGCGGAGGCGAGCAGAAGTCCGGAGGTGAGTATGCCCCCGCCGCCGAGCCCAGTCATTATCACCTCATATCGCTCCGGCAATCCCTGCTCCATGGAAGGCCTCCAAGACCGATTAGCTTATTCCACCCGATCTACATTCTTGAACTCACCCAAGGGGAACTCGGGTATCACCCTCCCCTCGATCCACTTCAGGGAATCCAAAGGCGACATTCGCCAGTTAGAGGGGCAGGCCGAGAGCACCTCCACAAAGGTTAGGCCAACTCCTTCCATCTGCTTCTGAAAGGCGGTCTTCAAATACCTTCTGACCTGCTGGTAGTTATAGGGATTATTGCAGGCTCCCCGAGCAGAATAGGCCACCCCTTTAAAGGTAGCCATCAGCTCCGCAGCATGAACTGGAAAACCTGCCTTGGCCGGATCTCGCCCCTCCGGCGTGGTGGTGGTTCTCTGCCCCAGCAGGCTGGTGGGAGCCATCTGTCCACCGGTAGTCCCATAGACGGAATTATTCAGCATGATGAGGGTGATCTTCTCGGCACGGGTCAAGGCGCCCAGCAAGGGGTCAGCACCAATGGAGAGCAGATCGCCATCGCCCTGAATGGTGAATACCAGCCTATCCGGATAGACATGTTTGATGGCCGTGGCGATATCGGGTGGGCGACCATGGGGCCCGACAACTCCATCAATGTCCAGCATCCCCAGCAGGAAGGAATTGCAGCCGATGCCAAAGACGCCGATGGCCCTATCGCCCATTTCCAGTTCCTCCAACACCTCGGCGATGGCGCGGGCAACGAGTGGCTGTCCACAGCCGGGGCAGTAAACGAAGCCAGCGATCTGCGGCACCAACAACTTTGGCCTCCCGGCAACCCTCTCCCGGAGCAGTCCTGCTTCCTCGGCCATGGCCTTTACCCCCGCTCCAGTTTTCGAATTTCGTCCAATACTCGATCCGGAAAGATCATCCCCCCATCGGTGGGAATATGGCGATCAAGCACGCTAACGAGGTGGACCTCAGCTCGACCCTCCACGGCAAACTTGACATCCTCGACCATCTGCCCCAGGGAATCCTCCACCACCAGGAACCGACATCCCTGGCGGGCCTTCTCCTTAATCACCTCGTAAGGAAATGGCCAGAGGGTTATCGGCCGGAGCAGCCCCGCCTTGATCCCCTCAGCGCGCGCCCTGTTGACCGCTTCCTTGGCCACCCGGGCGGTGTATCCAAAGGCGACCAAGATGACCCTGGCCTCTGCCGCCTCGTAATCCTCATAGCGAACCTCGGACTCCTGCATCTGTCTTATTTTCTGGCTCAGCCTTCTCAGCAGGGCAAGGTAGTTGGGATCCCGGCCAAAGAGATCGGAGGAGTGTTCCACAATCCGGCGCCTCCCATCCTTGTGTTCTCCCTTGCCCCTCACCGCCCAGTCCTTATCCGGCAAGGGGCCGAAATCGAGCTTCCTGAGCTCCACCACCTCCCGGAGTCGCCCTATGATGGCATCCAGCAGGACCACCACCGGATTGCGATACTTATCGGCCAGATAGAAGGCAAGCTGAGTTAGATCGCAGCATTCCTGGGGAGATGCCGGAGCCAGGACGATGTTGCGGTAGTCGCCATGGCCCCCTCCTCGGGTGCACTGCAGATAGTCCTGCTGGGCATGGCGAATAGTTCCTCCCCCCGGCCCACCCCGCTGCACGTTGACGACCACACAGGGAAGCTCGGCATTGGCCATGGATGACATCGTCTCCTGCATGAGGGACCAGCCGGGGCCCGAGGTCGAGGTCATGGCCCTGACCCCGGCAGCCGCTGCTCCATATACCATGTTTATCGAGCCCAACTCACTCTGCGACTGAACGAAAATCCTCCCCATCCGGGGGAACTCCCGAGCAAACCACTCGGTGATCTCATTCTGGGGGGTTATCGGATAGCCAAAGAAGGCTTGACAGTCAGCCAAGGCTGCCCCATGTGCAATGGCTTCATTACCTTCGATAAACATCCGCTCAGCCACCTTTAACCTCGATCACCGAGTTTTTGGCCAGCAACTAAGTATACCTCAATGGCCGCTCGGGGACAAAGCAGGGCACAAAAGCCGCAGGTGTTGCACTCCTCTGGCTTCACGAAGGAGGGCAGGAGGTATCCCTGTTGGTTGAACTTCTCGCCGGTGATTTCCAGGCAACCCCGGGGACAGAATTTGGCGCAGTAGCCACATCCCTGGCATTCGCCCTCATCAATGACCACTTCAGCCCTTATCATGGCATCACCTTCCATCCACCGGCGGGAGAGGGGCCGGGGCGATCCTCAGCCTCAGGTGGCATTTAAGGCAACGCCTAGCTTCCTCGACCGCCTGCTCCTGGTCGAAGCCCAGCTCCACCTCGGGAAAGCCGCCGGGGGGAATGCGCCATGGATTTTCCTCCGGCAAGAATTCCCCTTCCCGCTCGGCCAACAGCCATCCCATCTCAACGGTCTGCCTCCGAGTGAATCTCTCCAGCCTCAGGTCAACGGCTAAAAGGGGCACCGAGGTGCGGCGCCGGCGGGCGAAATCCCCATCTCTTCCCAGCCAGGGGCTCGGCTCCTCCGCCTCCACTAGGGTTTCCTCGATATCGCCCTTTCCGCCCAGGTACTTATCTATCGAGATCGCCGCCCTCCTTCCAGCGGCGATGGCCTCAATTACCGAGGCGGGCCCGGTCACCGCGTCACCGCCGGCGAAAACTCCCTTCTTAGTGGTGGCC
>CBFDTP010000033.1:0-13903 GCA_965612975.1 uncultured Dehalococcoidia bacterium | reverse complement strand
TTTCAAGCAGAAGACGGCATACGAGATCATGCCTAGTCTCGTGGGCTCGGAGATGTGTATAAGAGACAGATCTCCATCCATATCTCCCAGGGCTATGCCCCGGGTGGCAAGAGGGGAAGACCGACACTCATAGCGGATGGGATAAAGTCCGTCGGAGCCTAGCTCTCCCCAGGAGAAGCCCAGGTTCACCCGACAGAGTTCCCCAGAGGGCTCACCGAGGATCAGGTCAGGCTGACCGTTGTGGTTGACATCGGCCGCCAGTATCTGGCAGGAGGCCTTATCGGCGAAGGGGGTTCCGGAGACGGGAGAGAAGTTCCCCGATCCGTCGTTAAGCCAGGCCTCGGTCTGGCGGCCTCCGCTGAGGAGGTCGAGATCCTGGTCGCCATCCAGGTCGAGGAGGACAATCGGGAAGCGCTTGGAGTCGCCGGTGGCCCGGACATCGCTCCGGTAGGAGAACTGCCCTCCTTCGTTGGAGAAGAGGGTGATTACCCCCTGTTCGCCCTCGAAGTGTCCGAGGAGGAGGTCCTCATCGCCGTCGCCGTCAACATCGCCCAGGGCGAGAGAGCTGGCGCGGAGAGGAAGCTCCTGACCGGGAACGAAGTTGCCTTTGTTGAGGAATACCTGAGTGCTCTCCCCTTTGCTCAGGATGAGGTCTAAGGCTCCGTCGTTGTTTATATCCCCCAGAGCACCCTCCAGGGCATAGCTCAGCTCGGCCACCTGGATGAACTGTCCCTCGTTGAGATACACCCTGGTGAGCTCGTGGGGGATGTTTTCCCGGGGGAGGACGATGAGGTCGAGGTCGCCGTCCCGGTCGATGTCCCCCAGCATGGGGCGATAGACGTTCTCGATCTCTCCCTCGAGCAGAAGGCGAGCCTGGCGGAAACCCCTATCTTGCCTGAGGAATAGCTTAAGCTCATAGGGCTCCCCCAGCCCGACGGCCAGGATGTCAAGCTGGCCATCGCCGTTGAGGTCGGCCAGCTCCAGGTTGCTAAAGCTGCCCAGCCTCTCCCGCGAGCTGGTGAAGAGGGGATCATAGAGGATGGTGCCCCAGCAGGGCTCGGAGACGTTGCCGGCTCGATCCTTGAAGATCGCGCCTATGCGGTTGACCCCTGGAGACCAAAGGGTTGTATACCAGCGCTGGTGCCTATAGGGGAACCAACTTCCGTAGGGATAGTAGGCCATAAACTCGCTCACCCCGCTCAGGTTATCGTTGGCTGAAAACTCGACCAAAGGATTACGGGAGCTGGTCTCTAAGGCCCCGCCGTTGATGATCACGGTGCCGGTGGGAGGGGTTTGATCAAGGCAAATGCTGGCCCGGTAAACGGAGGAAACATTTCCGGCGGCGTCCTTGAACTGCACCAGAACGGTCTTTGTCCCGTCCCCGGGAGGGATCTCCCACTGCTTGACATCGGCGAAGGATTCCCAGTCGGACCACTCCAGCTGCCGGGCGGCCTTTTCCTCTTGTTCGAGGAGGTTGTATGCCTCCGGTTGAACCAACAAAAGGAGGAGGTCTTGGAAGGTGATCGCTGGCGGCAAAACGTTGGCGAAACGAACCTGGCTGTAGTAGGTGCCCTCCGGTCCGGTAATGGTGAAATGGTACTGAACTTCATCACAGTCCTGCCAGTTCCCCCGGTCTATGTAAAAGTAGACCATGTCTCCCATGTCGAGGGAGATGGTCACCTCGAGGACGCCGTGCTGAAGTTCGGCATTATGAAAGACGTGTATCGGGCCGGCGATGAGCTCATCGTTCTTGTAGATGGAGAAGTAGACCCCATCGTCATGACCGGCGGGGGTGCCACCCAAGGGGGCGGTGGCCCAGAGCTCGCCTCTGACGGTCCTCTCCGCTCCCCACGGAGCGCGCCAGCCTATCGCCACATTGTAACCGTGCCCTGTCTGGATTCGGGCCCCCTGATCCGGACCGGTTATCTGAAGGTAGCGGGGCTCAGCCCCGTTCGGATTCCAGGAATAGAAGGCCTGATCCCCCCACGGCTCAACGTGGTTGTCCCAGGATAGCTGGATGTATGTTCCGGGGGAAGGTGACTGGTAATAGTACCAGCCCATGTGACCTTGGGAGGAGGAGAAATCTCGGGGGAGGGAATGACTTTGTCCGGTGATGCTCAAGTCGAGCTTTACCGAGGTTGAGTTGGTATATTCGGCTCCATCATTTATCCTCACCGAGCCCTCCGGGGGGGAGAGGTCCACCCTGAGCTGGCGGCCACAGACCCGGGAGATGTTGCCGGCTCTGTCCTTAAACTGGTATTGGACGCCCCTCCATCCCTCCCCGGGCAGGAGGTGCCAGGTGCGGGTCTCGGAGTAGACCTCCCAGGGAGTCCACTCCCCCACCGGCTGAGTTTCTGCCAGCTGACGAAACCTCATCCAGCCAACTCCGCTGAAGTTGTCCTCGGCCGAGATATGCAGGGTGACTAGGGAGGAGTTGGTAGGCAGCGGCCAGTTCTCTATCACAACCTGCCCGGTGGGTGGGGCGGAATCGAGATTTATGCTGTCGGAGTAAATCTCGGATTCTTCTCCCGTAGAGCTGTCCCGGAACTTGACGTGGACCGTCTTAACTCCGTCGCCCCCGGAGAGCGTCCAGTTCTCTACACTGCTCTGGTAGCTTTCCCATTCAGAAGGCTCCGCCTCGCCGTCGTTCCAGATTTTCATCTGATCCGCGGTCTTGCTGGCCGAGAGATCGAGGCTCACGCTTTTGCTGGTAGTCCACTCAGCGCCGTTGTTTATGCTTATATTCCCGCTGACGGGCACATAATTTATGGTGTCCGAATATTCTGGGGAGATATGGCCCACCCCGTCTTTGAACTGGACATATACGGTCTTTTCCCCCTCTCCTTCGGGCAGCACCCAGTGGTGGTAGTCGCGGTCGTACCACCCGACTGAGGAATACTTCCACTCTGTCCATTCCTCACCTTCGTTGCGGAACCGAGCCCATGCGGGGCCGCTCCCCTCATCTGTGGCCTGAAGGTTTAGCGTCACCACCCGACCCGAGGTGACCTCGGCATCGTTCTCTATGGTGATGGCGCCGGTCGGCGGGGTGGTGTCGATGTAGGTTGAGTCGGAGCAGGCTTGGGAGAGGTTTCCGGCGGCGTCCATGAACCTCAGCCAGATGCTTCTCCACCCATCTCCCTGGTAGGGAATGCTTATCCGGACGTCCTGGTCGAGCTGCGTTATCGGGCTATCAGGGGGTTCCTCCCAGAGGTGGTAGGTTTCCCAGGTGCTGCCGTCCAGGCTTATCTGGTAGGCGGCCAGTCCGCTACCGCCGACCTCCTGCCCGTTATAGATGGTGGTATCCTTGGCTCGCAAATGCAGGGTTAGGGATACCTCATCGCCCTGGACCTCCCCCGCAGAGCAATAGTCCAGGAAATTGAAGCTGGTGAACTCCGGCCCCGCAGGATCTAGGAAGAACCAGCAAACGTTCGACCAGCTGCTTTCACGCCCCCTCCAGTCCACGGCCTTGACCCGATAATAGACCTTCTGGAAATAGGGGGCGTTCTGGAAGGTATAATATGGCACCTTCGTCTCGAAGAGATGAATATAGTAATCTTCAGGCCAGTTGTTTGGATCAGTTGTCCACTGCACCTTATACTTGGCCACTTGACCAAGCCCATCGCCGGCCTGGAGGATATCATCGCTTGAGGGTTCCCAGTGGATGGACTTTCCCCAATCACCAGTGTAAGGGTAATCCTGCACCAGGACTGGTGTGGTAGGAGGCCGCAGGTCAACGTCACGGCGATAATGCTCCTGGACTTCCTCATCCGTGAGGCGCCAGCCGTATACTTTAACTTCGTCGAGAACCCCCTTGAAATACCTCTCACTGGCATTCGGCCGGCCGAGGCGTAGGTCTTGAAGGTCAAGGGAAGCGGTTCCCTGGCCGAGAATCCACTCATGGTTGTCAACCAGATTGCCGTTGAGGTAAAGCTTGAACCTCATTGGTTGTCCGGGGAAGTTGTAGTAACTTACGGCCAAATGATACCACTGTCCTGGCTGGTATGAGCCGAAAGTTATGTGAAATTGCTGTTCGTTGGTAGCGTAGCTTCCAAGGTAGAAGGAAAACCGTCCGGTATCGGTGGTGCTGAGGTGAATCTCTTTTTCGGTGCCGAAACCATTTCCACCACCATGGCCTCCGTAAATAAGATGAGCGCTTCTCACCTCCTCCGGCTTCACCCAGAGCTCGAAGGTCCCCTGCCTCGCCAGGGCAGCTCGGGCAGCAGAGTCGAAGTCAAACTTGACCCAGTCGTCCACGCCGTCGAAGTGAATTCCCCCGCTTATTTTGCCCGGAACCGCGGTAGGGCCGTTATAGGGGTGACCGGCGTGACCGCGGCCGCTGTCATCCCAGATTGGATCTCCCCCTGTCCAGTTGTCAAAGCTCCAATAACCATCGGCGTTTAGCGGGACGGCAGTGACCTCTACGCTTTCCACCAGCCCGACCATGACGGCGTAACACGTGCCCAACAAGCAGCCGGACGTGTCCGTCCTAAAGCCTATATCTATCCACTCAGAGCCGGTTGAGTTAAAGGAGAAATCTATGCTGAACCTCTCTGCATTCTGAGCTTCAAGCAGACTATAAAACCCCTCGGCGATGTTCTCAGCGTCGTTACAATAGCCAAGGTAGTCTATCAGCTTGGCTATCTTCTGAGCGGTGGTGAGGTCCTCCCAGGCGGCTCCAGATTCCACCTCAACCCCGGCGAGTTCCACGCCCGCCGAGGCAAAGATAAGGGCCAGGTCAACGGCGGCGTGAGCTACATCATCCCAGCCGAAGGCCGGGTCCAAGACATCCTTGTAGTACTCATCGCCGATGCGCCATACCTTATATGTTGCTCCCCAGGCCGAGGCGGAGCAGCCGAATTTCTGCGTGCCCCCAGCATAGATGACCTGGGCGTGGACGTGGAAGCGGTAAGGCAGGCCGGGGGCGGGGTGATTGACGAGTATGCGCTGGGTGGCCTCGGCAGTGGCACATCCGACATAGGAAAGCGAAGAAGCACCGATGTACCCGGTATTTCGATTGGCGGATGTCCTAGCCCAGCCTCCCCCGAAGGTAGACTGCGAGGTGTGTGCATCGTCGTAAGGAGAGGAGAAGGTATGGGGATAGGTTATCCGGTCGGCAAAGGTGGGGATAGGGGAGAGGAAACCGCCCGACGGGAGAAATGAAGATAACAGAACTACCAGGCTGATAAGGGTAGGGATAAATCGCCTTGCCGCGAGCATCCCCGGGACAAAAGTCCTTTAACTGGTACTAAAATACCAGAATTTCGCTTACCTGAAAAGTGATATAGTTCTAGAACAATTTTCTAGGGGGTCTTCGGAGGGACTTCGCCCGGGTGAACCTGCGTCATTGATTTGGTCATTGACGTGGGGAGTTATAATTAAGTTAAAAGGAGGTTTTAGGAGGAGGGAAGATGAGAAGGTTAGTTCTGTTCACGGTGCTCATCTCTCTGCTCTTGCTGACGGTGGCATGTGGGAAGAAGGCCGCTCCTTCCCCGGCAGCCAGTCCCTCGACCTCCCCATCGCCAGCAACTTCCCCGACCAAGCCGGCTGGAGCAGCCACTCCGGAGAAGACCCTCTTGGCGCTGCTCTCGGCTTTTCAGAAGGAGGACTTGGGGAAAATCCAGGGGTTATACACCTCCGAGGCCTGGAAGGTGGGCTGTATGGGTGGGGCAGGGTACAGGAATATGTTCAAGGTGGCTGACTACAAGATCAGGGGCGTAAGCATCGCGGTGTTTTCAAAGACAGATACTGAGGCAAGGCTTGGACTTCGCTATGAGTTGCAGACTGTAGTGCGGGGCATTGCCTCTGAGTGGCAGAGGTGTGGCTCTGACTTCGAGCTGAAGAAGGTGGGAGACAAGTGGCTTATCAGCGCTGGGGTGCTCTTACCCGGCCCGACGGCTGGGGCCAGTCCGACCCCGACCACGCCAACTGCCACCCCCTCGCCCTCGCCGGTAAGCCCGACGGCAGCTCCCGGCGCCCCGGCCGCCGAGGAGGTAGTTAATTTCATCAAACAATTCCTGAAGGCCATCCAGCAGGAGGATCCAGACCTGGTTAAGAAGTTCTACGCCAAGCCCCTGCGACTCAGCTATGAGATAGTAAAAGGGGAAATTAAGCCACGCTATGAACATTACTTCGAGCAGTTCGATTACGGGTTCTCCAACATTCAGGTGAGCAAGGCTTGGGTGGCCAAGCAGGCGGGAGCGACGCTCACCAAGGAGAAGTGGATCGCTTTCCCCGACGTAAGCTTCCATTACAAGGTGTTTGAAAAGGGAGAGCTAGTGAAGGAAGGGGATTTTACGGCCAACCTGGGAGTGGGCTACCCTATTGAAGGGGGGTGGAAGATAGTGGGTGGGTATACACCTTATTTTCTGCCCTTTATTCAGCCATAAGGCTCATCAGACGATCTTTTAGCCGGCGTGTCCGAGGAGTCTCTTCCCGGCTTAGCTCCATCCAGTAGAGCAGGAAGAAGTTGAGGAAGGAGCGAAGGAGATTTTTGATTCCTCTTTCGAATTCCTGGAATTCCTCACGGGTTACGTAAGGACTCTCTGAGGGTTTTTCGCGGGTGGCCTTTTCTTGCTTTAGCCAGGTATCGACACAGAGCTCAATGAACTCCTCACGAGTAAGGCCGCGACGGTTCTCATCTATTTTCCTAAGCAGGGTGGGCGAGAGCTCAACTGCTTCCTCTGACATAGACCTTCCTCTCCAGTTTGGTCGGCTTGGCGCCGTCGGAATCTGGCTCAAACCCCAGGACGACAGCCATCTTGTCGATGTCCTTTAAAAGCTCTCGACCTTTCCCCGTGGTCCGGTACTTAACGGAGCCACCGCCTTCAAGGAGCTCTAGGAAGCCGCGCCTCAGAAGAAAGCTGATGTATTTTCCCAGTTGAGCATGACTCATGTTCACACTATACATAATACGAGTTTTGCCCACCTCCGTCCTCGCCAACCTCAGGATCTCGGCTATTATCTGGATGTTTGTCCTTCTATTCCTCACAACCGCTCCGGAGGTACGGAGAGTGGTACCATAGTACCATATCGAGCTGAGGATTGCAACCCACCGAATTGCGTTTTTTAACCAAGCTTGAGGTTAGAAATAAAAAAACGGCGTTACGAGGTGAAATGACGGGGCCGAGATCAAAGGGGGATGAGAAAGGTTAGTGCCGGTTAAGATAAGTATTTACATGGCGAGAGGATGCTGCTGTGGCTTCCCTCTCTAGCCCTCTGTTGAATCGGTATTGGTACTTTGGCATCGGGGACACCTTGGCCTTCCGGGGCAAAGCCAGATGAACCAGTACCCACATCTACAGCAAAGCCATGAATTTGTGGCCATGTTACTCCTCACTCGCTACCCTACGATAATCCCTTCGGGATGATTCGTCAGGAAGCGGTTAACCGTTTCGAGCAAGCTTTGTGGACTAAAGGGCTTGGTCATGTATTCGTCGGCGCCGAACTCCTTGCTGATCTCCACATTGAGCTTGTGGCTCACCCCGGTAAGCATGATCACCGGGATTTGACAGGTGGTCGGGTCGGTCTTAATCATGTGGCAACTGGTATAACCGTCCAGCCGCGGCATGAGCATGTCCATCAGGATGAGGTCGGGCCGCTGATCCCGGGCTACCTGCACGGCCTCCTGTCCGTCGGTCGCCTCGATAACTTCATAATCGTTGCTCAGGATGCTCCTCACCAGTACCCTGATGCTTTCCTCATCATCGACCACCAGGATCTTCTTCTTCTGCGGCATTAGCTCGGCGCCCGAAAGCTTGAGGAAAGTCTGGGCCACCAGGGGGTCGAATTGAGTCCCCATACCCCGTTGGATCTCGGCCAGAGCGGCTTCCCGGCTTAAGGCCGCACGATAAGGACGGGTCGAGGTCATGGCATCATAGGCATCGGCCACGGCCACAATCCGGGCCAGCAGAGGTATCCTTTCTCTCCGAAGGGTCTGATTAAGGCCGCCTCCATTGTAGTGGGCGTGATGATGTTCGATTATCTCAACTATCCTCTCGCTCCTGACTACCGGTCGGACTATGCTGGCCCCAACTATACAGTGGGTCATGATGTGCTCATATTCCTGGGGGGTCAGCTTGCCAGGCTTGTTCTGAATGGCCTGATCCACGGCAATTTTGCCTATATCATGAAGCAAGCTGCCCCAGCGAAGGTCTTCCAGTTCCTCCTCGCTCAATCCCAGCTCCTTGCCAATCGCCAGGGCGATCTCACTCACCCGACGGGAATGCCCGGCGGTGTAGCTATCCTTGGCTTCAAGGGCAAAGGAGAGAGCGGCCATGGCTCCCAGGAAAGTTTCTCGAATCTCCTTGGCCTGCTCCTCTACCTTTTGCTCCAGATGTTGCTGATAATCTCGGAGCTCCAGCTCCAGCTTTCTCTTCTCCACAGCCCTCGCTACGCTGTGAACAACTTCGTCGAGGTTAAAGGGCTTGGTTATGTAGTTATATGCCCCCTGCCTCATGGCGGCAATGGCAGTGGTCACATCACTAATGCCGGTGACCATGATGACCACCACATCGGGATAGCGCTCCTTTATCTCCGGCAACAGCTCCATCCCCGATTTATCGGGCATTTTAATGTCCAGAAGCACCACCCCGGGTGGACCGCTGCTCAGCCGGGCGAGGGCCTCACCGGCGCTTCCCGCCTCCTTGCAGCGGTAACCCTCGTCTTCCAACCTCTGACGGAGAAGCTTTCTCACACCCTTGTCGTCATCAACGATCAGTATGGTCTCCTTCCCCTTAGCCATCCTCTCACCTCCTGCTTCCTTGAGATACTCGATGTTTTAGCGGGCCTTTTGGCCTGCTGAGTTAAATGTCGGGCGAAAAGCCACTTAGTCATTTAGGGGCCACCAGCCCCATTTTCGCTTAATATGCGGTTTATATCTCTCTTTAGTTGTTCTAGTTTAAAGGGCTTGGATATATAGCGGGCTTTGGTCCGGTTTAGAAAATCCCAGGTATTTGGAGTTAGGGTATCACCGGTGATGAAGACCGTTCTTCTTTGCAGCGATGGAGCAATTTTCCCTATCTGCCTATAAAAGTCAAACCCATCCATGCCGGGCATCTTGATGTCCAGCAGGATGAGGTGATATCGCTCACGCTTTAATCTCTCCAGGGCTATCTTGGCATCATTTATGGTTTCCACCTTGTGCCCCTCCTGGGTTAGTGCCCGGCTCAGGAACTGGCGTACGCCGGCCTCGTCGTCCACCACCATTATCTTGGCCCCGGTTACCTTCCCCGGCTCTTTTTCCGACGGTTCCACTAGCTCTGCCTGTTCAGCTTCAGCTACTATGGGTAATTCCACAACAAAGGTTGCCCCCTGGCCTGGTTTGCTCTTGGCGTAAATCCTTCCGCCATGCTCCTTAATAACGCCGTAGGAGATGCTCAGTCCCAGCCCGGTCCCCTCCCCCACCTCCTTGGTGGTGAAGAAGGGATCAAAAATCTTGTCGAGGTTCTCCGGGGGTATCCCCGGTCCACTGTCCTTAAAGGACACCCTGATGAAATTGCCCACCCGTTCGGTTTTGACCAGAAGTCTCCTTTTGTTTCGGGTTTCCCTCATCGCCTGCTCGGCGTTGATGACTATGTTGAGGAAGACCTGCTGGAGCTGGCCCGGATCGGCCATGGTTCGGGGCAATTCTGGGGCAAGTTGGGTGCTGACCTCGATGTTATTGTTCTGCATCTGGTAAGCGCGCAGCTCCAGGACTTGGGTTACCAGAGAGTTAATATCCACGTACTCTCGCCCGGGCTTAGACTGACGGGCGAAGGTGAGCAGGTTCTTCACAATTCGAGCCACTCGCTGAGCGTTCTCGTTGATTATCCTCAGGTCTTGTTTGATCTCTGGGGGGACATCCCGGCTCATTAGGAGCTCGGAAAAACCGATGACGGCGGTGAGTGGGTTATTTATCTCGTGAGCCACGCCAGAGGCCAGCTCACCGACGGCGGCCAATCGGCTGGACAAATTGAGTTCCCTCTGTAGCTCCTTTTCTCGCCTTTCCGCTTGCTTGCGTTCGGTGATATCCAATAAAGAAGCTATGCTCTTCTTCGTCCCGGGGATCATGGCAATGGTCATGAGTATATCTTTGACTTGGCCATACCGGTCGACAAAGCGGAACTCATAGCTGCTTGGGGCAAGGTCCTCCCTTATTCTCCGGAGGCGGTGGTACTCTTTCATCCTTTCCAGGTCATCCTTTAGGACAAATTCCGTCCAGCTCTTCTTGCCCTCTATTTCCTCCTTCGAATATCCGGAGAGTTCCTCGAATTGGGAGTTAACTAAGGATAGGGTTGTGTCCTCTTCAACTATTGTTAAGGCCGTTCCCGTTGTTTCAAAGGTGACGCGGTATCTTTCCTCGGACTCCCGGAGCGCCTGCTCCGCCTGCTTGCGCTCAGTAATGTCCATCGCCGAAATTAATACCGCTCGTTTCCCCTGGTATTTGATGACTTCCGACCTGCAGTCCAACCACCTCTCCTCGCCGTTCTTGGTTATGATCCTGAACTCCGACCTCTTTGGGGGTTCCTCTCCCCTTTCCATTGCCTTCCCTCCTTCAATGGCCATGCGCCTGAAATCTGGGTGGAGAAAGTCCCAGAATCTCAATGAAGAAAGCTCTTCCGCCGAATATCCCGTTATCCGCTCGGCCGCCGCGTTGGCGTAAACGCACCGATAATCCTGATATATCATCATCGCCACCGGCGCCGATTCGGTGAACGTACGGAACTTCTCCTCGCTTTCCCGCAGTGCTTCCTCGGCCTTTTTGCGTTCGGTGATATCGCTGGCGATGGAGACATGCCCAATGGGTTTTCCTGAAGCATCTCGGAGCACCGCAGTGCTCAGCTCGATAGGGAACTCGGAACCATCCACCCGGTGGCCGGCATATTCTACGTTCCTCAGGGTTATCCCCTGCTTGACTACTCGGGCCATGTTGGCCTTTATTCTTTCATGGTCGCGAGGGGCAATGAGTTCGAGGGCATTCTTGCCCCTGAGTTCCTCCCGGGATGTATACCCGAACATCTCAGCCGTCCTTTGATTTGTCTCGATGATGATGCCCTTCAGGTCGATGAAGACTATGGACTCACCAGAGGAGTCGAGGATTCGCTGGAGTTGCTCCTGACGCCGCTGGAGCTCCTCCTGGGCCTGCTTGCGCTCGGTGATGTCTTCCAGAATTGTGTCAATATACTTGACCTCTCCCTTCTCATTGCGCACTGCGGTGCCCGTAAGGTAAACCACAATGGGAGTCCCGTCCTTACGGCGCAGGTTTATCTCCCCTTTGAAAGAGCCCCGGGCGCAGATCTCATCGCTCACCCTCTTTCTGTCCGCCGGGTCAAGGTACATCTCGGCAATGCTTTTCTCCAATAACTCCTCCCGAGAATATCCCAGCATCCTTGACATCGCCGGGTTTACCTCAAGATGTCTTCCCTCCGCCCCGGGAGTTACCCGGCAAATGCCAATGTCGGCGTTCTCCACCAGGGTGCGGTACTTTTCCTCACTTCTTCGCAGAGCCTCTTCCGCTTGTTTACGCTCGGTGATGTCTCGGTATATGGCGTATACCCCCACCGTTTGATTGTCGAACCTAACCGGATAGCCAACTATGGAGACGTCCACCAGGCGGCCGTCCTTACGCTTTCTCACCGTCTCCTTCCGGACTGCTCGGCCTTGCAAGGAGAGCTGGGACAGGTGGGAGGCCTCCTCATGCCGATCTTCAGGAACGATCAGCTCATTGATGCCTCGGCCCTTGATTTCCTCAATTTGGTAGCCGAAGAGTTCCTCGAAGGCTCGATTTACATTAACCACCCGATCAGCTTCGTCCAGCAGGGCAATGGCGTCGGGTGAGGCCTCAAAGAGCTGCTGGAAGTAGGCCTGTTGAAGCCTGCTCTTCTCCTCGACCTGCTTGCGCTCGGTGATATCGGTGAAGATGCCTATAGAGCCGAGATACTCCCCGTCCATTCCAAAAAGAGGGGCAGCGGAGACGATCACCGACCGGGCTATGGCCCCTTTGCCCAGCAGGGTTAACTCGTAGCGGGAGGTCTCGCCTCGGCGTCGTTTTTTGGTTTCCTGACGGACTTTCTTCCAGTCCTCCTCGGAGACCAGCATCTGAACGGTTTGACCGATGAGCTCCTCGGCGCTAAAGCCCAGCATCTGAGCAAAGCCCCTATTTACAAAGGTGATCTTCTCCTCGGGATCAGTGATGCAGATTCCCTCGAGAGCAGTTTCCACGATCGTTCGATAACGGGCTTCGCCCTCCCGCAACTCTCGCTCGGTCTGTCGCAGTTGTTCCACCAGCCGGGCGTTTTTGATGGCCTGAGCGGCTGCTTCGGAGAAGCCCTCGAGAAGTTTTAACTCCTCTTCGGCAATCTCCTCCCGGGAGGTCGTGGTCAATATTCCCCCAATCACCTCCCCTCCCACCTGCAGCGGAAGTACAAGGTAGGTCTTTGTCCCCGCCATCTGCTGAAGAATGGAACATACATTCCGGTTAATGATCGGGTGAGCCACCTCGGCCAGGGTTTTGGCCACGGCCACCCGGCCCTCCAGCACGGATCTCAAGGCCGAACTTTGACGGGCCTCTTCCCGGGAGAATGAGAGGTTCTTAAGCGGAAAGCCCAACACTTTGTTTATCTGTGGCAGCAGCCGCCTTCTGGTAGAGACAGCCTTTAGCTGGAAACGGCCTTCCTCGTCGTCCAGCATCATGATAAGGGCAGTGTTGTATCCCATCAGCTTGACGAGCCCATCAGTTATCTGGGTAAATATCTTGGGCAAATCCAGTGAGCTGTGGATGGCGGTGGTAGCCTGATACAGCGCCTGTAACTGAACAGTTACCTCCGCAAGCCTCCGATACTCAGCTTCCTGCGTTTCTTCTTTCCCCGTGGGCGATGGCGATGCTTCAGGCTCCCGGCTAAGCACTACACTCCTGTTGTCTATCATCATCTCTCACCTCGGCTAGGGCACCGATCAGCTCTCAACTAGTTGGCCTTGCTTATCCGGTTAACCTCTGCCCGGAGCATCTCCAGTTCCTGCTCGGTAAACAGCCTCCATCCCCGGCGGTCCCGATGTTCAGCTTCCTTAAAAACCCCTTCCTTGAGCCAGCGGAACAGGGTAGTTCGGCTGATGCCAACCGCTCGGCAGACTTCAACGGTTCGATAATAGGTTTGACCGTTTATTTGCACCGGCATGTAGCCCCCTGACACTACCTGAGTATAACCATGGCATCCTAGCGCAAATCAGACAGCCGGTAAATCCCACAATGGTACCGTTTTTGGAAGTACTTTCGTAGTAGGATCACTACTTCGTAGTCGGTGACCTGGCGATCGCCTCAGAGCAATTCAAAGATCAAAAAAGGCCGTCGCCTCTAAACTCTAACCCTTATCCCTAACCAAAGTTTTATTCTGGCCCGATACTAAGCTACCACCCTTGCTCATACTAAAGTAACATTGTCAACAATCTTGAGCGCTTACTAAAATTTGATGGCATGTTAGAAGCACATCGAGATTTGGCGGCCAAGCTTACCCCCCGAGAACGAGAGATCCTGAGCTACATGGCCTCAGGCATGGGCAACAAGCAAATAGCCGAAGTCCTTGATCTCAGCGAGCAGACGGTCAAGAACCATGTCAGCTCCATTCTTCAGAAGCTGGAGGTTAGCGACCGCACCCAGGCGGTGGTAACGGCGATCCGGGAGAAGTTCCTTCCGCTGGACTCGGAAAACAGGCTCGACATCGTACAGCTCCTGCGAGTGGCGCTGGAGAGGAAGGCTTCGGACCTTCACCTGGTGGCAGGCTCTCCCCCGGCGCTGCGAGTGGACGGAAAGCTAGTGCCTATGGATGGCATGCCACCACTTGGCCCCTCGACCCTGTCCGAGATTTTCAAGGCGGTCACCACGGAGGCACAGCGCTCGACCTTCTCGGTGGAGAAGGAGCTTGACTTTGCC
>CBFDTP010000032.1:0-14073 GCA_965612975.1 uncultured Dehalococcoidia bacterium | reverse complement strand
CGGCAGCGTCAGATGGGTATAAGAGACAGTCATCACTGCCCGCCTCGAGCTGGCAAAGCAGCTTTTCGAGGAGCTTCAGGGGTATCTCTCGGACGAAGCCCGGCTCCAGCTTTTGCCCGAACTGGAAGTCCTGCCCTACGAGCGTCTCTCCCCTGACCCCACCACCTTGCACCAGAGGCTACGAGTCCTTTCTGCCCTGTCTTGCTCGGTGGAGGAAAGTTCATCACTGATCGTGGCCTCTCTGGGTGCCGTAGTCCAGAAGACCCTGAGGGTCCGGGACTTTCAAAAGGCCATAAAATGGGTGCAGCGGGGGATGGGGGCCGACTTGAAGGAGCTCGTGAGTTACCTTCATTCCCTCGGCTACCGCCTGGAAGAGGTGGTGGAATCCCCGGGGACCATGGCCTTCCGAGGAGGGATTCTAGACTTCTACTCGCCCTCAAGCGACTTCCCGGTGCGCCTGGAATTTTTTGGACAGCAAATAGAGACTTTGCGCTACTTTGACCCCGCCACCCAGCGCTCGATAAGATTCACCGAGTCAGCGCTCATTGTGCCGGCCCAGGAAATGCTCCCCTCTCGACCAGAAGCTGAGCAAGCCATCAAGCTTCTGGACTTCTCTAATTGCTCTCCCGGCCTTAAGGCCAGGTTTGAGGAGGAGCTGGAATCGCTGGTTGAAGGTAATTGGTTTGAGGGGATGGAGTTTTACGCTCCCCTTTTCAACAAGGGTGTCTTGACCGACTTCTTGCCTCCCGGCTCGCTGATTGTTCTGGACTCCCCCGAGCTTATTAAAAAGGAGTTTTCCGAGCTTGAGGCTCAAGAGGAGAACATGAGGAAGGACAGGGTGAGCCGGGGGGAGCTACCCCAGAACTTCCCCCGCCCCCATCTTTCGGAGTCGGAGTTCTGGGTGGGACTGGGGGCAAGGCCGAAACTCTTGCTGGACGAATGGGGGGAGCAACTTCCGCTTAAGCCCGCCCCGGTTTACTCCGGTAGGCTTTCCACCTTCCTGACGGAGATCAGAAAGAGGCTGGAGGAGAATCAGCGCGTGGTCATCATCTCCCAGCAGGCGGAGAGGCTGGCCGAACTCCTCCAGGAGCAAGATATCCTGGTTGCCTCTCAGGCCGAAATGGAGCAGCCACCTTCCCCCGGCCAACTTTCCCTGGTTCAAGGAGCGGTGAGCGGTGGCTGGGAGATGGATCGAACCCTGGTCTTCAGCGACGCCGAGCTCTTTGGACTGGCCAAGCCACCGCCTCGGCGGCTGGGCCGGCGGAAGGTAGGAGAGGGGCTTTTGCTCTCCGAGCTTTCCCCCGGGGACCTGGTGGTCCATGTTGACCACGGGATTGCCAAGTTCTCCGGCCTAACTCGACTTACCATAGATGGGGTGGAGAGGGAGTACCTCCTCCTGGAATATGCTGAGGGGGATAGACTCTATGTCCCCTCAGACCAGGTGGACCGTCTCAGTCGCTATATCGGCCCGGGTGGTCAGCTTCCGGCACTGACCCGACTCAAAACCCGGGATTGGGCTCGGACCAAGCAGCGGGTGAGGCGGGCAACGGAGGAGCTGGCCAAGGAATTGCTCGAGCTCTATGCCGCCCGGGAGGTCTCCCCTGGCTTTGCCTTCTCCCCCGATACCCTCTGGCAGCGGGAACTGGAAGCTTCCTTCCCCTACCCGGAGACCCCCGACCAGATGGAGACCATCCGGGAGGTGAAAAAGGACATGGAAAACCCCCGGCCAATGGATCGGCTGATCTTAGGGGATGTCGGGTATGGGAAGACCGAGATCGCCCTTCGGGCTGCCTTCAAGGCAGTGATGGATGGTCGACAAGTGGCCCTGCTGGTTCCCACCACCGTGCTGGCTCAGCAACATTTCAACACCTTTAGGGAGAGGCTTCAGCCCTTCCCGGTGAGGGTGGAGGTGCTCTCCCGTTTCCGCTCCCGTCGGGAGCAGCGGGAGGTGGTGGAGGGTCTAAAGACCGGCGCGGTGGATATCTGCATTGGGACACACCGGCTGCTCCAGAAGGACGTTTCCTTCAAGAATCTGGGCCTGGTGATCGTTGACGAGGAGCAGAAATTCGGGGTGGTGCATAAGGAGAAACTGAAGAAGCTCAGATGCGAGGTGGATGTCCTCACCCTGAGCGCTACCCCCATCCCCCGCACCCTCCACATGGCTCTGGTTGGACTTCGGGACCTGAGCACCATGGAGACCCCACCTGAGGGCCGACTTCCGGTGGAGACCTATGTGGGGGAGAAAAGCTGGGAGCTCATTCGGGAGGCCATTCTGCGGGAGTTGAGGCGTGGGGGACAGGTGTTCTTCGTTCACAACCGGGTGCGCAATATAGGGCGGGTAGCCGAGGAGCTGAGGAGGCTTGTTCCCGAGGCCCGGGTGGGGATAGCCCACGGCCAGCTTCGCGAAGACGAACTGGAGCGCGTTATGCTGGACTTCTTGGAGCGTCGGATAGATGTCCTCGTCTGCACCACCATTGTGGAGTCAGGCCTTGACCTGCCGAATGTGAACACGTTGATTGTGGATCAGGCGGACAGGCTCGGGCTTACCCAGCTCTACCACCTTCGAGGTCGGGTGGGGAGGGGGATGGTGCGGGCCTATGCCTACTTCCTTTACGAGCGGGGCAAGCGTCTCACCGAACCAGCACGGAAGCGCCTGCGCACCATCCGGGAGGCCTCCAGCCTGGGCTCCGGGTTTCGCATTGCCCTGAAGGATCTGGAGATCCGAGGGGCGGGGAACCTGCTCGGCCGGGAGCAGAGCGGGCATATCGGGGCGGTGGGCTTTGAGCTCTATTCCAGGCTTCTGGCCGAGGTGGTGGAGAGGCTGAAGGCGGAGCGAGAAGGTCGAAAACCTACTCCCCGCCCGACCTTCCCCACGGTTGACCTCCCTCTCCCGGCCTACCTGCCCGAGGAATATGTGCCGGGAATGAGCTTGCGGTTAGCACTCTATCAGCGGCTGGCAGATGCCCAGTGCCTCCAGGTGCTGGATGAGCTGGAGCAGGAGCTGGTTGACCGCTTCGGTCCGCTTCCTCCCCCGGCTAGGAACCTGCTTTACTTGGTGCGGCTAAGGGTGCTGGGGGCTCAAGCCGGAATCACAGCGATTTCCTGCCTGGGAAGACAGGTGGTGATCAGGATGGCTCAGGGAATAAAGCCGGAGGTTCGAGAAAAGCTCGCTCCTCCTGTTCGGGCAGGAACAAATCAGATCAAGCTCAGCCTTCGGGAAGCAAAGGATGACTGGCCCCATCTTCTGGAAAGATTGCTCAGCCAGCTTTGCTAATTCAACCTCTTCTTGGCAATTTGGTTCCATTATTACATGATTTCAAATAGAAGGAGAAAAATGAAGAAAGGGAAGTTTACCCTGAGAGGGAGGGAGTTTGCCATCTCTGCTGGAGAGGTGGAGGATATTGCTGGGAGGCTGGTGCCCGAGCCGATAAGGAAGCACGCCATACTTGTTGGTGGTCGTCGCTTTCCACCCAAGCAGCTCTTGGAAGCGGTGCTCAAGTCAAAGGGGATAAGGATGGATCGCCTAGCTTATACCACCAAAGATGCTTGTTACCTTTTCACTCGACTTGGCTTCGCTCATACAAGAGCGAATGAGAAAGTGAAAGGCATTCAGGCGCTTAGAAGGCTGACTGGGGTGGTCTCCCTAGGAGGGGATGCCTTGGAGGATTCGGAGAGGTATGAGTAGAGCTGCAGTGGATACCAGCTTTGCCATCGCTCTCATGGACGAGAAAGACCGGCACCATGAGAGGGCACTTCGGATATTGGATGGCATAGAGAAAGCTGGGTTAGAGGTGATCTACATTGACTGCGTTATCAATGAGATTTACTCGGTTATTGCCAGACGATTTGCTGAGAGGAAGATGAGTGAAAGGTTCCCAGAAATGGCCGACAAAATCACTTTCTCTTTGGAGGATGTGGAGATAATAAATGCCTATCGATACCTTCCCAAGGCCCATCCCCAAGTCGTAGAGCTCATGAAGCGAACCGAGGGAAGGCTCAGCTACCATGATGCTCTTATGGCTCTTTCCCTAAAAGAAGAAGGGGTAGGGAAAATCATCAGTCTAGATGTAGATTTTGATGAGGTAAGGTGGCTGGAGAGAATAGGGTGATGGTTTATTCTTGTACCCGCACCAGCCTTTCGGCCACGGCGAAACGACGGCCGGCGAGATGCATGAGCGGCTTTGCCTGAGAAAGGTTTAGCTTGGCCCGCTCTAAACATTCATCCCGGCACTCCACCTCCACCACCCGTCCCACCACCAGTATGTGATCCCCGGCCTCCCTCTCGAACTCGTAGTGACATTCGATCCAGGCGACGCATTCTGCAATTCGAGGAGCCTGGACCACCGCCGACCGACTCTCGGTGAGTCCGGCCTCCCTGATCTCGCTCACCCCCCGGGGGAAGGCCTTGGAGCAGATCCACAGCTTCTCCAAAAGCTTCTCTGGTGCCAGGTTGAGCACGAAGTCCCCGGTTTCCCGGACGTTGGCCAAGGTGTGGCGGGTGGGTACGGCGGCGAAGAGGACCAGTGGCGGACTTATTGATACCGGGGTTATAAAGCTGAATGGGGCGGCGTTGGACCTTCCCTCCTTATCCACGGTGGAGATGAGGATTGCCGGTCGGGGTGCCAGAACCTCGTAGAACCTCTCGATGTCCAGCCTCATGTTTTCCTCCCGAGCAAATTCTTTAATTCCTTCCACTGCGGGTCTTCTCTCACGAGCTCACGACCACAAAGTGGGCAGACCGGACGAAGCACGGTCAGGGTACAGCTTTTGAACTCCAGTATCTTCTCCGGCACCTGCTGGGGCTCTACCAGGCCGTGTACTTCGCAGCGGAACTCAGACTTCATGAGACGAACCTCTCGGCTTCTTCGGCTGACGGGTCTTCCTCGCCTTCTGCCGGGGCTTACCTCGGCCAAACTTCTTGGCCCGGAACCAGGAGGGGGTACGGAAGCCCTTCATTACTTAGCCTTCTGCTGGCAGAACTCGCTCACCGGACAGGGGGAGCATCTCCCCCTCTTACAGAACTCCAGATGTAGCTTCACCAGCCGGGGCTCAAGCTCCGGCTGCTCCTCGAGCTCCTTTCCCAGGCCCAGCCTGGAGGCTGCCTGCTGAGCCAGGGGAGAAACCCGGGGGTGGGCCTTCTCCCAGACACCTCGCAGCTCGCGCAGGAAGATGCTCACCGTGGTTGGTCCGACCCCTTTGAATTCCTGGAGCTTTTTCTCTAGGTCTTGGCTGTCCTTCGCCTGAGCATAAAGTTCCTCCAGGGAGCCATACTTCGACCTCAAGTTTTCCGCCAGGCTGAGCAGGTTTGAGGCGGTGGAGAAATCGTAGCGGACATATCCTCCGGCATCCAGCACTTCCACCAGCCTGTCCCACCCAGCACTTAATAGGCTTTCCGGCGAGAGGAGCCCTTCGGCCTCAAACTTCTGGAAAGTTCGCTTGGCGATCTCAGCCGAGATCCGCTTGGAGAAGAGGACGGAGGCCAGCAACCACTTGAATCTGTCCGCGGGCTTGTTTAAATCAAGCCCCAGCTCCTCGGGATAGGTGGAAATGGCCGAAAGACCTTTCCTTAAACTGTCTAAACTTGACATAACATAAATCCTTTGGAAGAACGGGAAAACCCTTCAGTTTTCACCCGATAAATTCAGCGGGGGTGGTCTAGACGAACTCCAGCCAGTGGAGATACTTCTCGTCCTTCCCGCGACAGATGTCGAAGAATCGAGCCTGAAGCGCAGCAGTTATCTCCCCCTTCACCCCCCGACCGATAACTCTCTTGTCCACCTCCCTTATCGGGGTTATCTCGGCGGCCGTGCCGGTGAGAAAGGCCTCGTCGGCCAGGAAAAGCTCCTCTCGAGATATGTTCTTTCGGATAACCGTCATCCCCATATCCTGGGCCATGGTGATCACCGAGTTCTGAGTAATGCCTTCAAGGGCCCCGGCCTCGGTGGGCGGGGTGAACAGAACCCCCTCCTTTACGATGAAGATGTTCTCCCCCGTTCCTTCGCAGACGTAACCCTGGGAGTTGAGCTGGATGGCCTCATCGTACCCACACTGCAGGGCTTCGAGCTTGGCCAGGACCGAGTTACCGTAGTTGGCGCTTGCCTTGGCCAGGGGAGGAAGCATCCTCGAATCAGGCCTCATCCAGGAGGAGATCTTGCAGCGGATGCCGTTCTCAAGGCCCTCTTCGCCCAGATAAGCTCCCCAGCGCCAGGAGATGATGGCTACCTCCACCGGGTTGGCGAGGGGGTTAACCCCCATTTCCCGGTAGCCATAGTAGGCAATGGGACGCACATAACACTCACTGAAGTTGTTCACTCGAACCAGCTCTTTGGTTGCTTGGCAGAGTTCCTCCACCGAATAAGGGATCTTCATGGTGTAGATTTTGGCGCTGTTGTGCAGTCTCTGAAGGTGGTCCTTTAGCCGGAAGAGAGCTGGCCCCCGAGGCGTCTTATAGCAGCGGATGCTGTCAAAGACGGCGGTGGCGTAATGAAGGGCATGGGTCAGAACATGTACTTTGGCCTCATCCCAATCCACCAGCTTTCCGTTCAGCCAGATTTTCTCTGCCTTTTCCATTTTTCTTCCTTCCCTAAAGTTGATATATTATCTCGCTCAGACTGCGGATGCGTTCACAGTCGTGGTGATCCTCCAGGAGGCCCTCGCGGTCGAGGAGCAACGGCTTTATCCCGGCGCGCTTCGCCCCCACCACATCCGCGAGGTACTGATCGCCCACGTGGAGGGCCTCCCCGGGCTCTACCTGAGCTAGCCTGAGCGCCAGCCGGAATATCTCCGGGTGGGGCTTTTCAATCCCCACCTCGTAGGAGATGAGGGTGAAATCGAAGAAACTTTTGACCTCAAGCTCCCGACAGAATTCCTCCAGGGTACAATCGAGGTTTGAGACGAGTCCCAGCTTGAGGCCTTGTTGACGCAACCGGCTCAGGGTAGGGGGGACATCTTCATAGAACACCAGTCGGCTTTCGAAACCTCGAACTCGCTTAAGAATCCTGGTAGCCAGCTCTGGCGTGGCCTCCACCCCGGCCGCCCGAAGTAAGGTGAGTTCATAATCCACCCAGAACCTATCCTGCTCTTCCTGACTGCGCTGGCTGATGGGAAGGCGGGCATTTTCCTTGATGAGGAACTCTGCCGCGGTCAGGAAAGCCCGGCGGAAGCTCTCCGGCTCGACCATCAGGCCAAACTCCCGACAGGCTTGAGCCTGTTGCCTCTCTGGAGGGGGTTCAAAACGAACCAGGGTGTTGTAAAGGTCGAAGAAAACGGCTTTAATCATGATGGGGCAAGCAACCCTCCATGAGCACTGGTTAGAATTCTCTTCGTCCTTTCCTTTGAGAAGGCTTGCCCTTGTTCCCTAATTATGGGCAGTTAATTTTAGCCATCAGCTTTTGTCTTCTCTCTCTGCAGCAGAGAATATATCCTCTGCCATATCCATGATGAGCATGGCGTCAGCGACCTCGAGGCCGTACTCCTTGCATATTTTTCCCAGTTGCGGGAGATAAAGTTCCTCTCCAGTGTCAGCAAACAAACCACTATCGGTGAGATAATCGACAAAGAACACCTTCGCCATATTCACTTCTTCTTCGTCAAAGTCCTCTTCTATTTGAGCCACAACTTGGTCAATTATGGAGTCCCTTTTTCGCAGCTTTTCCAGCCAGCGTAGCCTGCGCTTTTGCAATTTTGAGATAGCCCTTCTTTCTTGCCGGCCCATTAATATCTCCTCCTTTAAGCGCTCTTCCAATCCAATTGTTTGACCCTCTTATAAGGACTTTCATTGCTGTCAGGATAACGAAAAGATCTTTGGGACTTCTTCTCCCTTTTATCACAAGCATTCAGCCTCAGTTGGGAGCCGAACGTTTACATTATAACATATAGCCAAGGGATGAGAAATCGGCTATAATTAGATGCCTCTGGAAAAGTGGGCGGTAAGGTGAAAGCTTTGTTGTGGTTGCTGAGGAAAGCTACCCGGCTCCTTTTCCTCTTCCTCCTGTTCCTGGGACTGGCGGGATTGCTGGCCGGTGAGGTTAAAGGTGCCTCGCGCGAGGTGGACCTGCTTCAGGTGGAGGGCAATATCGTCCCCGTGGTGGCTGACTACCTCGACCGGGCGATTGGACAGGCGGAGAGCCGCGGGGCCATGGCGGTGATCATCAGGCTCAACACCCCCGGGGGATTGCTTGATTCCACCCAGAAGATTGTGGAGCGGATAATGAATGCCAAGGTTCCGGTTGTCATCTGGGTGGCTCCCTCCGGCGCCCGGGCAGCCTCGGCCGGGGTGTTCATCACTCTTTCAGCTCATGTGGCAGCTATGGCCAGTGGCACTTCCATCGGGGCAGCCCACCCGGTGGCCCTGAGTCCCACCGGGGGCGAGATGCCGGAGACGATGAAGGAGAAGGTCACGGAGTACTCCGTGGCCTGGATCAAGAGCATAGCCGAGAAGCGCGGACGCAATGTCGAGTGGGCTGAGGCGGCGGTGAGGGGTAGTGCCTCGCTCACCGATAGGGAGGCCCTGGAGAAGAACGTTATTGATGTCCGGGCCGATGATATCAATTCACTTCTCTCGCAACTGGATGGCCGCCGCGTAATGATAGGGGAGGAGGAGGTGGTCCTCGATACCCAGGGCTGCTCGGTTCGCGAAAACCCGATGAACTTCATCGAGCGCTTCTTACACGCCATCAGCGATCCAAACATAGCTTATATTCTCTTGAGCATTGGCAGCCTGGGGATAATCGTCGAGCTTTACCATCCCGGCATTATCATTCCTGGTGTAACGGGGGCAATTTGCCTGCTCATGGCCTTTTACTCTCTTTCGGTGCTCAATGCCTTCTGGGCCGGAGTCCTTCTCTTTCTGCTGGGCTTCGCCCTTTTGGCACTTGAGCCATTCATCGCCAGTCATGGAGCACTGGCCGTGGGAGGAGTGGCTGCTTTGGTAATTGGTTCCCTCATCACCTTTACCCGGGGACCTTCAGGCTTTGGATTAGGTCTTGACTGGTGGCTAATTGCCGTGGTGGCTGGAGGAGCCCTGGCCTTTTCCGCCTTTGTTCTACAGGCGGTGGTGCGGGTGCAACGCCGCAAGCAGCCCACCGGGCCGGATGGAATGCTGGGAGCAACAGCCGTGGTGAAAACTAGGCTCTGCCCCAGGGGGACCGTAGTAGCTCACGGCGAGCTCTGGGAAGCCATTCTAGATGAGGGTGAGGCCGAGCCAGGAGAGGAGGTGATTATAACTGAGGTAAAGGGATTGAAGCTAAAGGTTACTAAACCAAGAGAATCGAAGAAGTCATAGACCTAAACTAAGGAGGTGTAAAAATGGAATGGTTGCTGTTAGGCGTCATAATACTCTTTGTGCTACTGATCTTGATCTCGGCCGGAGTGAAGATCGTGCAGCAGTATGAGCTGGGAGTGGTGTTTCGCTTTGGGCGGCTGGTGGGGACGAAGAAACCGGGTATCAGGGTCATCATTCCCTTCATTGACCGCATGCGCAAGATTGATACCCGCGTGCTTACCATGGATGTCCCCTCGCAGGAGGTTCTTACGCGGGATAACGTGACCACCAAGGTGAATGCGGTGGTGTTCCTGCGGGTGATAGACCCGGAGAGGGCGGTAATCGAGGTTTACGACTACCGGATGGCGACTTATCAGTTTGCGCAGACCACCCTGCGCAGCGTTTTGGGCCAGCACGACTTGGACGCCCTGCTTACCCAGAGGGATAAGCTTAATCAGACGCTGAGGCGGATCATTGATGAGGCCACCGAGCCCTGGGGGGTGAAGGTTAGTGCGGTGGAGATCAAGGATGTTGAGCTCCCGTCGGGCATGCAGCGAGCTATGGCAGCACAGGCAGAGGCCGAGAGAGAAAGAAGGGCCAAGGTTATCCATGCCGATGGTGAATATCAGGCGGCGGAGAAGCTGGCCCAGGCAGCAGAGGTGCTGGCCACCCAACCTGCTGCCCTGCAGCTTCGGTATCTGCAGACCCTGACTACTATAGCTACCGAGAGGACCAACACGGTGGTGTTCCCCTTGCCTCTGGATATGCTCGCCGCCTTCACGCCGACAACGAGGAGCACCCTTGCTCAAAGGAGTAAGGAATAGGATTGTCTTTCTAAGCTTACCATGTTAAACTAGAACCCGAAATGGAAGCCCAAACTGCGGAGAAGGAGCCCATCTCCATAAAGTCGCTTCTTGAGGCCGGGGTCCATTTTGGCCATCCGAGGAGATATTGGAATCCTCGGATGAAGGGGTACGTCTTCACCCAGCGCAATGGCATCCACATCATTGACCTTCAGCAGACCTTAACCAAGCTGGAGGAAGCCTGTAAATTCGTGCGGCAGGTGGCGGCCAACGGCGAGAGCGTTCTCTTCGTGGGCACCAAGAAACAGGCCCAGGAGGTGATCGAGGAGGAGGCCAAGCGCTGCGGAGCGCATTACATCACCCGTCGTTGGCTGGGAGGGACTCTCACCAATTTTGCCACCATCCAGTCTCGCATAGACTGGCTGGTTCGCCAGGAGGATCGGAAGCTTCGGGGGGAGTTCAACCGCTTGCCCAAGAAGGAGGCCATGAGGCTGGAGAGAGAAATCGCCCGTCTGAACCAGCTCTTCGGCGGGATAAAGGAGTTGACCAGTATTCCAGGGGTCATCTACATCGTTGATCCAATGAAGGAGAAGATCGCCGTGGCTGAGGCCAGACGGGTGGGCGTCCCCATCGTGGCTCTGGTGGACACCGACTGCGACCCCACTCTGATCGACTACCCCATTCCGGCCAATGACGACGCCATCAAATCCATAAAGCTGCTAACGCAAGCTATAGCCGATGCCGTTCTTGAGGGAAGAACGGAGTGGGAGTCTCGTAAGGCCGAGGAAGCTGTCTTCGGACAGGAGAGCGAACAGGTAAATACCGACTGAGGAGGTGAGTTGCAGGTTCCTTTGAAGAAGATCAAAGAGGTGCGAGAACTAACTGGTGCCGGCATAGGTGAGTGCCGGAAGGCTCTTTTGGAGAGCGGGGGCGATGTGGAGAAGGCCCTCGAGCTCCTTCGTCAAAAGGGGATCGAGATAGGGGAGAAGAAGAAGGATCGGGTGGCGCGTGAGGGGTTGATTGAGGCCTACATTCATAGCAACGGGCGAATTGGGGTTTTGATCGAACTCAACTGCGAGACGGATTTTGTGGCTCGAACTCCTGAGTTTAAGGAGCTGGCTCACGTCCTGGCCATGCAGGTGGCGGCCCTGTCCCCGGAGTATATCTACCCGGAGGAGGCTCCTGAAGGCCGGGACTCCGAGGAAGCTTGCTTGGTTTTGCAGCCGTTCATCAAGGACCCCCAACGGCGAGTCCAAGACGTGATCGCCGAGGCCGTGGGCAAGCTGCGGGAGAACATCAGGGTGAGCCGCTTCGTCAGATTTGAACTGGGCAAGTGGTGAGGAGAACAGGCTATAAACGCATCCTGCTCAAGCTCAGCGGCGAGGCCCTGTTGGGCAATAAATCCTTTGGCATTGACCCAGCGGTCCTGACCAACATATCAAAGCAGCTCAACCAGATCCATCGGCAGGGAGTTGAGGTAGCCATAGTGGTCGGTGGGGGAAACATCTGGAGAGGGGCCACGGCAACCGATTTGGGAATGGATCGCGCAACGGCCGACTATGCTGGCATGCTGGCCACCCTTATCAATGCCCTGGCACTTCAGGACGTCCTGGAGAAGGAGGGGTTGGTGGTGCGAACCCAGAGTGCCATAGCCATGCAGGCCATCGCTGAACCTTACATCCGGAGGCGTGCTATTCGGCATCTGGAGAAGGGGAGGGTGGTGATCTTCGCCGCGGGGACGGGCAATCCCTACATGACCACCGATACCGCAGCCGCCCTGAGAGCCATTGAGATCGCTGCGGACATATTGCTCATGGCCAAGAACCGGGTGGACGGAGTATATGACCGAGATCCCCGAGTCAATAAAAATGCCCGGAAGTTTCGGGTCCTGAGCTACATTGATGCCTTGAATCTCCGCCTGGAGGTGATGGACTCCACGGCTCTATCTCTCTGCATGGAGAACCATCTACCCATAATCGTCTTTGACCTTCAAGCCCCACATAATATCGAGCGAGCTGTGGCCGGGGATGACATTGGCACCCTGATCACTGATGCCGCTCCCCAAACAGCTCGGTAGCCTTTGTCCTCAAACGAAGTGGTCATAGGCCTAAATTGACCTGAGGGAACGAGCCTTAAAGTAACGCTTGTAGGGGGTAGCCATGGAGATTCCTGAGGTTCTCTCCAAGGCTGAGGCGAAGATGTCTAAGGCGGTGGAGATCCTGGAACGGGAACTTTTGGGTTTGCGTACCGGTCGGGCCAGCCCGGCGCTGGTGGAGAACATCCGGGCCGACTATTACGGTGTGCCTACCCCGATCAAGGAGCTGGCCAGCATTGCCGTTCCCGAGGCGCGTCTCCTAGTCATACAGCCCTGGGACAAGAACGCCCTCCCGGCAATAGAAAAGGCCATCCTCAAGTCGGAGCTGGGAATCACCCCCTCTAACGATGGCAACGTGATCCGGCTGGTAATCCCTCAGTTAACCGAGGAGCGTCGGAGGGATTTGGTGAAGCTGGTACGTAAGCGAGTTGAGGAAGGCAAGGTGGCTATCCGTAATGTGAGACGAGAAGCCCTGGAAAAAATCCGGCTGGCGGAGAAGGAAAAGGAGATCTCAGAAGATGAAGCGAGGCGATTCCAGGATAAGCTACAGAAGCTTACCGATGGCTTCATTGAAGACATGGATCGGCTGGGCCGGAACAAGGAAGCCGAGATCATGGAGGTTTGACCGGGGGTAAACTTCCGGTCATCTTTTTTGTTAATTACCAGGAGCTAACGCTGGACGCTTGACTTCGAAATCACGGAGATGAATGCTTTCCCCAATCACATAGCCATCATCATGGATGGCAATGGTCGGTGGGCCCGGAGGCACCGACTTCCCCGACTAGAGGGCCATCGGGCGGGAATCGAGGCCGCCCGCCGCACCGTGGAATACCTGGCGAAAAAGGGACTTAAGTTTCTCACCCTCTTTGCCTTTTCCACGGAGAACTGGAGCCGTCCCAAGAGGGAAGTAAGAGGTCTACTCCATCTGTTGGAAGAAGCGCTCGAGCGTGAGCTCCATAATCTCGAGGCCCACGATGTTCGCCTGCGCCACCTGGGGAAGCTGGACGGCATTCCCCGGCAGCTTCAGGAAAAGATTCGCCGAGTGCTTGAGCTAACCGCCGGTAATCAGGGCATGACCCTCTGCCTGGCCTTTAACTACGGCGGCCGCGCGGAGATACTGGAAGCCACCAGGAAGCTTATAAGCGAAGGTGTCAGGCCTGAGGAGGTAAGCGAGGATCTGTTCAGCCGTTATCTGTACACCGCTGGCCTTCCAGACGTTGACTTGGTCATCCGCACGAGCGGCGAGCTTCGCCTCAGCAACTTCCTCATCTGGCAGACCGCCTACAGCGAGTTTTATTTCACCCCCACGCTGTGGCCCGATTTTGACGAAGAGGAGATCGAAAAGGCCCTGGCTTCCTTCAGCCAACGAGAGAGGCGCTTTGGAGGGCGGTAATTAGCACCCCGCAAAATTCCAAAAATTCTATGGTCAAAAGGACTCTCAGTGCCCTTTTCTTTGTCCCCTTAATCCTCGCTGCCGTCTGGTTTGGTTACCCCTGGTTTCTGGGACTTTTGCTTCTCGTTGGACTTCTGGGAGCGGTCGAGTTCTACCGACTGGTTGAAAGATCAGGCCCCAGGCCCTTCAAGCTCTTGGGCACGGTCTTCGTTCTCTCGCTCATCGCCGGGGCTCACTTCTTCACTCCCCAGCTTGCCTTCCTCCTCATTAGCTTGACGGTGGTGGTTACGCTGCTCTGCTCCCTCTTTCGATCGGGGGATGCCTGGGCCTCCTGGTCCTGGACCATTGCCGGGGTCTTCTACCTTGGCTGGACCCTGCAGCATTTCATCCTTTTACGTGACCTGGAAGACGGGGTGGCCTGGGTCATCTTCACCCTGCTCGTTACTTTCGCCGTTGACACCAGTGCCTTTTTTGTTGGCCGGTCCTTCGGGCAGCATCGGCTGGCCCCGAGGCTGAGCCC
>CBFDTP010000031.1:0-14237 GCA_965612975.1 uncultured Dehalococcoidia bacterium | reverse complement strand
TTTTTTTTTTTCAGGCAGAAGACGGCATACGAGATCATGCCTAGTCTCGTGGGCTCGGAGATGTGTATAAGAGACAGATCTCGGACTGGAGAGGTCTCCGGGGGACCCCGGCTTGCCCAGCTATGGGTAGGGGTTTTTGGAGCTTTAGTAACTGGCGCTGTTGGGCTCTTCATCATCCGACTGAAGGGCCCGGAGCAGATTGGCCCTGGTGATTACCCCGAGCAATCGCCGTTCCGCATCAACTACTGCCACCGGGAGGTCCTCTTCGGCCACCAGGGATAGGCACCGTTCTAGCGGGGTGTCCGGGGAGGTGGTGGGGAAATCCTGCCTGGCCAGTTCCCCTGCCCGAATCAAGCCATTCTGTGAGGCGGAGAGGGCCTGCTCCAGGGATACTGCTCCCTTCAGTCGTCCGGAGTCATCGGTGACGAAGGCTATCGTAGCCTCCCTGGCCTGCATTTCTCTGACGACCGACTCTAGCTTCTGGTCATTCTGAGCAACTACATTAGGCCTTTCCATGATCGCCCTGGCCGAGATCACCTTCCCTCGGGGCACGTCCTTGACGAACTCCTTTACGTACTCGTTAGCGGGGCAGGCCACTATTTCCTCCGGGGTGCCGATCTGGACTATCTCCCCATCCTTCATAATGGCAATGTGGTCACCTAATTTGAGTGCTTCGATAAGATCGTGGGTGATGAAGACCACCGTCTTCTTCACCACGGACCTCAGATTCAGGAATTCATCCTGCATCTGGCGGCGGATGAGCGGGTCCAGGGCGCTGAAAGGTTCATCCATCAATAGTATTTCCGAGCCCACGGCCAGGGCTCGAGCCAGACCAACTCGCTGCTGCATCCCCCCGCTGAGCTCCTGAATGCGGCTCTTTTCCCACCCCTGCAGACCCACCAGCTCAAGCGCCTGGAGGGCTTTCTCCTCCCTCTCCTTCTTCCCCTCTCCACGGACCTCCAGGCCAAAGGCGACGTTTTCCAGAACGGACCGATGCGGCAACAGGCCAAAGTTCTGGAACACCATGCTCAGCTTGCGCCGGCGCAACTCCTTGAGTTCATCCTCGGTTAGCTGGGCCAGATCTGTCCCATCAATGAACACGGTGCCTCTCGTTGGCTCGATGAGCCGATTGATGCAGCGAAGCAGAGTCGACTTGCCGCTTCCGGACAAGCCCATGATGACGAAGACCTCGTTCTCCCGCACCTCAAAGGAGACATCTCTCACCGCTATGACATGGCCGGTGTCCTGGAAAATTTGTTCCTTGGTCACGCCATTCCTGATGGCATCCAGCACGCTCTCGGCCTGGGGCCCAAAAATCTTCCATAGATTTTGGCACAAAATTTTCCTCTCTTGGCTCATCCTGCTCCTGGGTGAACTTTCCTGGGGGAAGCGCGTTGGGTTAGGTGAACGGGAAAAGTAGCTTTGACTCCTGCGGAGAAAACTTACTGGGGAGACGCTCTTATTAAACCCGACCTCTTAAGTCATGACCTAGATAGCCTCCTCATCAAGAGCAGTTTAGTCCCTTTTTATGGACTTTTAGTCCCAAAACTTTTTTTCACCTTAACAAACCAAGGCGCCCTTTGTCAACCGGCTCAAGGTGTAACTGGACTGAGGCACCTGGATGGCCAAAAGCACGCGGAGGGTTATATAATAGTGTTGTCAGGTGGGTGTTTTGTTTGCCTCTCATCTCAGCAAGGTCAAGAAATCCTGGCTGGGAAAAATAGCCCAGCTTTTCGAGCGTTCAGGGGTAGATGAACATCTCTGGGAGGAGCTGGAGGAGTTACTCATCCTGGCAGATGTCGGAGTGGCTACCGCCGGGAAGTTGGTGGAGGCAGTGAGGGGGAGGGTGGAAAGGGAGGAGGTCAAGGAGGTAAGCCGGGCCAAGGAGATGCTGAAGCAGGAAATGGTGAAGCTGCTCCAGTTCGACCAGAAGCCCTTCTCCAAAGATGGCAAGCCTGAGGTAATCCTGGCTGTGGGGGTAAATGGAACGGGCAAAACCACTTCCATCGGCAAATTGGCTCACCGGCTCAAGTCTCAGGGCAAGGAGGTGATCCTGGCCGCGGCCGATACCTTCCGCGCTGCGGCCATCGAGCAATTGAAGTACTGGGGCGAGAGAGTAGGGGTTCCGGTAATCTCGCATAAGCCGGGTGGGGATCCCGGGGCAGTGGTCTTCGATGCCCTGGAGGCAGCCAAGGCGAGGAGGGCCGATTTTCTCATCGTTGATACCGCTGGCCGACTTCACACCAAGTTCAACCTCATGGAGGAGCTGAAAAAGATAAGGCGGGTAATTACCCGGGGAGGAACTGAGCCGGAGGTCTTGCTGGTGCTGGATGCCACCACAGGGCAGAATGGGCTGACCCAGGCCCGATATTTCACCGAGGCAGTGGGAGTGGATGGCATCTTACTGGCCAAGCTGGACAGCACTGCCAAGGGGGGAATAGTCCTGGCCATCTGTGCTGAGCTGAAGATACCCATTTGGTTCGTGGGCACCGGGCAGGAGCTGGATGATCTGGCTCCCTTCGAGCCGCTTGAATTTGTGGAGGCAATTATCTCTTAGCCGAATCTAAATGTTTACCCATCTTCACGTCCACACCGAATACAGTCTGCTCGACGGGCTCTGCCGCATCCCTATCTTAGTTCAGCGGGCCAAAGAGCTGGGCATGGAGGCCCTCGCCATCACCGACCACGGTGCTCTCTACGGCTGGCTACAGTTTTACCTCCAGGCTAAGGAGGCGGGGATAAAGCCCATCCTCGGTTGCGAGGTCTACCTCGCCCTTCAGAACCGGCACTCTAAGAAGGGAGCCGAGCGCACCCCTTACCACCTTATTCTTCTCGCCAAGAATCGAACCGGGTATCACAACCTGCTGAAGCTTTCCACCCGGGGCTTTCTGGAGGGCTTTTATTATAAGCCACGGGTAGATAAGGAGCTCCTGGAGCAGCATCACGAGGGATTGATCGCCCTCTCCGGTTGCCCTCAGGGGGAGCTGGGGAAGCTCATTCTGGAGGGGAGGGTTAAAGAGGCGGAAAAGGCAGCTCTCTGGTATAAGGAGGTCTTCGGCGATTTCTACCTCGAACTACAGCAGCATGATATACCCGAGCTGGAGCGAATAAACCAGGAGCTCATCCGCATCGGCCACAAGTACGGCATCCCCCTGGTAGCCACCAACGATGTGCATTATGTCAACCAAAGTGATGCCCCGGTTCACGACCTCCTGCTCTGCATTCAGACCAATTCCACCGTTTATGATGAGAAGCGCCCCCGCATGGCGGATGATTCCTTTTACCTTAAAACTCCCCAAGAGATGGCCGAGCTTTTCGAGGATTTGCCGGAGGCGCTGGAAAACACCGAGCGCATCGCTGAGATGTGCGAGCTCGAGCTGGAACTGGGTCAGTTTTACTTCCCCGAGGTGGAGCTTCCCCAGGGTCAGACCGCCGACGAGTATCTCGCCGAGCTCTGCTGGAAGAACCTGCCCTCCCGCTACCCGGAGGTCACCCCAGAGATTGAGGAGCGCCTGAGGTACGAGCTGGATGTCATCCGTCAGATGCATTTTGCCAATTACTTCCTGGTGGTCTATGATGTGATCTCCTTTGCCCGCAGTCAGGGCATCCTCTTTGGGGTGCGGGGGAGCGCCGCGGCCAGCGTGGTGCTCTACTGTCTGGGAGTAACGGATATCGACCCGCTGGCTCATAATCTCATCTTCGAACGCTTCCTCAACCTGGAGCGTCGAGAGATGCCCGACATCGACCTCGACTTCGAGGATGATCGGCGGGATGAGGTGCTGCGATACGTGGCCCAGAAGTACGGCTCTGATCGCGTGGCTCAGATAATCACCTTCGGCACCATGGGGGCCAGGGCAGCCATACGTGATGTAGGCCGGGCGCTGGGGATGCCCTATGGGCAGGTGGACCAGGTAGCTCGGCTGGTACCTCAGCTGGGAACGGATTTACGTACCGCCCTGGAGGAGGTTCCTCAGCTCCAACAGCTATACCGGGAGGATGAGGAGATAAGACGGCTCCTTGATTTCGCCATCCAGCTTGAGGGGGTGGCCCGCCATGCCTCTACCCATGCCGCCGGCGTGGTCATCTCCGATCGGCCACTGGTTGAGGTGGTACCCCTGCAAAATCCCACCGGCGGCGGAGAGGGCCTGAACACCACCCAGTTTGCCATGGATGACCTGGCTGCCCTGGGAATGCTGAAGATGGACTTCCTGGGACTGGCCAACCTCACCATCCTGAAGAAGGCTCGAGAGCTCATCTCCGAGGTTCATGGGACGGAAATCGACCTGGATCACCTCCCCCTGGACGATAAGCGCACCTTTGAACTTCTCTCCTCAGGAGAGACCATCGGGGTCTTCCAGCTTGAAGGCTCTGGGATGCGCCGGTACATCAAGGAGCTCAAGCCCGAGAGCTTTTCCGACCTGGCCGCGATGGTGGCTCTATATCGCCCGGGACCAAAGCAGCAGCTTCCCAATTTCATCGCTGCCAAGCAAGGTCGTATGCCCATAAGATTTCCCCACCCGGGGCTGGAGGAAATCTTGCGGGAGACCTATGGGGTGATCGTCTATCAGGAGCAGGTCTTGCTCATTACCCAGAAATTCGCTGGCTACACCCTGGGCGAGGCGGATCTGGTGCGCAAGGCCATGGGCAAGAAGATTCCGGAGATCATGGAGCGGGAAAGGAGTCGCTTCATCGAGGGAGCCAAGAAGAAGGGCTATCCCGAGGACGTGGCACAACAGGTGTACGAGCTCATCGAGCCCTTCGCTGGCTATGCCTTTAACAAGGCTCACGCCGTCAGCTATGCCATGCTGGCCTATCGCACGGCTTACCTCAAGGCCAACTATCCGGTGGAGTTCATGGCCGCCCTGCTCACGGTCAACCTGGAGAAGCAGGAAAAGGTCGCCTCAGCGGTGGCGGAGTGCCGCCGGCTAGGGATAAAAGTCTTGCCTCCGGATATTAATCGGAGTCGGGAGACCTTCACCGTTGAGAGAGGAGATGAGGGTGAATTTTGCATCCGCTTCGGCCTGGGCGCCATCAAGAACGTGGGCAGCACGGCTATAAGACCGCTTCTGGCAGCTCGTGATGAGGGCGGCCCCTTTAAGTCCGTGGAGGATCTTTGCCGCCGAGCTGATCTTCGGGGAATAGGCAAGAAGGCGTTGGAAAGTCTGGTCAAGGCCGGAGCCCTCGACTCGCTGGAGGCCAGAGGAAAACTTCTGGGAAGCCTGGACCGAATTTTGAAGCTCTCCCACCAGGAGCAGCAACTTCGGGAGAGCGGGCAGCTAAATATGTTCAACCTCTTCGGAGAAAGCACCACCTCCCCCCTCCCCAGCCTGGAGCTGGAGGAGATCCCGGTAAGCCCCCGCGAGATGCAGGCCTGGGAGAAGGAGCTACTGGGAGTCTACCTTTTTAACCATCCGCTGAGCCAGGCTGCCTCTCGCCTTTCCACCGAGGTAACGGCTCTCTGCGGGGAGATCGGCGAGGAGATGGTGGGGCAGGAGGTCACCCTGGCCGGGATGGTTACCTCCCTGCGGCAGGGAAGGACGAGAGCTGGCCGTCCCTTTGTCAGCGCTGTCCTGGAAGACCTTGTGGGGAGCGTGGAGGTGGTGGCCTGGCCGGAGGTCTATCAGGAGACCGCCGAGCTCTGGAAGGAAGGAAATATACTCTTGCTGAGCGGTAAGGTTGAGGTGAGGCGTGGCCAGGTGCAGCTCACCTGCCGGGCAGCCAGTCTATACCAGCCAGCCCTCGAGGAAGCCCGACCGCATCAGCTCCTTATTCGGCTCGAGCAGACAAACGATGTCCAGGCCGATATCACCCGGCTTAAGCAACTGGTGAGCCTGCTGCAGCAGTTCCCGGGAAAGGATGAGGTGATTTTGCGCATTCCTGACGGCGAGGCCACCTTACGGCTTCAGATGCCCAACCTGAGCGTCAACTACTGCTCCGAGCTTCAGCAGAGGCTCTCCGAGCTGGTGGGCCGCGATAACTTGGAGGTCAGATAGTCGGCGTGGAGAGTTGGGAGTCGGTGCTTACCACTCAAGGGCAGCTCGAAGCGGAGATGTACTGCGATATCCTCCGCAAAGAGGGAATTCCAGCGGTCACCGCTCCCCGAGATGCCGTGTCCTTCCTCGGGGTTTCCCCCTTCCCCTGCCGGGTCATGGTGCCCAAGAACTTGGTAGGAGAGGCCAGAGCCGTTCTCTCAAGCTACCTGGAGAATCAACCCGAGTGAAGAGTTCACCCTCTTCGAATATAATAGATTCTAGAAGGCTAGCTTCCCATGGTGAGAGTTGTGGTTGATTCCCTCAGCGATCTCCCCAGCTCGCTGGCGGAGAAGCTTGGGATCAGGGTAGTGCCACTGAACTTGCATTTCGGCAACGAGACCTACCGGGATAACGTTGACCTAGGCACGGAGGAGTTTTACCACAAGTTAACTAAGAGTCAGGTCTTTCCCACCACCTCGGCCCCCGGACCCGCCATGCTGGCCGAGGTCTTCGCTCAGTTGGCTGAGGAGACGGACGAGATATTGGCCCTGTTTACCTCCAGCAAATTCAGCGCCATCTATAAGTTCGCCGTTCAGGCCAAGTCCGAGATTAAGGCGAATTGTCGAATTGAGGTGGTGGACACCCAAACGGGCATCGGCGGGGAGATGCTGCTGGCCATCTTTGCGGCCGAGGCAGCTCGGGAGGGAGCTGGGCTCTCCGAAATAGTGGAGAAGGTTCGGCGAGCTATCCCCCGAGTCCATGTCCGCATGGCGTTTGACACCCTGGAATACCTCCGGAGAGGGGGGCGGATTGGCAAGGCACAGGCATTCCTGGGAAGCTTGCTCAAGGTTCATCCGATCCTCGGGGTTAAGGATGGAGAAGCGTACCCCTTTGCCCGGGTGCGGAGTCGAGCTCAGGCCGTTAATTACCTAGTGGATTTCGTCCGCGGCTTTGGTTCGGTAGCTGGCCTAGTGGTTGAGGACGCCACCACCCCGGAGGAGCGGGAGGAGCTGGCCTCCCAGCTCCGCGGGCTGGCCCCCGAGGGGAGGCTTTATCTCTCCAAGGTCAGCCCGGTGGTCGGGGCACATGTCGGTCCTCGGGTCCTGGCAGTATCGCTTCTGGAGAGGGGGGCTTTCGAGTGAAGCGGGATTACTATGAGATCCTGGGAGTAGGTCGGGACGCCGACGAGGAGGAGATCAAAAGGGCCTACAAGAGGCTGGCGATGAAGTACCATCCCGACCGCAACCCGGATGACCCCCGGGCAGCCGAGAAGATGAAGGAGGTAAACGAGGCCTATGCCGTTCTCTCCGATCCGGAGAAGCGCCGACTTTATGACCTGTATGGCCACCGGGGGCTGGAGGGCTACACCTATGATGACCTGGTGGCTGGCGTTGATTTTGGCTCCCTTCTTGAAGAACTCTTTGGCAGCTTCTTTGGGGGCAGCCTGTTTGAGAGCCTCTTCGGGGGAACAGGGCGCTGGAATAAGTCATCTCGGCGAATCTATGCCCGTCGGAAAGGGCAAGACATCCGAATGGAGTTGGAGATCTCCCTGGAGGAGGCTGCTTTCGGGGCGGAGAAGCCGGTTAAGGTTGCTCGAACCGAGCCTTGCCCCCGCTGTCGGGGAAGCGGGGCAGAGAGGCTGGAGGAATGTCGGGAGTGTGGCGGCTCCGGACAGATAGTGCTGGAGCAGAGGAGCGGATGGGCCTACTTTCGGCAGATTCGGCCCTGCCACCGCTGCCGGGGATCGGGCATGGTTGTCCGGGAAGTTTGCCGGCTTTGCCAGGGAAGCGGGGTGAGGGAGGTGGAGAGGGAAGTGCTGGTCACCATTCCCCGAGGAGTGGACTCCGGTCAGGTTATAAAGCTGGAGGGCGAAGGGGAAGCCAGGGAGGGGGAGTATCCGGGCGACCTCTACCTGGTGCTGAAGATTAAGCCTCACCCGATCTTCGAGAGAAGGGGGTATGATATCTGGGTGGAAAAGGAGATCCCCTTCACCCAGGCCGCCCTGGGCGGGCGGGTCTACGGCATCCCGTCCCTTGAGGGGGAGCTGGAGGTGGAAATACCCCCCGGCACTCGATCCGGAGCGGTTCTGGAGATAAGTGGCAAGGGAATCCCTTATCCTAACAGGGAGGGGAGGGGGAGCGAATTCGTGCGGCTGGAGGTGATCATCCCGGACAACCTGAGCCAGGAGGAGGTAAACCTACTGCAGCAGTTCGAACGGCTGAGAGCCTCTGCCCTGGACCCTCTCTTCCTCTCACAGAGGCGCTTTGGGCTTCTTGCCTTACCACCAGCGAAGGAGGAGGAAGATGGCGGAACCCATCGGCAAACTGGAGAAGCCCGAGGCTGAGAAGTTTCGGGAGAAGCGCAAGCTGTTTTTCGTTCCTCTGCTCTACGCCGGGGAAGGCGTGCCCCAGGAACTCGAAGAAAAGCTCGACCGCTATTGGTCTGAGGTTAGGGAGCAGCTCAGGAAGCTGGAGGAAAAGCTGGGGCGGGCCAAAAGGATCTTCCACGAGCTGATCTACTCCCCGGGTGAGGAGGGGCTGAAGGCGCTGGAAAAGCTCAACGCCAGGAGCTACCAACTGGCCAAGGCCGAATGTGAGGACGGGGCCGAGCTCTGGCCCATAGAGGAAAGGGAGCTGACCGAGGAATGGCTTGACTGGCAGAGATGTCTGCTGGCCGGGCTTATCAGCGAGAAGGCGAGGAAGAGAGTCCTCGATTTCTACCTGGAGGCAGAGCGCAAGAGATACGAACACATGGCCCGAAGAATTAATGAGGGCTTAAAGGAAAGGGAGGTTGGCATCCTCTTCATCCGGGAAGGACATCGCATTCAGTTCCCCGCCGATGTGGAGGTGTTCAGCATTTATCCGCCTTCCCTGGATGAAATTCACCGGTTCCTCCAAGAGAGGGCTGAGCGTGAAAGTGGCGAAGGAGGCCAGCAACCTTCGAGCTGAAGTAGCTTCTTCTTGAGCTCCAGGCCTTCCCTCCCCCCAAAGCCCACAAGCTGGCCGTCCCTGCCAAGCACACGGTGGCAGGGAATAATTATCGGCAAAGGATTACGCCTAAGCGCCTGACCCACGGCTCGAAAGGCATGCGGTTGGCCTATTTCCCTGGCCACCCAGGCATAGCTTCGAGTCTCACCATAGGGGATGGAGCGGGCCTTTTCCCAGACCCGTTTCTGGAAGAGGGTGGCTTCGGTCAGGTCAAGTCGGGCGGGGAACTCCACCCGCTTCCCTTCAAAATATTGCCGGAGCCGATGGGGAAGGTCGCCGAAGACCTCTTCGCTCTGACAGGCCTGGGGAAGGAAATCACCCAGTTCCTCCAGAACTGCCTCTGGCGCGGCCTGAGGCAGCACCACCCGCCGCAGGCCTTTTGTCGAGGCGAGCAACCCCAGCCACCCCAACCGGGTCTCGAGGACCATGTAGCAGAAGCGATTTGCTTTCAACTTTAGGCCCTTCTTCTTCAACTTACCCGATGTCCCTCTAAAGCCTCTACCGCAGCCACGAATTCGTCGGTGACCCGTTTGGTTTGCTGTCTTTCATAATCGTACATCACCTGAACACTGCTGCCCTCAGCCACCAGACGGCCTGCAGTCTGCTCGTATATTCTGTACTCGAAGCCAAAGCTCTTGCTCCCGACCCAGGGAACCTGGATGCCCACCAACAGGGTCTCGCCCAGGGAAGCCGGCGAGCGGTAACGACAGGTTACCTCGGCGAGGACGAAGTCGAAGTCCCGGGCAGTGCGTCCTTTTCCCAGCTTCTGGTAATACGCCACCCGGGCTGTCTCCAGATAGGTAAAATACACGGCATTGTTCACGTGTCCCATGGGGTCGAGGTCGCGAAATCGCACCACGATAGGCACTACGACAGGAAAGCCGGCCAGCTCTTTCTCGACCTCGGAATTCATAGTAGTTCTGAAACGGAGATCGGAGTTCATCATGGAAACCTCCCAGGCTATTCTAGGCTGCCGGCGCACCCGAAGCAAGTCCTTTTATTTGGCCCCAAATCGTCTTCTCTTCGCCGGCGGAGGCAAATTGAGGGGGCAACAGGCAGAGAAGCGTAGTAAAATAGTGGGTAGGCCGGGGGAAGAATGGAAGAGAAGGATTTGCAGGCGCTCGAGTTTCCCAAGGTCATCCAACGGCTAGCGCATCACGCCAGCTCCCCACTGGGCAAGGAGCTGGCCTTAAAGCTGAGGCCGACTGCTGACGAGGAGGAGGTCAAACTACGGCTACAGGATACCCGGGAGGCCCGAGCACTTCTCCAAGTCGGTGCCGATGCTGCCCTGGCCCAGGTCAGGGATATTCGCTCCCTGGTCTCACGTGCGGAGAAGGGGGAGGTGCTCTCGCCGGGGGAGTTGCTGGAAATTCAGAGCACCCTGACCGCTGGTGCCGAGGTTAAGCGGGCCATAGCCAAACTTTCGGAAAAGGCCCCCCAATTGGCCCGCATAGCGCGGGAAATAGTCGAACCTACCGAACTGGTTGAGGAGATAGCGCGCTGCATTAGCGAGCGCGGTGAGGTGGCGGACGAGGCCACGCCCCTGCTGGCCTCACTCCGAAGAGAGCTGAAGGAAACCCGAGAACATCTGTTCGAACAACTGGAGGGGTTGCTCCGTTCCCCGCAAGTTAGCCCCTTTGTTCAGGAGCACTTCATCACCGAACGCAATGGCCGCTACGTGATCCCGGTCAAGGCGGAGCATAAGGGACGTGTCCCCGGCATAGTTCAAGACATTTCCAACAGTGGGGCTACCGTCTTTATTGAACCGCTGAGCCTTGTCGAATTGGGAAACCGCCTGCGGGAACTGGAGCTTACCGAGGAAGAGGAGGTGCACCGCGTTCTCAGTCACCTCAGCAACCTGGTCGGCATGCAGGCGACCGAACTTCTGAGCACGCTGGAAAGGCTGGCAAAGCTAGACCTCGCCTTTGCCAAGGCTCGGTATGCCGAGGAACTGCAGGGGGTGGAGCCGGAGATAGTTCCCTGGCGTGAGCCAAAAGCGAACCTTGGGCGGTCTGGAGCTACGGTAGACTTGAAAAAAGCCCGCCATCCGCTGCTAAAGCCGGAAAAGGTCGTGCCCAATGATATTTACCTGAACGACTTCTTCATCCTGGTCATCTCCGGTCCCAATGCGGGAGGCAAGACCGTCGCCCTGAAGACCGTAGGGCTGCTCGCCCTGATGGCCCAGGCGGGGATGGCCATCCCGGCTGCCGAGGGCTCAGCTCTTTCCATCTTTGATGGCATCTACGCCGATATCGGGGATGAACAGTCCATCGAACAGAACCTTTCCACCTTCTCCGCTCGTATAACCAATATCGTCCGCATTCTCGAACGAGCCACACCGCGTTCCCTGGTGCTGCTGGACGAACTGGGAGCGGGTACGGATCCCATGGAGGGGGCGGCACTGGCCAGAGGGCTTCTCTCACACCTGCTCGAACGGGGTATTACCACCCTTGCCGCCACACACCTGTCAGATCTCAAGACCTACGCTCATACCACCGGCGGCGTGGCCAATGCCTCGCTACAATTCGACCTCGAGACGCTTTCTCCTACCTATAAGCTCAGGATCGGACTACCCGGGATTTCCGGGGCACTGAGCATTGCCTCCCGCCTGGGTTTAAGCCAGGACATCATAAGGAAGGCCAAGGAATGGTTGCCTCGTCGGGCTGCTGAGGCAGAAAAGCTGCTCGCCGAGCTCGGAGAAGCTCATCGCCAGGCCGAGGAAGCTCGCCAAGAAGCTACCCGAACATTGGAAAGGGCCAGGGCTTGGGAAGCAGAACTTCGGGAGAAGGTGTCAAAGATCGAAAGGGAGCGCCACCGAATGCTGGAGGAGGCCAGGCGAGAGGCCCGTGAGGAGGTGGAAAAGGCGCTTAAGGAAGTGCGTCGTCTGCGCCTGCATTTGCAGCAGGCCCCCTCCCCGCACGATCTGGAAAAGGCTGCAGAGGCGCTCAAGGGGCTCAGAAAGCAACTAGAGTCGCGGGCCCCATCTATTTCGGGTAAGCCTATCAAGGTGGGCGACCAGGTTCTGGTAGAGGGGTTAAACAAGTCGGGCGAGGTAATTGAGGTGCTGGAGGATGAGGCCCTGGTTCAGGTGGAAGGCTGGCGTTTGAGAGTGCCCTTGTACCAACTGGAAGAAAAGAAAGAAGTTGCTTCGGCGGCAAGGACACCCCCGGTGAAGCTTCCGCCCACTCCGTCACCCGAGCTGGAACTCGACCTGCGGGGTCGTCGGGCGGAGGATGCCCTTCGTGTTCTGGATTCCTATCTGGATCGAGCATTTCGAGCTGGATTGGTGAAGGTTCGGATCATACATGGTGGAGGAACCGGGGCCCTGCGTCGAGCGGTGAGGGAGTGGCTCGCCCAGCATCCCCTGGTGGCCTCATTTCAACCGGCTCCCCCTTATGAAGGGGGCGACGGCGCCACTATGGTCGAACTTGCTAAATAGCAACTCCTGGCTAAAGATCTTCCTCGGAGAGGAGGTGCAAACCCTCGCTTCTTAGCAGGGCGGCGGTGACTCCGTCACCCTCGATGGTGCAGCTCAAGCGGCGGCCACCCTCATGCCTTAACCCCTGGGTCTGCCCGCAGCCACAGGAGGGACTTCGTTGCTTGAGGATGGCCGTGTTTATCCCGAGGAGCTTAGCGATTCGTAGAACCTGATGGGCACCCTGCACGAAGTTCTGGGTTACATCCTCTCCCCTGATGTTCAAGACCCTGGCCCTTCCGCTAAGCACGCTCTTCCCTTCACCCCCTACTATCCCGCTTGGCTCTCTTGGCGTGGGCAAACCTCCAAGCTGCTCGGGACAGACCGGGATCAAAACCTCTCTTTTTAGCAACCTCATCACCCGGTCATCCGGCTTGCTCTGTCCATCATATCGGCAGCTTATCCCTATAAGGCAGGCCGATACGAGCTTCATTGGCTCGTCTCGATAACAACCACCCTCTCCAGGTTACTCAGGTCTCGAAGGATCTCTATCCTGGCCTGGGGAAAGCATTCCTCAGCGAGCCCGACCACTCCCCGAACCTGGCTAGGGGCGATCTCCAGCAGAACGGCTCCGCCGGGAAGAAGTTTCGGCCTCGCCTCCGGCAGGAGCGCCTTTACTAGGTCCAAGCCCCCGACGCCCCCGACCAGGGCGTCTGGTGGCTCAAAGTGGCGGATTTCCTCCTGCAGGTGGGGTAGCTCCTCCTCGGGGACATAGGGCAGGTTGGCCACTATCAGATGCACCGGCTGAGGAAGAGGCTGGAGCAGGCGTCCCTGTAGAAATTGGATTCGATTCTCCAGGCCATATCGACGGCAGTTCCTCTGAGCCACCTCCAGGGCCCGGGGGGAGATGTCAATGGCATAGACCCGGGCTTGGGGAAGTTCGCGGGCCAGGCTGATGGCAATGGCTCCGCAGCCGGTACCCACATCGGCGAGGAGTAGGTCTGGTGGGAAACGGCTTTGGGCCAATTCCAGGGCCTTCTCCACCAGGATCTCGGTCTCTGGCCGGGGGATGAACACCCCGGGGACGATGAAGAAATCGAGCCCAAAGAACTCTCGATGCCCGATGATGTAGGCCAGAGGTTCGCCTAACTTTCGGCGCTTGATCAATCCCCAGAACCTCTCTTCCGCCTCCGGTGATAGCTCTTCCTCCAGCCTGAGGAGAAGCTCGGTGGTGTCAAGCCCGAGGACCTCCTTGAGGAGAACCTCGGCCTCCAGCCTGGCCTCCTCCCCACTCCTTGGGATCAGGGCTTGCGCTGCTCGAAGGAGGACTTCTCTCAGGGTAGCGATGATTCTCCCCGGGGCTAAACCCCAAAAAGTCGCAAGACTTTTTGGAAACCTCTGTAAATTCGATTTTAATTAACCGGGGTCCCCAAGAAAATCGAGGATTTTTCTCGGGGTAGTTTTAAAAGTCCTCCCTGGCCGAGGTGCCCGCCAGGGCCTTTTCGGCCTCCGCAGTGGCCAGGGCGTCGATCAGCTCGTCGAGTTCGCCCTCGAGGATGCTCTCCAGGTTATGCAGGGTCAGGTTTATCCGGTGGTCGGTTACCCGGGACTGGGGGAAGTTGTAGGTGCGGATCTTCTCCGACCTTTCCCCGGTGCCCACCTGTGAGCGCCGGCTCTCGGCGAGCTCCTTTTGCTGCCTGCTTCGCTCCCGGTCCAGGAGGCGGGCTCGAAGTACCCGCAGTGCCTTGAGCTTGTTCTTCAACTGAGAGCGTTCATCCTGACAGGTGACCACCAGCCCGGTAGGAAGATGAGTGACTGTCTCTTATACACATCTGACGCTGCCGACGAAGGCTTAGGTGTAGA
>CBFDTP010000030.1:0-14502 GCA_965612975.1 uncultured Dehalococcoidia bacterium | reverse complement strand
GGGTATTACCAAGCAACTTCCTGAGCAGCCTGGTGCGAGTTTTAATAGGCTTTTGCGCCGGCTCCTTAGCCGGATTGCTTGTCGGCACTCTGATGGGCTGGAAGGAGCTCCTAAATAGGGCTTTTAGTCCCCTAATTAGCCTTCTCTATCCCATCCCTGCCCTGGGCTGGTTGCCGCTTCTCATGCTCTGGATCGGAATAAATGAGTTATTACCTATCGCCATAATCTTTATCTGCTCCTTTTTCCCGATATGCTATAACACTGCCACCGGCATCCGAAGCGTGGACGAGAACTTCGTTCAAGCGGCCAGAACCTTAGGGGCTTCAAACCTCAGGGTTCTGCTCACCATCGTTTTTCCTCTGGCTTTGCCTACCATATTCACCGGGCTCAGGCTGGAGGCAGGCATGGCCTGGAGGGTGATTATAGCTGCGGAGATGGTAGCCATCCCCACCGGAATTGGAGCGCTGCTTATGAAGGCAGAAAGTCTTATTCGGGTGGATATAATCATCGTCTGTCTGATGTTGCTTTCCCTGATGACCTTTTCCTTTGAGAGGGCATTTATCTATTTGGAGGGCAAATTAACTCGTCAATGGAGTTGAGATGGCGGTCATCGAGCTTCGGGAAATTCACAACTATGCCTGTCGAGGGATAAATTTGGAAATCCATTCCGGCGAGCTGCTCGTGCTTCTAGGTCCAAATGGGGCGGGGAAAACCACGCTGCTTAATGTCATTGCCGGCCTCACCGAATATGAGGGCTCGGTGCTTTTCGATGGCATACCTATTGACAAACTCCCGCCCCAAAAGAGGAAGATAGGATATCTATTTCAGGACCTGGTTTTATTCCCCCATCTCGATGTAGCTTCTAATATAGCCTATAGCTTAAAAGTGCAGGGGTGGCCTAAAGAAAAAGTGCAAGCCAGAGTAGAAGAACTGCTTGAGCTCATGAGGATAAAGCACCTGGCCTCTCGTTATCCCCGGCATCTCAGCGGCGGGGAGAAGCAGAGGGTAGCCCTCGCCCGTGCTTTGGCCCCCTCCCCCCAGATTTTGCTTTTAGACGAACCTTTGAGCAGCCTGGACCTGCAGACTTCAAAGTATCTGAGGGTTGAGCTAAAGCAACTTCAACGCAAGCTGGGAATCACCACTTTATACGTGACCCATGAGCTAACAGAAGCTGAGGAGATGGCGGATAGAATAGCGGTTATTCAGGAGGGTCGGATAGAGCAGGTGGGTCGGCCGGAGGAGATCTTCTTCTACCCGGCGAATGAAAAGGTGGCTTCCTTCATCGGGGCGCCTAATATTCTTCAATGTGAGCAGACCCGAAGTCTTGATCAAGGCCTGGCCGAGGTGAATTGTGGGGGGATGAACGTAATCCTCCCTTATGATGGCAGACCCATCCAGCGAATTGCCCTATTCCCCCGAGATATTTACCTCTCCCCCTTAAAACCCCCCGGCCCGGAAATCAACCGCTTTAAGGGCATCATCTCTGAGATAAATATGTTCCCGGAAGGAGTTCGTCTTTCGGTCAAGGTAAAAAGTAATCAACTCCTGGCGGAGATGCCATATCAGGTCTTCGAGGATCTGGGCTTAAGGAAAGGTCAGGAAGTCTTCCTGATATTGAAGTTAAGAAGGATAAAAGTCTATCAAGGGGAGCCTCGTTAAATTGTGGTAAAATTAGAATGGCAGGGCTGATGTTTAAGCTCCTTCGTGAGAACCTAGCTCGAATTGTTGAGCAGCATAACCTGGGGGCCGAAGAGATATCGATTCGCGCCTTCCCCCTTTCTCCGGAGGAGGCCATCGGCAACCCCGAGGAGAGGGATTACCCTTTAGTAAAGGGGAGGGAGAGGCTGATGCAGGCGGAGTTCAGGGGTTCAAAGGGGCAGGCCTACACCGACATGTACGGTGATTTCAGCGGAAAGCTCAGCGAGATATTGGAGATGGACCTGAGGAACAACTTTCGCCGGGCAATATTTGTCTCCACCCTCAACGCGGTGATGAGATACCTGGGAATGGTGGGAAGGACGGTGCATTGCCGGAATGAAGAACCTCGAGGATGTGCCCAGGAGCTGGTGAAGTACATCCGGCAACAGTATGGCAAGCCTAAAATAGCCTTCGTAGGCTTCCAGCCGAGGATGGTTGAGGCACTGTCAAGGGAGTTCGAGCTAAGGGTAACCGATCTGGATGAGGGAAACATCGGGCAGGAGAGATTTGGGGTGAGGATAAGCGGGCCGGAGGAAACTGGTGAGATCCTCCGCTGGTGTGATATGGCTATAGTCACCGGCACCACCCTGGTGAACGATACCATCGGGCAATTCAGAATTCCCAAGCCGGTTCTTTACTATGGTGTTACGATATCGGGGGCGGCCAAGTTACTGCAACTAAGCCACTTCTGCTATTATGGGCATTAGAAGATGAGGATTTTAGATGACCTGATCTCCAGCATTAGGGAGGATGCGCCAGTGAAGGGGGTATATTGCTGTGCCCACTTCACGGCGGTTATCAGCCGGGGTTGTGGCTTGGCCTCTACCCTGGTACAGGCTCACTCTCACCGCCAGAAGGTGAGGGGAGTGGGGAACCTGACTGGGGGTTCAGCACTGCGTCTGGCCGAGTATGCCAAATCGGACAATCCTCTCGAGGCCTCCATCGGTATGGCCACCATCAACTCGCTGATCGAGGTCGATGAGTCGAGGTGTACCACTCAGAATGCCTTCGAAATTCTGGCCCAGCAGGGGCAGGGCAAGCGCATTGCCATAGTGGGACATTTTCCCGGAACCCCCAGGTTGCGCCAGGTGGCCCGAGAACTCTGGGTGCTTGAGCAGCACCCGAGGCCAGGTGACTTGCCCTCTGAGATGGCTGGGGAGATACTTCCCCAGGCCGATGTAGTGGGCATCAGTGGCACGACGCTGACCAATCACACGGTGGAGACGCTTCTGGAACTCAGTCGAGGGAAGTTCATCGTTCTTATTGGCCCTACAAGCCCCCTCTCACCAGTGCTTTTTGACCACGGCATAAGTGTGGTTGGAGGGGTGAAGGTCATAGATCCGGAGAAGGTGCTCCGCACCATCTCCGAGGGAGCCACTTATCCACAGATCCAGGGGCTGAGAAAGCTTTGCTTGATAAGAGACTGACCGTGCTCATCAGGGGGGCGGGAGAGGTGGCCAGCGGCGTAGCTCACCGCCTTTTCCGCTCTCATTTCCAGGTGTGCCTCACCGAGGTCGCCCAACCTCTGGCGGTCTGCCGGGGGAACTCCTTCTGCGAGGCGGTGTATGAGGGGGAGAAGGAGGTTGAGGGGGTAACTGCCAGACTGGTCACCTCTGCTAAGGAGATACCCCGGGTCTGGGATGAGGGGAAGATTCCCCTCATAATTGACCCGGATGCCTCGGTAAGGGAAGTACTACACCCCGATGTCCTGGTGGATGCCATCATGGCCAAGAAAAACCTGGGAACCAGGATCGATGACGCCCCGCTGGTCATCGGTCTGGGGCCAGGCTTCTTCGCCGGCCGGGATGTCCACGTGGTGGTGGAGACCAATTGGAGCGAGAACCTGGGGAGGATTATCCTCGAGGGGGAGGCGGAGGAGGACACGGGAGTCCCCATCCCCATAGGTGGCCTGACGTTCGAACGGGTTCTCCGTGCCCCGGCGGATGGCCTCTTCCAGACCGATAAGGATATCGGGGATTCCGTTGTGGCCAACGAGGTAGTTGGTTGGGTGGGAGGGGAGGAGATCAGGGCTCGAGTTGGAGGCGTGCTCCGCGGTTTACTACGCCACGGGATCGAGGTGGAGAAGGGCACCAAGCTGGGGGAGATCGACCCCGTGGCCGACAGAGAAACGTGCTTTCAAATCAGGCCAAAGATGAGGGCGATCTCTGGGGCGGTGCTGGAAGCAATTCTGGCCTACTTTAACACCTAGGCATTGAAGCTGAAAGAGGCTTTCAACTTGGGGGAGCATGAGGTCATCAGCCTTGTGGGAGGCGGGGGTAAGACTACCCTCATGTTCGCCCTGGCCCGGGAGCTGGTAGCAGCGGGGCACCGGGTTCTGACCACCACGACGACCAAGATCCTCGAGGCTGAACCCTCACTTCACGGGTTCCCCTCCCTGGTGATTGAGGAGGATGAGGAGAAGCTCTTCCAACTGGTTGTGTGGCAACTGGAGCAAAGGGGACAGGTTACCGCTGCCAGGGCTAGGCTTCCGGAGCAGGGTAAATTACAGGGAGTCACCCCGGAGGTGGTGGACAGATTGGCTCAACAGAAGCAGATAGCGCATATAATAGTTGAGGCAGATGGGGCAGCCCATCGGTCGCTGAAGGCCCCCAGCCCCACCGAGCCGGTAATTCCATCAAGTACCACACTTGTCGTTCCAGTGGTGGGACTTGATGCCCTCGGCCTGAGGCTCACCGAGGAAAACGTCTTCCGCTCTCATCTGGCCTCCGAGATAACCGGGGTGCCGCTGGGGGAAAGCGTCACCGCCGAGGCGGTCACCACCCTGGTCGTTCACCCAAGGGGGATGGCCAAGGGAAGCCCACCCCGGGCCAGGGTCATCCCCTTCATAAACAAGCTGGATATGGGCGACCTCTCGACGGCAAGGGAGCTTGCCGCCATGATATTGCGAGAAGGACATCCCCGGATCAGCCACGTTGTGCTGGGACAGGCCCGTGAGGATGAGCGGGTGCTGGAGGTCGTACGAGCGGGGGACGACCACTGAGGGGGTGCTATGGAGGACATCGATATCTATGAAGAGATCGGGAGGCTCAGGGCTGCTGAGGAGGAGGCTGCCCTGGCCACCATTGTTCTGGCCCAGGGCTCAGTCCCCAGGGGAGAGGGGGCCAAGATGCTGGTGCGGGCGGATGGGACGACCTTCGGCTCGTTGGGCGGGGGGGAACTGGAGGCCCGGGTATGTGAGAAGGCCAGGGAGGTGATGGACAAGGGCAGGCCGGAACGAGTGCGTTTTGAGCTCACCGGAAAGCAGGTGGACATGATCTGCGGAGGTGAGGTGGAGATCTTCATCGAGCCCCTGCTTCCTCCACCGACCATATATATCTTCGGAGGTGGTCATGTCTCCGTGCCCCTGGCCCGGATGGGGAAAATAGTTGGCTTCCGGATTTTTGTGCTCGATGAGCGTTCCGAGTTTGCTAATCGGGAGCGCTTCCCTGAAGCTGACCAGGTGATCGCCGAGCCATTTGAGCCGGCCTTTAGTCGGTTGAAGTTCGGCCGATCCAGCTATATAGTGATCGTAACCCGGCAGTATCAGTCCGATGAGCTGGCTCTTGAGCTAGCCTTGAAAACGCCGGCCAGATACATTGGGATGATAGGCAGCAAAAGCAAGCGGGAGGCCATTTTCGCCCACCTCCGGGCCAGGGGTTTGTCGGAAGAAGCCCTTGGCCGGGTGCACAGTCCTATAGGCTTGGAAATCGGGGCCCAAACCCCGGAGGAGATAGCTGTTAGCATCCTGGCCGAACTGATAAAAATCCGTCGCTCGTGACCTCGGGATTGGGGGTACGTTGTTCATCTCTGCGTTGCTCCTGGCGGCTGGTGAATCCAAACGCATGGGGAGGCCAAAGCTCCTATTGCCTCTAGGTGGCAGCACAATTATAGAGCAAGCGGTTGACAATTTGCTCGGCTCCCGGGTTGATGAGGTTGTCGTCGTGGTAGGCTACCGGGCCCAGGAACTCGGGGAGAAGATAGCCAAAAAGCCGGTTAAAATCGTGAGGAATCGGCGATATCGTCAAGGAATGAGCACCTCCCTGATCGCCGGCCTGAACGCCATTGATAGGCGAGCTCAAGCGATCATGATCGCTCTGGCTGACCAGCCCTTTGTGGAAAGCTCGCTCATCGATGAGCTGCTGGGGGAGTTCAAGAAACATGATAGGGGCATTCTCGTCCCGGTATGCCAGGGCCGGCGGGGACATCCGGTTATCCTCTCCCTGAGATACAAGGAGAGGCTTCTTGCCTTAAGGGGTGATGTTGGGGCAAGGCAGCTTATCGAGGAAAATCCCGATGATGTGCTTGAGGTACCGGTGGAGTCGGACAGCGTGAACGTAGACCTAAATACCCCGGAAGATTACACCAAGCTGATCTTGAGGCTAACCAACATTACATCAAGTGATTCAGGATGATTTCGTGAGATGTACCCTCTCGTGTGGTTTTTTTAACCCTTTCGGACTTTTCGTCAAGATAGCAAAATGCCGAAGCTGGGGAAAGCTGGAAGGTGTTCGCAACAGGAGAACAGATGGAGCCCGCTAGCGCTCGATCCCGTCCCGAGCCGAGACATCCTTCTGGAAATAGTGTTTCACCTCCACCATCTCCGTTACCAGATCGGCTGCGGCGATGACCTCCGGCGGTGCATGACGGCCGGTGATGATTAGCTCCAGGCCATCGGGTTTGGAATCTATGAGACTCATCAGATCAGGCAATAAGATGAGTCCAAAGTGGTGGGCGGTGGTGATCTCATCGAGGACCACGATGTCATATTCCCCGGAGAGCATTACCCTCCTGGCCTTTTCCAATCCTTTCCGTGCCAGCCGAACATCCTCCTCCTCGGGCGGTCGCTTAACATGTACCCAGCCAGGCCGGCCATATTGCTGGATGGTGACATATGGCTTCAGAAGCTTGACTGCTTCAAGCTCGCCATAGTGCTGCCCCTTCATGAATTGACCGATATATGTCCTCAACCCATGACCAGCCGCTCGAAGGGCCAGGCCTAGTGCAGCGGTGGTCTTACCCTTGCCGTTTCCGGTATAAACCTGAACATATCCCTTTCCTATAGGACTCTCCGAAGGCATTTTACCTCCTAAGCATCCGATTGGCTCCCCGCCGAATCCAATTTTGACATATAAACCTCTCGCTTGTCATCTCGCCCAGCAGCTTCAAACGGCTTGACCGAGGACTGGACGGCGTGTTAGGCTATTGGGTGGTAGCTGGGTTGTAATTGAAAACTCTGGTCAGTCCCGTTTGAGGTAAAAAATGTCGGGGTTTATGAAGCGGCTTAAAGAGGTGACCGAGGGGAGAACGCAGCCCCTTGGGTTTGCTCCGGCGGTATCCGCCAAGGCGTCACCGATGCTGTTGGTGGGCCAACTTACCCCCGAGCAATGGGAGGGAATTGACCCGGCTCTCTTAAAACAGCTGGATGCCGTGCTGATCTCCTCGGCGAACCTGCCGGCAGATGCAGTCCTCCATAGGTTGAAGAAGGAGAATCTCCCCTGGGGAATTTGGCCTAAAGACACCCTTATTGCGGAGCCGACGAAGTTAGTCGAAATAGGCTGTGAATTTGCGGTGTTCGGTCAGGAGAGCCGGGTTGAGCTTCTGGGGGAGAGGAAGCTGAGCTGGGTGCTTGAAGTCAGCTCTGCCCTGACCGATGGGCTGGCCCGGGCGGCAGGGAAACTCCCCGTTGATGCGGTGCTCTTTGCCGATGAGGTTGAGCTTCCCCTGAAGTTCGGCCAGCTATTGAATTATCAGCGCCTTCTTGACCTGATAGGCAAGCCCTCTCTGCTTCGCCTTGTCGGGGAAACGAGCTCGGGAGAGCTGGCGGTCCTCTGCGAGGTGGGATTCCGGGCCATCGTGGTGGATCTGGGCCGGGAGAACCTGGAGAAACTGGAAAGCCTGCGGAGGGTAATTAACTCCCTGCGGCTTCCCAAGAAGAAGGAGGAGGAAACCACTGCCCTGCTGCCATCGGTAGAGGTCTCTGAGGAATTCACCGGTGAGGAGGTTTAAGACTTACCAGAAGATGGCCAGGATGATGAGCAAGGCCAGCAAAGCACCGGTAATGATGAGCGTTCGTTTCAGGTCTGAAAAGACGTAAGAATAGTCCCGCCCGGCCACTTCCCTCACCCTCGGCTCTGCCTGCCTTTCCAGCACCGGTTCTGCCTTGACCGCTTCCGGAACTGAGGCACGCTGTTCTACCGGCCTGGGGGTGGGCTTTCTTTTCTTGCCCTTAGCGCGATGTCGTCGGGACTTCTTAGCCACTGGTCTCCTTCTTCAGCTCCTCGATCTCCTTTTCTACCCAACGAAGCTCTTCCTCGAGGTCCTTCTTATATTGCTCCAGCATCTGAAGATATTCCTCACGTCGGGGAAAGGGAGCATGAAAGTGAAAGCCAAAGGGAAAGAAGTGAAAGCCATAAAAACCAAATCCTCGGCGCCACATGGCATCTCAATTTTAGTCCAAAGCACCCGACCTGACAAGCAGCCGAATTGCATCATAATTTTTGTTACCGAGGCCCAACTGTCCCTAATATTTTGAGGCACCGATCTCCTCCATCTTTCCCGTAACCAGGAAAACTACGCGCTCGCAGATGTTGGTCACCCGGTCGGCAATGCGCTCCAGGTTGTGGCCTACCCAGAGGAGGCGCGTCGCCCGAGTGATCGTGCGAGGGTCTTCTAACATGAAGGTAAGAAGTTCCCGGAAGACCTGATCATAGAGGGCATCAACTTCATCATCCTCGGCACATATTTCCCTTGCCGCCTTTTCATCTCTTTTGATGAAAGCGCTCAGGCTTCGTGTGAGCATCCCTCCGGCTTTTTCGGCCATCCGGGGGAGGTCTATTAGAGGCTTGAGTGGGGGTTCACTGCCCAGCATGAGCACGATCTTGGCTATCCCTTCGGCGTGATCAGCCATGCGTTCAAGATCGGTGATTAGGTTAAGAATGCAGATGATGAGACGAAGATCACCGGCCACCGGCTGCTGCCTGACGATGAAGTGGACGCATTTCTCTTCGATGACGAACCGTTTTTCATTAATCCGAGCATCTTCCTCAATGACCTTCTGCGCCAGTTCCATATCCCTCGCCTTGAGAGCCTGCATCGAACGCTCGATGGCCCTCCTCACCATGCTTCCCATGAGGAGCACCTCGTCCTGGAGGTCTCGAAGTTGTTGTTCAAATTCGGTTCTCGGCATCCTACTCCTAACCGAACCTGCCGGTGATATATTCTTCCGTCTTTCTCTGTTGCGGGTTGGAGAAGACGGCCGAAGTGGCACCATACTCTATGAGCTCGCCTAAAAGCAGGAACGCTGTCCAATCGGAGATCCTGGCCGCCTGCTGAAGGTTATGGGTCACGATGACAATAGTATATTGCTTCTTGAGCTCTCGTAGGAGTTCCTCTATGTGAAGGGCTGAAATGGGGTCAAGACTGGCACAGGGCTCGTCCAGTAGCAACACCTCAGGATTTACGGCTAGTGCTCTTGCGATGCAGAGTCGCTGCTGCTGTCCTCCTGAAAGGGCCAGGCCGGAATTCTTGAGGTTATCCTTGACCTCGTCCCAAAGTCCGGCAAGCTTAAGGCTTTTCTCCACCAATTCATCGAGGGCTAGGCCGTGGTTCAGTCCCAGCATTCGGGGGCCAAAGGCAACGTTGTCGTAAATGGACATAGGAAATGGATTTGGATGCTGAAATACCATGCCCACCCTTTTCCGTAACTCTACTATATCAATGGCCGGTTTATAGATGTTCTCTCCATCGAGTAACACCTTCCCCTCAACCCTGGCATCGGGGATGAGGTCGTTGAGGCGATTCAGTGTTCGAAGAAGGGTGGACTTCCCGCAGCCTGAAGGACCAATGATGGCGGTGATGGCGTGCTCCTTTATTTGGAGGTTTATGTTCTTAAGAACCTGTGTCTTCCCATAATAGAAGTGTAGTTTCTTTACCTCTATCTTGGGGTCCATTGAGTCCTCCTAATCGCACTAGAAATCCAGCGCGCCAGGAAGTTAAGCATGACTATCAGGGCAACCAGCACTGTTCCTGTTGCCAGGGCCTTGTCCAGCGCTCGGGTCTCCATAGCCAGATAAAATATGTGAACTGCGAGCGCTCTTCCCGGCTCAAGAGGGGAGTGGGGGAGTTCATAGCTTCCGCCCATGGTAACCCAGAGCGGGGCAGATTCGGCCAGCGCTCCCCCGATGCAAAGGATTACCCCCGTCAGAATGCCTGGGAGTGCGGCAGGAAAAAGCACGTGGCGCAACGTTTGCCACTTAGTCGCCCCAAGGGAGAAAGCAGCCTCACGGAAGCTACGCGGCACGGAGCGCAAGGCCTCCTCAGTGCTGCGCGTGAGGAAGGGAAGTAGAAGGATTGCCAGGGTCAGAGACCCAGCGAGGATTGAATAGCCCTGCCGCAAAGCAATGACGAAAAGGGCAAACCCGAAGAGCCCAAAAACGATTGAGGGGATGCCCGCCAGCAGTTCAACGCCGTACCGGATGAGCCGAGTTAAGCGGTTGTCGGGCGCATATTCTGCAAGGTAAACTCCTGCCCCAATACCCAGCGGGGTGAGCACCAGCAGGGTCATGGCCAAAAGCCAAAGAGTGGCAACGATGCAGGAGGATATCCCCCCTTCGCCGCTTATCCCGCCGCGAGGCGAGGTCAGAAAGAAAGCGAGATTCATGGCACCGAGACCTTCAACTAGCACGTAGACGGCAATGAATACAGGGAGGGTTATCGCGATGAGTCCCATCCCGCGGATGAAAACGAAGGCGAGCTTCTGCTCAACCCGAGGTGAAATCCTCATCTTCCCACCCTCTTGCGGTAAAGGACATATCCTATTCCATTTATCAGCATTACCAGGAGGAAAAGAACGACACCTGTAGCGAAGAGAACACTGGCGTGAAGTCCGGTGGCGTAGTTAATCTCGAGGGCAACATTTCCGGTGAGCGTCCGAGCAGGCTCGAACAAGGATTTGGGGAGAATGGGTGAGTTCCCGATCACCATGAGCATAGCCATGGTTTCACCGATTGCTCGTCCGGTTCCTAGAACGACTGCGGCAACTATACCTGGCCTGGAGGCCGGCAGCAGGACGCTCCTTATCATTTGCCAGTGAGTTGCTCCGAGGGCAAAAGCAGCTTCGCGGTAGGACCTAGGAACTGCTCTGAGGGAGTCCTCGCTTATGGTGGCGATCGTGGGAAGGATCATTACCGCCAGCACCACCCCGGCGGCGAGGACCGATGAGCCAGAGCCTCCACCGAACTTGGCAATTAGGGGGCAAAGCAGAACCATGCCGACCAGCCCATAAACCACCGAGGGTATGCCGACAAGAAGCTCCACCGCCGGACGGGCAAAACGATAAACTAGGGGCGTGGCAAGCTCGGAAAGGTAGATGGCGCAGCCTAGGGAAAGCGGGAGGGCTATCAGGAGAGCAAGGGCCGTCACCGCAATTGAGCCGGCTACCATCGTCAGGATGCCGTACTCGCCCCGGCTCGGGTACCACTCCTCCCCAAAAAGGCCGAGCTTCAGCTCGGCGAAGGCGGGGAAGGCTTTCTTAAAGATAAAGGCGGCGATGAAAAGAAGCAGCAGTAAAGAAAAAAGGCCGAGCACGGAGAAAGATAATTCGGAGAGCCGGTCGGCAAGGCGACGCGACATTGCTCTATCTATCAGCCTGGCGAGGATTTCCCTCGCCAGGCTCGCGGTCCTCTCAGATCTTGCCGTGCTCATAATGGGCAATCAACGCACTCTAATATAACCTTCCTCCTCAGCAATCCTTTGCCCTTCATCGCTCAGGCAGAACTCGATAAACTTCTTAACCTCGCCCTTTGCTTCTCCCCTGGTTGTGAGGTAGAGCGATCGAGCTATTGGATAGGTACCCTTCCTTACGTTTTCCTCAGTGCATGGAATTCCATTTACCTTTATCGTCTTCACCGTGCCATCCACATAGCCGAGGGAGAGGTAGCCGACGGCATCGGGGGTTCGGGAAACCTTCTCCCTGACCGCAGCGTTGGAGGGGAGGAATTCGCATTTCTCGGAGATCTTCTTCCCGAAGGGTCTCATCACCTTTTTCTCAAAGGTTTCCCTGGTCCCGGATCCCTCCTCGCGGCTGATCACCGTCCATTTGTCGTTGGAGCCCGTGGCAAATATCTCCCCTATTTCTTGCAGGGTAAGGCTCTCCACATGGTTGGGATTCGACGGATGCACTATAATGGCGACCCCGTCACGAGCAACGGCGTGGGGCTTGAGTTCAGGCCACCTTTCCAGCTCAGATGATTTCAAGTCTCTGGAGTGAGTTCCGATATCGAAGATCCCTTCAGCGCAGCCCTTGATCCCGGCCGTTGAACCCCCGCCCTGAACTCGGATGTCCACATTCGGATGTCTGGCTTCATAGGCCTCGGCCCACTTCTCCGCCAGGGGCTGAACGGTGGTCGAGCCACCTACCTGAATAACGGTCCTGCCTTTCCCGCACCCTGCGCCAAACAGGGTGAGGAGAAGTACCAAAGCTGCTGCCGGGACAAGCCACCTTTGCACGCTGCACCTCCATGTTTGACCTTGTGTGGTTATGCTCATCTCGCTTATAGAATAGCAGGCGCAGGTTAAGAGGATGTTAAGCTCTGTTAAGGGAGTTTTAAGATTGGTTTAAGATTTGGTTAAGAGGAGGCAATTGGGAGGGTGAAGGTGAAGACGGAGCCTTTTTTCTCCTCGCTTTCGGCCCAGATTTTGCCTCCATGAGCCTTAACGATGTGCTTGGCGATTGCCAATCCCAGCCCGGTCCCACCCCCGCTTCGCGCCTTGTCAACCTTATAAAACCTCTCGAAGATGCGCGGGAGTTCCTCTCTCGGGATTCCAACCCCGGTGTCGGCAACTGAAACGGAAAGATGTTCCTCCTCGGCTTTTACCGAAACGGATACCTTCCCACCGGGAGGGGTGAACTTTATAGCATTATGGAGAAGGTTCACCAGCACCTGTTCTATTCGGGCTTCGTCGGCGAGGACCGGAGGAAGCCCTGGCGGGAACTCAAAAGTTAGGGAAAGGCCAGCTCTCTCAGCCATGGGTTCCATTCGCTCGCAGGCTCGCCTTACAACTTCACCGACATTCACAGGCTTCATATCAAAGTGGACATCCCCGCTCTCAATGCGGGAAAGTTCATTAAGTTCGGAAACAAGCTGAGACAATTTGTCAACTTCAACCTGTATCTTGTGCAGAAAGGATGAAGCAACCCCAGGCTCGTTTAACGCCCCCTCCTCCAGGCTCTCGGCGAGGACTCTAATGGAGGCCAGGGGGGCACGAAGTTCGTGGGAAATGTTGGTGATAAAGTCTCGGCGTATCGTCTCCAGCCTTCGGATCTCGGTGAGGTCTTGAATAATAACCAGGGCGCCCTCCCCTAAAGGAGAAGCAAAAATTCGCAGGAACTTTTTCCCCTGATCAAACTTCTCAAGGATTTCGGAGCATTCCCTTCCCTCTTTCAACGCCCGGCTCAAAATTTCGCTCATTTGATGGTCTTGGCTTATTTCAATAAAGGGACGTTCCTGAGCCTCGGTTCCTGAGGTCTCAAATAATCTTTGGGCCGCCGGGTTCATGAGCTTTACCCTGCCTCCTGCATCGGTTATGATAACCCCGCTCTCAAGATTATTCACTATGGCTGCCATCTTGTCCCTCTCCGTCGAAACTAGCTTTAGTGTTTCCTCTATCCGTTCCGCCATGCGGTTGAAGGCGAAGGCAAGGTCTCCAACTTCATCTTTGGATTTAACCTTTGCCCGCTGGCCAAAATCACCCCTGGCTATCCTTCTCGCTGCCCGGGTAAGTTCTTTGATCGGATGGGCAATGAGCCCGGCGATAAGCAGTGAAAGAAAAAGGGCCAGGAGGGAAGCTACACCTGAGGCAAGAAGGACGGCCCCTCGAAGTTCTCGAAGCTGCGGATTTATTCTTGAGAGGGGAAAAGCGAGCCGGGCCACGCCCAAGACAGAACCTTGGTCGGTGATGGGAACGGCGACGAAAATTGCCTCGTCATCGAAGAAAGTACTGAAGCGAATATCGCTTCCCGCCGTTCCCCGAAGGGCCTTTTCGACCTCCGGGCTTTGGGCCGCCTTGGGCTCGTGGAGAAGGTCGGCGAGTACCCTGCCGTCCCGAGAGATTATCGTTACCGGTGCGGCGATGATTTCCTCTGCCCACTCCTCCGCCAGCGGCTGCAACTTCTCCCGGTCGTCCCTGATGTAGGGGAGGCTGAGGTCGCTCACCATCTGAGCTTGAGCCAAGAGAAGACAACGAGTGCTTTCCAGGAGGTTCTTCTCCAAAAGATGGGCCGAGTAGAGCCCCAGCCCCCAGATCACCGCTAAAGTGAATAAGAGAAAGGGGAGGGCTATTCTCCAGCGGATGCTGTGGAACATCTCCCTTACCCCTCAAATTTGTACCCCACTCCACGGACTGTGAGGATCCGCCGAGGATTTGCCGGATCTAATTCGATTTTCTCTCGAAGCCACCGAATGTGGACATCAACTGTTCGAGGATCCCCGACCCAGTCGTGTCCCCAAACTCTTTCGAGGAGAGCATCCCGCGAGAACACCTGTCCTCGGTTCTTTGCAAGAAAGACCAGGAGGTCGAACTCCTTGGGGCTGAGCTCGAGCAGCGAATTGCCTCGTCGGACCGTCCGAGAGGAGACGTTTATCTCCAGGTCGCCGCAATGGAGCACCTCATCTTGTGCCGCCTCTTTGACCATCTGCGCTCGGCGGAGCAAAGCCCGGATGCGAGCCACAAGCTCACGAAGGCCAAACGGTTTGGTAAGGTAATCGTCGGCGCCCAGCTCAAGCCCCACTACCTTGTCCACTTCCT
>CBFDTP010000029.1:0-16200 GCA_965612975.1 uncultured Dehalococcoidia bacterium | reverse complement strand
TTTTCAAGCAGAAGACGGCATACGAGATCATGCCTAGTCTCGTGGGCTCGGAGATGTGTATAAGAGACAGGTCGAAGTCCTCTCGGCGCCGAGCCCGCTCGGCGAGTCGGGCCAGGAACTCCTCGAACAGCTTGTCGGCCGCCCCCGGGATTTTCTCGTAGGGTCGGGTGCGCCACAGGAGCCTCTCAAGACAGTCTACCGCCACTATGCCCTTCCAAGCCAACCGCTCGAAGGCCGAGCCCAGGCCCAGGTCGCGGTAGGCGTTATTGGACACCGTGGTTCGAATGGGGAGGTTAAAGCCGAGCTCTCGCAGTATTCGCCCTTGTTCCAGGGCATACTTGCCCAGGCGGCAGGGCCCGTAGGCCCCAGCCATGAAGCCCTCGATGGAATCCAGGTCAACATCCCCGTTCTCGTAGAAAAACCGGAGAAAGTCCCCTAGGGTCACTCGATAGGGCAGGCATTCCTGTCCGGTGGTCACCCGATTGCTGTAGATGAGATTGCGCTCGTCGGCCGGGGGAAGCACGATGGCCCGCACCCCGAAGGCCTCCATGGCAGCCGCCACCACGTCCAGGTGAGCGCACATTCTCGGAGCGATCAGGATTTTCTTCTTCTCCGAACGCTCTAGAGTGGGAGCGGCGCGGTAGATTTCCCGCTTATCCGGCACCCGATAACTTCGACCGGAGCGAGCAAAGCCGGTGATGGTGTCCACAAAGGCCTCAAGGCGCGTCACAATGCCAGCCTCGGCGGCATGCTCGTCAATCTCTAGCTGGCCCAAGGGCTTCCCGCCCATGATGTCCTGCACCAGGTTCAGGATGAAAGCATTTGGACCGCAGCCGAAGTTAGTGAGGGCCAGCCCAAAAAGCTGAGGGTCCGAGACAGTGAGCACTGCCGCCGCCACATACTTGTTCTCATACATCCAGTAGGGGCGGTCGGTATACTCTTTGACGTTAACTGAGGAAAGCGGTAGGAAATCAAGGGGTATGGGCACTACGTCTAGCTGAGCCAGCTTCTCGGCGATGCCCAGGTTGGCACCGGAATCCTGTGACATGTAAGCCCGGGCGAAGAGAACCACGCCGAGCTTTCCTGAACGGTGGATTTCCTCCAGGAGCTGCTGGCCCCGCTCCTTCAGGGCCTGCTCAAACCGGCGCTGGGCCGCCAACCCCTCGAGGGCGGCCTGTCTCCCTTGCCTTTTGCTAAACCCCATTCTCCTCGCCACCTCGGTTAGGCTCCTAATGAGTTCCTCCGGCCCATGGCTAAGATCAATGAACGGCACGAGCAACCGATCACCCAGGCCGAGAACCTGTCGGATGATGAACGGTGAGGCCTGAACCAGGGGACAGGCATACTTCTGGTTTTCCTCTCCCTCTTTGGGGCCCAGCCGGATACAGCTGGGGAAGAGCAGGAAGTCAACCTTGTCCTTCAGGCTGGCCGCATGCCCGTGCAGAAGCTTCATGGGGAAGCAGCTATCGGTGTAACTCAGCTCAACGGCCTCCTCCATTATATGCCCATTGGTCTTGCTGGAGAGAATTACCTCCACACCCAAGGCATTGAGAAAGCCGATAAACAAGGGGGCATAGTCGTAAATCAGGAGCGCCCGGGGAATTCCCACCTTAAGCCCCTTCCCGGTGCCCTCCTGGTAGTCTTTGAATAGTAGCTCCTCTCGTACATCGAAGGCCGTCTGCAACCTCTCCCGGCTGATGGTGCTGTCGAAGAGGTCACAGCGGCTTCCATAGAAGGTTGGCTTCTCTCCGGGCAATTGCAGGCGACTGATGGTGCAGTTATTGGGACAGCGGTGGCAGACGAAGGTCTTGACCTGATAATCGGCCTCGATGACCTGGCGAAATCCTTTAAACTTTGACCTCCCACCGCTGTGCTTTATCTCCTCCCTGGCCAGGAGCGCCGCCCCGATGGCTCCGCTGACCTCCTTGTGTTCCGGCACGATGATCTGGCGCCCCTCGAGCGCTTTCTTGAAGGCTGAGACCACCGCATCATTGTAGAAAACGGCTCCGGTGAGGATGACCTTGTCGCCCAGCTTCCGATGCTCCACTACCTTGGAGAGGTAGTTCCCGGCGATGGAGTTGGCCAGGCTGGCGGTGATGACTTCCAGCGGGATCCCCTCCTGCTGGGCGGAGGCCACGGCCTGTCCCATGAAGGCAGCGCAACGGGTGCCCAGGTCAATTGTGTGAGGAGCCTGGAAGGCGAGCTGGGCAAACTGACCGTCCTTTACCGTGACATCCAGCATCTCGGCCAGTTCATCGATAAAGCTGCCCGTCCCCGCAGCACAGGCCTTGTTCATCTGGTAATCCACCACCACGCCGTGGCGCTTGATCACCAGCTTGGAGTCCTGCCCTCCGATCTCGATGATATCCGCCTCCGGGTCGATCTCCGCTGCTGCTCGGGCCTGGGCGGTGATCTCATTCTTGATGAGGTCGGCCCCGATAAATCCACCCACCAGATATCTTCCGGAGCCGGTTACGCCCACCCCGGCTATCTGGCAGTTGTCACCGACCTGCTCCAGCAGATGCCGGAAGACCTCTTTGACCGCTTCAAGGGGTCTGCCAGCAGTCATGAGGTAGTGCTTGGCCATCACGTTCCGGCCTGACTCATCCAGGATGACCGCCTTGGTGCTGGTGGAGCCAACATCTACCCCGAGGTACCCGGTGAACGGCTGGCCTACCTTTGGCCCGGTCCAGGTTGTAAGCTGTGAGACTCTCTCCAGCGGCGGCAGGATCTGATAGCGCTGCCTGGTCTCCTCCTCACTGGGCAGGGTTACTTTAGAGCTCTTTCCCGATTGCCGGGCCAGCAAGGCTGAGCCAAGGGCTTCAAGATACAGGAAATGCTGCGGGACAAGGGCACAAACCTCGTGTCCATTTCTGGCCGAGAGGGCCTCGTTGAGGGACCTGAGGACCGCGGCGTTGGCCGCCACGCCGCCGGTGAAGTAAATGGGCTCATGAAAGGTTCCCTTCTTGAAGGAAACCACCAGTCGGGCCACGCTGTCACAGAGGGCATGGAGCATGGTGCTCACCGGCACGCCCTTTTGCTGCATGTGGATGAGGTCGGTCTTGGCGAAAACTGAGCATCGGGCAGCAATCCGGGGCGCCGGTTTCCTATCCTCCAGGGCCAGATGGGAGAAGTCTTCCAGGCTGATTCCCAGTCGGTAGGCTTGCTGCTCCAGGAACCGCCCGGTGCCTGCGGCACAGAGAGGGTTGGAAGCCACCTTCCAGGGCTTCCTCAGTCCGTCTTCCAGCTCGATGACGAGGGAGCTCTGGCCGCCGATTTGGATGATGGTCTTGGCATCCGGGTGGAAGTGGAGCAGACCTGAAGCGATGGCCAGAGGACTGCTGTAGGCCGACCAGCCCAGTTCCTTGGGGATGATGGCCTTGCCGGTGCCGGAAACGCCCGCCGAGGAAATCTCGCCGAGGGCAACCTTCTCCGACAACCTTAGGATAAGCGCCCTCAGGGCAGCTTTGGGACTGCTGGTTATTCGCTCAACATCAGAATGAACGATTTCAGCGCGCTCGTTTATCAGGACAAGTTTGGCGTTGACCGAACCTATATCCAGGCCTAGGGAATAGCTCATTCCGCTGCTAATTTTAGCACAAAAGGGGCTCTTTTGGGCACAGGACAAGGCAAGAAAAATTTAAAAGGGGAAGCCGGGAGACCTTTTGCTGGACATTTTGGTTGATTTGCTTTATACTAGCGCATGGACTTATAGCAAAGGCGCGAGGAAAGGAACATAATGAAGGTACTTTTAGTCTATCCCCAATATCCAAACACCTTTTGGAGCTTCAAGCATATCCTTAAGTTTGTCTCCAAGAAGGCCGCTTTTCCGCCGCTGGGCTTGCTCACCGTGGCCGCCATGCTCCCCCCGGACTGGGAGAAAAGGCTGGTGGACATGAACGTCACCCATCTTCTGGATAGGGACCTTGAGTGGGCGGACTGCGTCTTTATCAGCGGCATGATCGTGCAGAAGGACTCGGCAAAAGAGGTAATCCAGAGGTGTAAGCAACTCAAGGTGAAGGTCGTTGCCGGAGGGCCACTCTTTACCACCGGGTATGAGGAATTCCCCGAGGTGGATCATCTCGTGTTGGGCGAAGCCGAGGTTACCCTGCCGCAGTTTCTGGAGGACTTAAGAAAGGGTTCCCCTAAGCGCCTGTACCTCTCGGAGGAAAAACCGGATATCACCAAGACGCCGGTGCCTTTGTGGAAGCTCATCAACCTCAAGCACTACGCCTCGATGGCCGTCCAGTACTCTCGTGGCTGTCCCTTCGACTGTGAGTTCTGTGACATCATCGTGATGAACGGTCGAATACCCCGGACGAAACAGCCGGAGCAACTCCTGCGAGAGCTTGAAGCCCTGTATGAGCAGGGGTGGCGGGGCTCGGTCTTCATCGTGGACGATAATTTTATCGGCAACAAGCTTAAGGTAAAGAGGCAACTTTTGCCGGCGATCATCGAGTGGCAGAGAAGGAGAAATCATCCCTTCACCTTCTTCACCGAGGCCTCCTTAAACCTGGCCGATGACGAGGAACTCATGCATCTTATGGTTGAGGCCGGCTTCGACAAGGTCTTCGTGGGCATCGAGACCCCCATTGAGGAGAGCCTTGCCGAATGCAACAAGTTTCAGAACGTGGGTCGGGACATCGCTGCCTCGGTCAAGAAGATACAAAATCACGGGATGGGGGTCTTCGGCGGCTTCATCATCGGCTTCGACCACGATCCTCCAAATGTCTTCGACAGCCAGATAAATTTCATCCAGCGAAGCGGGATAGTCACCGCCATGGTGGGGCTTCTCCAGGCTCTGCCTCGAACTAAGTTGTATGAGCGCCTGAAGAGGGAAGGACGGCTGCTGAAGGAATGCTCCGGGAACAACACTGACGGCTCGCTGAACTTCATCCCCAAGATGGACCCGCAATTCTTGATCAACGGGTACAAAAGGGTGTTGCGGACTATCTATTCGCCCAAGAAATACTATGAGCGGATCATTACCTTCCTGGAGGAATATCGGCCGATGAGGAGGAAGAGGCCCATTCACCTCGAGGACGTGAAGGCCTTTTTGAAGTCCATCTGGCACCTGGGAATCGTCAGTAACTTTAGGCGGTACTACTGGAAGCTTTTGGCCAAAAGCCTGCTAAAATACCGTCGCTCCTTCCCCGAGGCGATGACGCTCGCCCTATACGGACTCCACTTTCAGAAGATCATCGAGGAAAGCTTCTCGGAGAGGTAAGCCCATCCGGGGCGAATTAAAGATTTGGCGAGGTTAGTTCGAACTTAACCCACCTTCACCAGTTCGTAACGGCGAGAGCCCAGCCCAATTTGCTCCCCATACCTAAGCTGAATGGTGTAATCCACTTCGGGATAAAGCGCCTTGAACTTATCCTCGCCGGGCAGAAGCCCTCTCTCTAAAGCTGTCCCGGGGAGACCACTTTGCCGATTAATCAGGTCAACCGAGGCCTGATCAATGGCCACCGGGTCACTGGAGGCCAGGATGCCGATATCGGGCACGATGGGGGCATCGGAGAAGTCCAGACAATCGCAGGCAGGCGTGATGTCGAGGAGGAAGTTGAGGCAGAAAACGGGCACGCTTTTAACCACCCCGTAGGCATGCTCGCAGATCTTCTCCTGGAGGTTCTGGGCGCTCTCATTCCACTCAATTTCCATGGCCCCATAGGGACAGACCCCGATGCACTCCCCGCAGCCAAGGCAGGCGGAGGGCTCTATCACTGCCACCTTACCCCTCCCCTCCCGCTCCTCCAACCGAATGGCCTCTCCGGGGCAGTGCTTCAGACAAACCCCACAGCCCCGGCAGTTCTCCTCCAACACCAGTGGAACGGCCAGGGAGTGCATGGCCAGCTTGGCAGACTTCGTGGCCAGTCCCATCCCCAGGTTCTTTATGGCTCCGCCGAAGCCAGTCTGCACATGACCGGTGAGGTGAGAGAGGCAGATCAATTTATCGATGTCCTTCAGTTCTATGGCCAGCCTTACCTCCTGAAAGTGTTTGAGATTCACCTCCACCACGAAGGCATCCTGCCCTCGCAGTCCGGCGGAGATGATGACCGGGGCACCGACCGCCTCAGGCGAGAAGCCATGCCTCAGGGCGGTGAGGAGGTGGTCTACCGAATTTGAGCGACTGCCCTTGTAGACCGTATTGGTGTCGGTGAGGAAGGCCAGGGCCTTTTGACGCTTTATCTCCTGCACCACGAAGCCAACATAGGGTGGGCGGATGAAGGCCAGCGTGCCCTCCTCGCCGAAATGAAGTTTTAGGGCCACCAGGTCATTTTCCTGGATGAACTCGTAGAATCCGGACTGCTTCAGGAGCTTGCCCAGCTTGGTGAAGATGTCCTCTCCGGAGGTGGTGCGCAGGTCGGTGAAATAAACCTGGCTACTCATTCATTCTGAAGTTTACAACCCTGGGTCTGATTAGGCAAGGCCCTTAAGCTTTTCTACCACTTCCTGAATGACCCAGTCGGGGGTTGAAGCCCCGGCGGTGACCCCGATGCGCTCGGCTTTAAGGTTGCCAGGATCAAGCTCGGTTGCCGACTCGATATGCAGGGTGGGGACGATCGAGGAGCAAAGCTCGGCCAGGCGGTTGGTGTTGGCGCTATCGTACCCCCCGATGACGATCATCTGATCCACCTGGCCGGCCAGCTCCAGTGCCGCTGCCTGCCGCTTGGAGGTGGCATCGCAGATGGTGTTAAAGATACGCAGTTCAACAAGCTGGGCCAGGTTGGAGCTAAGGAGCTCGGCCAGAAACTGGTTAAACCTCATGAGGGACTGGGTGGTCTGAGAAAGCACGCCGAGGCGGTGGGGTGGGGGAGAGATTTGGGGAGCCTTCAGCGCCGCAATTGCCTCCCCGCCGGCCCAGGAAATTAACCCCCGAACTTCTGAGTGATGTGCCTCGCCAAATACCAGCACCTGAAAATTCTCCCGATGGAGCCTCTGGGCCACCTTCTGTGCTCGGCGAACTATGGGACAGGTGGCATCAATTAGCTTGAGTCCCCTTTCCTCCAGTTCCCTTAAAACCTCCGGCCCCACACCGTGGGAGGGGATGAACACCGGCCCCTCTCCCACCTCCTCCAGGCTCTCCACCACCTTGAGTCCCTGATTTTCGAGGCGGCTTACTACCTGGCGGTTATGTACAATGGGTCCCAGGCTGCTGACACCTTTCAGCTCCTTCAATGCTTGCTCCGCGATCTTGATGGCCCGCTTAACTCCGGAGCAAAACCCCATCTCCTTGGCCAGATAGATTTGCATTTCCATAAACCCCGCGGTATTCCGGTGGCAGAAGTTCGGCGATCCGCCGCATGATGAGCTCCGTGGCCTGGGAAAGCTTCTCTCGGGTGGGACGCCCCTCAAAGGGGAGGGTAAACGGCTGCCCGATGTTCACCCTTATCCTTGGCCTCTGTCGAAGGATGCCCAGGTCTCGTACCTTCTCCGTCCCGCTTATGCCCACCGGGAGGATGGGGGCTCGAGAGCGCAGGGCGATAAGGGCGGTGCCCGGCTCGGCCGGGATCAGTTGGCTATTGGGGCTCCGCCGTCCCTCGGGAAACATTCCCAGTGCCAGACCGGCATCCAGGACCTTCATCGCCTGACGGATGGCCTCACGGTCGAGCTCTCCCCGTCGCACCGGGAAGGCACCAAACCAGCGGACGAATGGTCCTCCCCGGGAGCGGAAGAGTTCCTCCTTGGCCATGAAGATTATTCGTCGGGGGATGCTGGCTGTCAGCAGCGGTGGGTCAGGCAAGTTCAAATGGTTGGCCACCACGATGAGCGGGCCGCTACGCGGCACGTTCTCCCTTCCCTCCACCTCCCAGTCACTGAGCAGGAGGAGCAGGCCTTTCATGGTCAGGTTGCAGAGAGAATAGAAGAAAGGCACCTCTCAAGCTCCTTGCACCAGCTTCATGACCTCGGCAACAACCTGCCTCACGCCCAGCCCATCGGTGTTGATTATCCGGGCATCTGGGGCCGGCTTCAAGGGTGAAGCTGCCCGCTGGCTGTCAATCTCGTCCCTCGTCTTAAGCTGAGCGAGGGTCTCCTCAAAGGATACCTGCTTCCCCTGGACAAGCAACTCCCGATGGCGCCGGCGGGCTCGCTCCTCGGGAGAGGCGGAGAGAAATATCTTGCGGTCAGCCTGAGGGAGAACCACGGTGCCGATGTCTCGTCCGGCCATCACCACCCGCCCCCCCTTCGCCAGCTCCCGCTGGCGAGCCACCAATTCCCGACGTACCCCAGCAACCCGAGCCACCAGGGAGACCCCTTTCTCAACCTCCTCCTCCCTTATTTCCGGGCCCACTTCCCTCCCGTTCAGCAGTAGTTTATCGTCCTCGAGCTCAAACTTGGCGCTCCGGGCCAGCTCCGTCAGGGCCTCCTCGTCCTCCAGGTTTATTCCTTGGCTTAGAGCCAGCCAGGTGAGGGCCCGGTACATGGCCCCGGTGTCAATGAAGCGATAGCCAAGTCTCTTCGCCACCAGACTTCCCACCGTATTTTTCCCCACCCCTCCAGGCCCATCTATGGCGATGAGCTGGGGCATTTCTCCTCTTTCGGCCTTTACGGCTCCGAGCACGAGAAAGTAGGCCAGGATGAAAACGCCAACGGTGATGGCCGAATCGGCTAGGTTGAAGGCGGGCCAGTGGAAGTCCCCAAAGAGCCGAACGTCAATGAAATCGGTAACTGCCCCAAAGCGAAGTCGGTCGATCAGATTGCCGAGTGCTCCCCCGAGCACCAGTCCCAACCCCACCTGTAGGGCTCGGCCGCTGGGAAGGTAGCGGAGATATATCAGAACTATAAGTATGCCCACGGCCGCCGTTAGCACCAGGAGGAAGCGGGGATTTATGAGTAAGCCGAAGGCCCCGCCCGCATTGGTGAGGTAGGTCAGCCGGATAAAACCTTCCCGCGGCACGGACTCGCCCAGCTCCAGGGCGTTTCTCACCCAGAGCTTGCTCAGTTGATCCGCGAGGAGGATGCCCAGGGCGGGGAGGAAGAGAAGGCGGAACCTTCTTATTCCAGCGTTCATCAGCCGGTCCTCTCCACAAACCGCCTCATCCGCTCCAGTGCCTCCTCGATCTCCGCAATGGAGATGGCGTAGCAGCAGCGAACATACCCCTCGCCACACTCGCCAAAGGTGGCCCCCGACACTACGGCCACCTTCTCCTCGAGCAGAAGCCTCTCGGCAAACTCCTCTGAGGAAAGCCCGGTTGACCTCACCGAGGGGAAGGCGTAGAAGGCCCCCTTAGGCTCGAAGCAGGGGAGGCCGATCTCGTTCAAACCCTTCACGATTATCCTTCGGCGACGATCATACTCCTGCACCATCTGTCTCACCGCCTCCTCGCCGTTGCGGAGGGCTTCCAGGGCGGCCAACTGACTCATCGAGGGGGCACACATGATGGCATACTGATGCACTCGCGTCATGGCTTCAATGAGCCCAGCCGGCCCAGCCGCAAAGCCCACTCGCCAGCCCGTCATGGCATAGGTCTTGGAGAAGCCCCCCAGCAAAATGGTGCGCTCCTTCATTCCCGGCAGGGAGGCAAAACAGGTGTGCTCCACCCCGTAGACCAGGCGACTGTAGATCTCATCCGAGATGACTAGGAGATTACGTCGTCGAGCGAGCTCGGCTATCTCGAGGAGGTCAGACCGGCCCATCACCGCTCCGGTAGGGTTGTTCGGGTAGCTTAGCAGGATGGCCTTGGTGTGCTCAGTGAGCCTTCTCTCCACCTCGCTCGCTCGCAGCTTGAACTCCTCCTCCACCACGGTGGGCACGGGCACAGGATGCCCACCGGCCAGGATGATGCAGGGGATGTAGGAGACGAAGCTGGGGTCGGGGAGGATGACCTCCTCGCCGGGGTTGACCACCGCCCGAAGGGCCAGATCAAGTGCTTCGCTCACCCCCACGGTGATCAGCAGCTCGGTGGCGGGGTCATACTCCAACCCATATCTCTCCCGGAGGTAGCGAGCCAGCTCCGCCCGCAACTCGGGGAGGCCGTAGTTGGAGGTATAGGTGGTATAGCCCTGTTCTATCCCGAAGATCCCCGCCTCGGCCACATGCCAGGGAGTAGCGAAGTCGGGCTCCCCTACCCCCAACGAGATCACCCCTTCCATGGAGCTGAGGAGGTCAAAAAACCTCCGAATGCCCGAGGCGGGCAGTCGTCTCACTCTTTCCGAAATCCACTCCTCCATCCGAAACCTCTTAGCTCCTTAAATGCTGAGTGGCAGACGCTTCGGCTTTTCCCCGCCTTCGAGGATCTCTCCGTCAACCTTGTAACGCCGGAGGAGAAAGTGGGTCGTGGTGCCCTGCACCGATTCCATCGGGGCCAGCTTCTGGGCCACGAACCCGGCCACCTCCTGCATGGTCTTCCCCCGCACCAGCACTGCCAGGTCATAATCCCCTGATACCAGGTAAACGGAATAAGTTTCGGGGAAGCGATAGATTCGCTCGGCCACCTCATCGAAGCCCCGGTCACGCTGAGGCTGCACCTTGACCTCGATGAGGGCCCAGACCTCCTCCCCTTCCAGCTTGTCCCAGTTGATGATGGTCTTATACTTCACGATGACCCGTTCCTCCTCCGCCTTCTTAATGGCTTTCTCCACCTCGGACAGGGGACGACCAAGCATGGTGGCTATTCGCTCCGGGGTGATGCGGGCGTCTTCCTCCAGCAACTTCAGGATTTCCTTCATTGCTTCCTCCAATTTCTGAAAGATAGGACCTTTCGGATTAGGCTATCTTGTCTTCCTCACGGACCATTCATCGGCGAGTTCGTGGTAACAGAGCTCGAAGAGGCCTCTGCCGGAGCGGACGAGGAAATGCCGCTCGCCTGGCTCGAGCCAGGCCTTCTCCACCTCCTCCACCCGCCGAACCTCCCCCTCCCAGAGGAAGGAATCAGGCCGCTCGGCATAGAGCCAACCCGAGTAACACCAGACCTTCGCTGGCCTTTCCATATCTTGACTCTCCGTGGGCCCCGCAAAGTCGAAGATTTTAGGTCTACAACCACTTCGTTTGCGGGTTTATTCTCAGGTATCATATATCATGCGGCGAAAGTATGCAAGAAAGAATCTCTGATCTTTGGGTTCGAGAAGGTCTTTGGGCTTTTAGGACGACTTTACTTGCTCTTTTGGCGCGGTTGTTATACAATTGGCTAGTGAACTTTACCCAGGGATTCGGTGCTGTTTTCGCCCAGCGGCGACGGGCTAGGTTCTGGCCACGAACAGCACCAGTCGAGGGTAGTCAAGGAGGTCTAGATGTTCGTGGACAAGACCCTAGTCTGTCGAGATTGCGGTCGGGAGTTTACCTTCACCGCGGGCGAGCAGGAGTTTTACCAGGCGCGTGGATTGCTACATGAGCCTGCCCGCTGTCCGGATTGTCGAGCTGCTCGGAGGCAATCTCGTTACAACTACCGGGGACCCCGGGAGATGTATCGAGCGGTTTGCGCTGCTTGCGGTGCCGAGTGTGAGGTTCCCTTCCAGCCCCGGGGGGATCGGCCGGTCTACTGCAGCGAGTGCTACGCTAAGATGCGCGCCGAAGGTAGAATTTAAGTCAAATCCAAGACGAGCCACTTCTTCCTGATGTGACCGTTGGAGCCCTTCGGGTAAGATTGTATTTCCCCGAGAACCTTTCTCTCAAGGAAAAGAGAGGGAGGGTGAAGTCTATTTCCGCCCGGCTGAGGAGCCGGTTTAACGTTTCCGTGGCGGAGATAGATGATAATGAGGTTTGGCAGATAGCCACCCTGGGGGTGAGCTGTGTCAGCAACAGTGGGCGTCACGCCAATCAGCTCCTCTCGAAGGTGATGGACTTCATTGAGGGGGCTCGCGGGGATGCCCAGGTTCTGGACTACAAGCTGGAGATCCTGCATGCTTTGAAGGGCCCCGAAACGAAGTGGGCGTAGACCTGAGCCGGTTTCTTTAAAAGCGGCACCAGTTCGGAGGGTTTGAACTTCTTCGAGGCTGCCAGCCCCAAGGCGGTCGGGATGAATCCCCGAGATTTCCTGGAACACCTAACCGGACTCCCCCTTTATCAGGGTCAAATCGTCCGCTGCCAGTCCCTCCCTCCCCGTGAACCCAACTACGGCAGGCTTAAGAAGTCGCTCCATCCAAGGCTCGAACTTGCTCTGGAGAAGTTGGGCCTCCTCCCGCTCTATTCTCACCAGGCTGAGGCCATAAATCACATCCTGGAGGGGAAGAACGTCATCATTTCCACCCCCTCGGCCAGCGGCAAGACCCTGTGCTATAACCTGCCGGTGCTGAACGCCGTCCTGGAGGAGGGGAGCCGGGCCCTCTATCTCTTCCCCACCAAGGCCCTGGCCCATGATCAGCTTCGAGCCCTGGGAGAGCTGGTCACCGCTGGGGAGTTGAGGGTCAGGTACGCCAGCTTCGACGGCGATACGCCCTCGCATGAGCGAAGAGAGATAAGGACTAGGGCCCAGGTGGTGCTCTCCAACCCGGATATGCTGCACCTGGGCATCCTGCCAAACCATGCCTCCTGGTCGGCCTTCCTCTCCCGACTCAGGTTCGTGGTTATCGATGAGGCTCATGCCTATCGGGGTGTTTTTGGCTCTCACGTGGCCAACGTCATCCGGCGGCTCCGGAGGCTCTGCCAGCATTATGGCTCCGCCCCCCAATTCATCTGCTGCTCAGCCACCATTGCCAACCCGAAGGAACATGCCGAGAATCTGGTGGGGCTGGAGTTTGAGGCCGTTACCCGGGATGGCTCCCCATTTGGCGGGAAGGAATTCGTCCTCTGGAACCCACCCCTCCTCGATCCTGCCCGCTCGCTTCGTCGGAGCGCCAATACCGAGGCCACTAAGCTCCTGGCCGAGCTCATGAGGAGCGGGATTCGGAGTCTGGCCTTTGCCCGGACCAGACGTCTCGTTGAGCTGATTTATCTCTACGTCCAACGGGAGCTGGCCGGTGAGGGAGACCTGGCCTGGCGCATAAAGCCCTACCGGGCCGGTTACCTGCCCGAGGAGCGAAGGCAGATCGAGGGAGAGCTCCTCGAGGGCAAGCTTCTGGCAGCGGTGGCCACCACTGCCCTCGAGCTGGGGGTGGATATCGGGGACCTGGAGGCCACCGTGCTGGTGGGTTACCCGGGAAGCATCTCCAGCACCTGGCAGCAGGCAGGCAGGAGCGGGAGGAGAGGCAAGACCAGCCTTTCCTTCCTCATCGGCTCGGAAAGCCCCCTTGACCAGTATTTCATGCAGCATCCGGATTCCTTCTTCGAAAAGGAATTCGAGCATGCCCTCATCTCCCCCTCAAATCCCCACATCCTCGGCCCTCACCTCCTCTGCGCTGCCTGGGAAATTCCCCTGAGCCGAAGAGACATCAAGTTCCTGGGTGACTTTGAGGAGGTCTGCGAGCACCTCGAGAGCGAGGGGTTGCTGCGCCAGAGAACTGGACGGTGGTACCCTGCTCCCGGCGTGACCTACCCCGCCCAGGAGGTTAATCTCCGCTCCGCCTCGGCACAGAATTATCTCCTGGTCGAGGAGGATACCGGTCAAATACTGGAGACGATCGAGGAGACGGTGGCCTTTTCCCAGATACACCCTGGCGCCATCTACCTTCATCAGGGGGAATCCTACCTGGTGACCGAGCTAGATATCGCCAGCCGCACCGCCTACGTCTCACGAAGGGAGGTCGACTATTATACGCAGGCCAAAGAACTCACCGACCTCCGGGTCTTAAGGCTAAAGGCGGAGAAGATGGCCGGGAGGGGGAAGGCCTACCTCGGCGAGGTGGAAGTGACCAATCACGTCGTTGGATTCAAGAAGAAGCGCATCTTCACCGAGGAGGTGATCGGGGAGGAGCCACTGGATCTGCCGCCCCAGCAATTTATGACCGTGGCTCTCTGGTTCGACCTTGCCCCGGGGACTGAGGAGCAGCTGATGAGGGAAGGGCTCGACCTGGCCGGGGGACTTCATGCGGCCGAACATGCCGCCATCGCCCTGCTTCCCCTCTTTGCCCTCTGCGACCGGAATGATATCGGCGGCGTGTCCACCCCCTTCCACCCGGACACCGGAAAGCCCCAGGTATTCATCTATGATGCTCACCCCGGCGGGGTGGGCCTGGCAGAGAAGGGCTTCGAGCTGGTAGAGGAACTCTGGCGAGCAACTCTGAGGCTCATCTCCGAGTGCCCCTGTGAGGAGGGCTGTCCCTCCTGCGTTCAGTCGCCCAAGTGCGGCAACAACAACCAGCCCTTGGACAAGAGGGCAGCTCAACTTATTTTCCAGAGGCTGCTTGCGGAGGCTAGCGAGCCTCGGCCCATGTCTTAAGTCGAGCCAGGCCCTCCTCAAGCTCCTCGTCGGGGAGGGTGAGGGAGAGGCGGATATAGCCCTCGCCGTATTGGCCGTAACCGGTGCCTGGGGTCACCACCACCCCAGCCTCATCCAGGAGCTTGGCCGCAAATTTCTCCGAGGTAAAGCCCTCCGGAACTCGAGCCCAGATGTAGAGGCTGGCCAAGGGCTTCCTGGCCTGAAGGCCGAGCATCTTAAGCGTGGCCAGCAGCTTGTCGCGCCGCCGCCGGTAGACCTCATTGTGCTCGGCGATGGCATCCTGTGGTCCGGACAGGGCCTCGATGGCCGCCTGCTGGATGGCCTGGGGGATTCCGGAGTCGAGGTTGGACTTAAACCTCATCAGAGCATCCACCACCCTTTTGTTCCCCACCACCATCCCAATTCGCCACCCGGTCATGTTATAGCTCTTGGAGCAGGAGTGGAATTCTACCCCCACCTCCTTGGCGCCGGGCACCTGGAGAAGGCTTGGCGGTCGAAAGCCATCATAGGCCACCTCAGTATAGGCAGCATCGTGGCAGAGGAAGAGGTCGTACTTTTTGGCGAAGGCCACCGCCCGCTCGAAGAAATCCAGTTCGGCCACCGCCGCGGTGGGATTGTTGGGGTAATTGAGCCAGAGAACCTTGGCCCGCTGAGCCACCTCTGCGGGAATGGCGTCCAGTTCGGGCAGGAAGTTGTTTTCCTCGGTCAGGGGAAGAAAATAGGGCTCACCACCCGCCAACCTGGTGCTTGCGGAATAGACCGGGTAGGCTGGGTCAGGGATGAGTGCCAGGTCACCGGGATCGAGGAGGCAAAAGGAGAGGTGCCCGATCCCTTCCTTGGAGCCGATTAGGGGGAGAACTTCCTCATGGGGGTCGAGCTCCACCCCGAAGCGGCGCCGGTACCAGTTAGCTATGGCCTGGCGAAGCTCAGGCAGGCCCTCGGTTTCCGGATAGCGGTGGTTGACCGGATCATGGGCTGCCTGGCAGAGACGCTCGATGATGTTGGCCGGGGTGGGAAGGTCAGGGTCGCCGATCCCGAAGCTGATCACCTTTTCGCCGCGAGCCTTTTTCTCCGCTATCTTGCGGCTTATCTCCACGAAAAGATATGGCGGCAACTTGCTGAGCCGCTCGGACAATTCCGCCATCGCTAAGATTTTACCCCCTGGCAGCACTTGAACACAACTATGGGCTCTTGAAGTCTCATCTTAGAAAGGTGTTGAGTCTTCATGTTCATACAAGCTAAAATTGTAGCGAGGGAGATTTATCGAGGAGGGTAGGGGAATGCACGTTACATGGATCAAGCGGGAAATCCTAGCCCAAGAGACCCAAGCCCGTATTCGGTGCTCCTATGCATATGCGTTGAGCATGAAAAAAGCAGGGAAGTTGCCAGAAGGCTTCATCGTATAAAGCAGGACTATTTGACTTTGCCAATAGTGAAGAAAGTCTATGGCCTTATGCATGAACTCGGGTTAGAAAGCCCTAGCAATCTTAGGCCTCTCCAAAAAGTCATCAAGGCCGGAGACCCAACTTCGCTAGAATTAAAAGGCATTTATTTTGCTAGGAAAGAAGCATTCCGTGACATAGCGAATTCTGCTGAAATAGTAAATTCAGTATTTGGCTTACTAGACGCGATTTCTGCCGTGTTTGCTATAGTGATGCCGAGGCCTTCTTCCAAGCCATATACCCCACCTGGTCAATTGACCAGGTGGCATTATTTCATGCTTCAGCGGATTCACTCACATATGAAGGCGCTGCAGCACTCCCGCATAGCCACTATAGTTAGCGATGAGTACGGAAGAGAACAAGATGCAGAGCTAGCAGCTGGAATTAGTAATTTTCTTTTCAGATCGTCAGAGGGACAGCAGTATGATAGCTGTCTCTTATACACATCTGACGCTGCCGACGAAGGCTTAGGTGTAGATCTCGGTGGTCGCCGTCTCATTAAA
>CBFDTP010000028.1:0-16212 GCA_965612975.1 uncultured Dehalococcoidia bacterium | reverse complement strand
GCGTCAGATGTGTATAAGAGACAGTGCCAGGACAGCGAAAGTCCATTTTTTTCCTCCCGATGCTTTTCCCAGTTCACTGTTTCAACATGGTCTTCAGGTCTTCTTCGGGGTCCTCGATGAGCCTGAGGTCGTACTCCTCCCTCAAGACCTGCAGGATGTCTTCGTTCACCCAGCCGGGGATTATGGGGCCCAGATAGATGCCCTTAAAGCCGACGGCGAGCAGACTCCAGAGGATGGCCACGGATTTCTGCTCCATCCAGCTAAGGACCAGGGTGAGCGGGAGCCCGTTTATGTCCGTGTGGAGGAGTTCAGCCAGAGCCTGAGCGATTTCTATGGCCACGATGGCATCGTTACACTGGCCCAGGTCAATGAGGCGAGGGCTCCCCTCGATCTTTCCTAGGTCGAGGTCGTTGAACTCGAACTTGCCACAGGCGAGGGTGAGCACCACCGAATCCGGCGGCAGTTGGCGGACAAACTCGCGGTAATAGCCCCTCCGGTGAATTAGCGGAGAGGTGCAGCCACCCACGAGGAAGAAGTGACGGATTTTTCCCTTCTCGAGCAGTTGGGTCAGCTCGTCCTTCAGGGAGAGGATGGTGGCCCTGGAGAACCCGGTGGTGAGCGTAAATTCGCCCGGCTTCTCCTCCAGCTCGGGCAGGGCTCGAGCCTTTTCGATCACCGCGGAGTAGTCATAGCCTTTGAGGTGTCTCACGCCGGGGAGGCGAGCTGGCCCGGTGGTGAACATCCGGTCTTTGTATTCTTCCCGGGGAATGAGGACGCAGTTTGAGGTGCCCAGGATGGCCACCGGGTACCGGGAGAAGAGCTCTCGCTGGTCATACCAGGCCCGGCCGAGGTTTCCCCTCAGGTGCCGGTATTCCCTAAGCTTGGGATATCCGTGGGCCGGCAGGAGTTCCGAGTGGGTGTAGACGTTTATGCCGGTTCCCTCGGTCTGTTTGAGCAGCTCCTCGAGTGCCTTAAGTCCGTGTCCGGTGACGATGATCCCGGGGCCCTTCACCGTCCCGGTCTTCACCTCGGTTGGCTCGGGCTCCCCGTAGGTCTCGATATGGGCCTTTTTCAGCAGCCTCATCGTCCGGAGATTCATCTGGCCAGCCTCGACGGCCAGTCGGACGAACTCCTCAGGGTCGAAGTTCACGTTGGTGAAGGTGGCGTAGAAGGCCCTCTCCAGGAAGGCATCCACCTCCGGGTCGGTGTAACCCAGCTCTCGGGCATGGTAGAGGTAGGCCGCCATCCCCTTGCTGGTGAGCAGCAGGTTGTCCTGCAGGCGGGCGACCGTGGGCTCCTTCCCGCAAACCCCTTTGACGGTGCAGCCAGTTCCCCGAGCCGTTTGCGAACACTGGTAGCAGAACATGGCCAGCCTTTCCTTCTCTGGCACTTTTCCTCCCTTCAATTTAGGCCTAACTTCCCCCTGACCCATTCGGCATGGGTCTCTCAAATGTCCTCGTATCGGGCCGATCAGTCGGGCAGCTTCTTCGGTCCCTTCCACTTACGGAAGTTGTCGATCTCCTTTTGCAGCGTCTCCGCCAGCCGGCATCCGTGAGAGGCTGCCAGCGCCCGGTACATCTCGATGGCGTGCTCGGCCAGCCTGTCCTGCGCCCGCAGGATGAATACCGGCTCGTCGGCGCCGATCTTGGGGATGTCTATCCGGCCGTATTTGCTCGATAGGGCCATGGCACCTCCTTCTTACCTTTAAATTTTGAGCCATCCAGGGGGACGAGTATCTTCTCGAAGGCCACCTTCCTCCTTCCATTTATTTTTCCTTCTCCAGAGCTTCCTTAAACCTCTGGTAGGCCTTTCTCACCTCTTCCAGAGAGGCCTCATCTTCCAGGGCGGTCACATCGCCCAGTTCCTGACCCAGGGCGATGGCCTTGAGCAGACGGCGCATGATCTTGCCGCTGCGGGTCTTGGGAAGCAGACGGGTGAAGTAGATCTCCTCGGGCGTGGCCACCGGGCCGATGGTCTCACGGAGATGCCCGATGATTTCCTTTCGAAGTTCGGCTGAGGGGGTGACGTCCTGCTTGAGCGTGAGGAAGAGCACGATGGCTTCTCCCTTCACCGGGTCGGGCTTGCCCACCACCGCCGCCTCAGCCACCGCCGGGTGGGAGACGGCAGCGTCCTCCAGCTCGGCCGTTCCCAGGCGGTGCCCTGCTACCTTAAGTACCTCATCGGCCCGGCCCAGGATCCAGAAATAGCCGTCCTCATCCCTCAGGGCAAAGTCGCCGGCATAATACATCCCGGGGAAGCGAGACCAGTAGGATTCCTGGTAGCGCTGGGGGTCGCCGTAGATATCAAGCAGCATGCCGGGCCAGGGCTTTCGAATTACCAGATAGCCTCGTTGGCCGGGGGGCAGTTCCTTCCCCTCGGCGTCCACCACCGCGGCATCAACTCCGGGGAGGGGGAAGGTGGCTGATCCGGGCTTTAAAGGCACCGGCTCGATGCCCGGGGTGGGCGAGATCATGATGCCCCCGGTCTCCGTCTGCCACCAGGTGTCCACGATGGGGCACTTTTCCTCGCCGATATGGCGGTAGAACCAGTGCCAGGCCTCGGGATTGATCGGCTCGCCCACGCTTCCCAGGAGCTCCAGGCTGGAGAGGTCGTGTTTGGCAGGCCACTCCTCACCATAGCGCATGAACATCCGCACCGCCGTGGGGGAGGTGTAGAAGATGGTGACCCCATACTTCTCGATGATGTCCCACCAGCGATCCACGGTGGGGTAGTCCGGGGCCCCCTCATAAAGGACAATGGCCGCCCCGTGGGAAAGAGGGGCATAGACAATGGAGCTGTGCCCGGTGACCCAGCCGACGTCGGCGGTGCACCAATAGACCGATTCTTCTTTTATGTCGAAGACCCACTTATAGGCGGAGTGGTTGTACACCAGATAACCGCCGGTGCTGTGAATTACCCCTTTGGGCTTTCCGGTGGTGCCGGACGTGTAGAGGATGTAAAGTGGACTGGCGGAGTCCAGCGGCTCGGGCTTGACGTATTTTTCGGCCTCGGGGAGCAGGTCGTGGAGCCAGAAGTCCTTTCCCTCCTTTATCGGCACCGACTGGCCGGTCCGGCGGATCACGACGGTATGCTCCACCGAGGGGGAGAGTTTCACCGCCTCATCGGCTATCTCCTTGAGCGGGAGTATTTTGCCCCGGCGGTGGCCCCCGTCGGCGGTGATGAGGAGCTTTGCCTGGGTATCATTAAGCCGATCGGCTATGGCTTTGGCGCTGAATCCGGAAAAAATCACCGTGTGCACCGCTCCGATTCGGGCACAGGCGAGCATAAAGAGGGGCAGTTCCGGTATCATGGGGAAGTAAAGGGCCACCCGATCCCCCTTCCTGACCCCTAGCTTCTGCAGCACCGAGGCAAACCGATTAACCTCCCGGAAGAGGGTGGAGTAGCTCAGCACCCGGGTTTCGCCGTCCTCCCCCTCCCAGTAGATGGCCACCTTGCTCTTTCGCCAGGTCTTCACATGCCGGTCAACGCACTGGTAGCAAGCGTTGAGCTTACCCCCGACAAACCAGCGGGCATAGGGAGGATCCCATTCCAGCACCCGGTCCCAGGTTCGGTACCAGTCGAGCTGCCGCGCCTGCTCGGCCCAGAACCTCTCCGGGTCCTCTAGGGAGCGCCGGTACATCTCCTTATAGCGCTTAAGGGGCCAGAGGCGCAGATTCTGGGGTACGGCCACCACTTCGGAGCCTTCTGGATAATCTCCGCCCGATGGGGTCATGGTTCTCCCTTCCGTCCCGGCTTAGCGGGGACTTTTTTCCTGGAGCTCGGCTTCTTCCTTCAGACAGTCGGAGCAGGTGCCGTAGAAGCAGGCCTGAACTGCCTCCACCCGGTTCCCCTCCACCTGGCCGCGCTCGGCAAAGGGACAGGTGACCTCAACGTCAAGGAGTCGTCCGCATCTCCAGCAGTAAAAGTGATGATGGGGATTAGGGTTGGGGTCATAATGAGCCCTTCGGTCGATGATGGTGAGCTGCTGGATCTCGCCCAGCTTCCAGAGAAGCTCCAGGGTGTTGTAAACCGTCGCCCGCGAAAGGGAAGGGAAATCCACGCTTAGCACCTCATATATCTCCTCAGCGGTGGGGTGATCTGAACGAGATTGCAGGTATTCCCAGATGGCTACTCGCTGCACGGTGGGGACGACTCCTTTCTCCCTCAGCCTCTCGGCTGCTCCTTTCTTCATAGGCTTAGACTAAGTCTAAAGCAAAAAAAAGTCTTTGTCAAGACTTAATTTTAATTTATAAAAAGTCTAAACTGTGCTATAATGGGGAAACTTTGCGGAGGAGGAGACATGTGGCACTGGGCTGATGGATGCTGGTGGGGATTTGGAGGAGGCTGGATGGCGATTGGCTGGGCGGTGATCTGGGTGGTGATCATTGGATTGGTGGTCTGGGGTGTGATCAGTCTTCTAAAACGGGGAACCGGGCCACCGCCGGAGAGGCGCCACCCGCTGGACATCGCCCGGGAGCGCTACGCCAGAGGTGAAATCTCCAAGGAAGAGTTCGAGCAGATAAAGAAAGACCTGTCATAAATGCAATGACGGGGAAAGCCAGCCTGTTGTAGAGATCTTCAAGCTGAGGAGAAGGCTGCCAATTCCTTAAGGGGATTGGGGTTGCATAGCGGAGGAGCTGACGTGAGACACAACGAGCATGCCGAGCATCACCGGGCAAAGGGGCATGGGGAAGTGGTTAGCTCCTTTGGGCAGTTATATGTCAAGACGGGAGAGGTAGAGAAGCAAATAGGACGCGACTTAAATCTGGCGCTGAAGTTGAGGAATGAGGCCAGATATAAGCCGGGCGCTTTGTTGAGGCGGGAAAATGCTGTGGAGCTGTTGAGCTTGGCGAGGAGGCTGCTCGAGTTCGTCGAGGAGAAAACGAGGTCCGGAGGAAATCCCTAGCTTTTCAACGCTTTGGCTCTCAAACCTGCTTCACCTCCTTTATCTCCAGTATCCGGTCCACCCGGAAGACCCTTTTTGCTTTTCGCTTGGTGCAGAAGGCCTGCAAGCCCAGGTATTTCTGGCCCCGATATTCCATCTCCCCCAGCCTCTCCGGCCAAATGACTCTCCTCGTCTTTTCATCGTTGGGTTTGAGGTAGACGATTTCCAGGGCGACCTCGTTCCTGATCGCCCTCTCGATGAGCTTGATTTTCTCGCTCACCGGAAAGGCTTGCTCGGCCTTCTCATATTGATATCTGGTCAGAAAGTCCATCACCTTGTAGTCCGTCCAGACGTGTTTCTTGCGGATGGGCTTCTTGAGGATGATTCCCTCAAGCGTGGTACAGCGGCTCAAGGCCACGTAGACTTGGCCGTGGGCAAAGGTACCCCGGCCGATATCGATGATCACCCGGTCGAAGGTCTTGCCCTGACTTTTGTGGATGGTCACCGCCCAGGCCAGCATAAAGGGGTACTGGGTGAACTTCCCGATGACCTCTGATTTCAGCTCCCCATCCTCGGCATAGAAGCGAAAGATCTCCCAGGTATGGGGTGTGATCTCCACCTCCCCGCCATCGGCCAGCTCGGCCAGGACGACCGGCTCGCCCCCTCGGGGCTGTAGGATGTCGGTGACCCGGCCAAGGCTGCCGTTCACCCAGCGACCATCGGGGTCGTTGTTCACCATCATGATCTGCGCGCCTATCTTGACCGGCAGGTCTACGACGGTGGGAAGATACTCCTCGCCGAACTTGCCCTTTATCCGCCCGGTGAGGACATAGGGCTGGCCCTTCAGCTTGGCCAGCTGCCTCTGGTTTATCCGCTCGGCCAGTTGGTTGGTGGTGGTGAGATGAACATAGAAGTCATCCGGCGCGGGCTCAAAATCGGGCCGGCACCTCTGGTTGAGGAGCTCAAGCTGTTCCTCAGTGACCGAGTTATTCCGAATGGCGTTGAGCAGGTCAATGAACTGGGGGTCGTGCTGGCGGTAGATCTTCTCCAGCTCCACGAACTCCATGTCGAGGGAGTCGAAGACCCTGGCGCTATAGAAGTAAGGCGTTTGGTAAAGCGAGCCAAAGGCCTGTTTTTCCTTACCGGTGACGACGGGCGGAAGCTGGTAGAGGTCGCCGATGAAGATCAGCTGTATGCCGCCAAAGGGCCGGTCCTCCCTCGGTCCGTTCAGCCGCAGAAACTGGTCCACGCAGTCCAGCAAATCGGCTCGAACCATGGAGATCTCGTCAATGACGATGGTATCCAGACTGCGATAGAGCTCGGCCTGCTCGGGGTCCACATGGACCCGGCTTACCTTGTCCGGAGTGATGTCCGGCTTGAAGCCAAAGAAGTGGTGGATGGTCTGCCCCTGAACGTTCAGCGCCGCCACGCCGGTGGGGGCCAACACCACCACTCGCTTCCTGGTGTTTGCCCGAAAGTAGCTGAGCAGAGTGGACTTGCCCGTGCCGGCCCGCCCGGTGATGAAGAGGTTCTTGTCGGTGTTTTCCATGAGGTTGAGGGCTCGACGAAATCCTTCGTTGAGCTCAATGGCCTGAGCTTTCGGTTCCGACATGCCTGGGAGGTTCCTCCTTCGATGGTAAGGGCGCCGTTTTATCGGCGGGCTTAGTGGTACGACAGGTCAAAGTTGAGGTTCCCCTGGCAGTCGAGGCTGAGGAGCTTGCGGTAATGGATGGTGTAGAGATGCCTCTGGCGCTCGGGGTCGCCGTGCACGGCCAGGATTTCGCCGTTGTAGAGGGTATGGTCGCTGCACTCCAACCGGCCTACCACCCGGCACTCGTAGGCCAGGGTGCAGCCCTCGAGGAGGGGAGGGCGAACCTGGCGGGCAGGCAAAGTGCGAAGGCCAGCCAGAGCGAGCTTGTCGGCGTTCCGGCCGGATTTCGTGCCGCAAATCCAGGCAGCTTGGGCTTGCTCCTCGGCGGGGAAGCAGAGCACAAATTCTGGGCAGGCCTCAAGGCATTCGTGAGTGTATCGCGAATGTCCTACCGCGATGGCCAGCATGGGTGGCTGGAGGGAAGTGAAGGTCCACCAGGAAAGGCCCATGACGTTTGGCCTTCCCTCCCGGTTCAGGGTGACCACCAGGGTATAGGGATAAGGTGAGCCCAGCTCGATGGCCTGATTCAATTCCATTTCCTTCATCGGGCCCCTCCTCTGAGTGATTCCGTTTGGGTCAGCGAAGATTATATACCGCTCTCCCCTGAGGTGCAAGGGATAGGCGGCTCGGAGTCTCAGGCTTTCCGACGCCAGAAGCGGAAAAGGCCACGGCGTGGCTTATAGGCTGCCAGGAGCTCCCGCAGCTCCTCCTCGGAGGTTCCGAGCTCGGTGAGGGTGATGCCAGCTTCCTCGGCCAGGCTGCGCACGTAGCCAACCTCTCGGCTGACATCCCGACTGGTGCAGTTCTCCCGGGCCAGCCGCAGCCAGGTGAGGGCGGCGTTTATCAGTCCCCTTTGGGCGCAGGCTCTCAGCTCTTCCTCCGAGGTCCCGATGTCGGAGAGCTTAAGGCCTCCCTTTTCCACGTACTCCCGCAACTTGTTGATCTCCAGCTCCACCCCCCACTTCTGGGAGTTCTGCCGTATCTTCCGAAGCTCCTCTTCCGCCTTGGTGCGGTAGTCTTTCTCCTCCCGTACCTCTACTGCCATTCTCCCACCTCCTTTTCGGGCTTATTTGCTTCGGCTGGCTTGCCTCGCCTGCTCCACCCTCTGCCTCAACTCTGACCCCTCAAGGGTCTCCTTTTCCTTCAGCTCCTGGGCTAGGCTTTCGAGAAGCTGACGGTTTTCCTGGAGCAGCTTCTTGGCCCGCTCATAATTCTGGGTCACCAGCATCTTAACCTCCTCATCAATGGCTCGGGCGGTCTCCTCGCTGTATTGCCTTTCCCAGGGAATGACCGCCGGCGGGTTCACAAGGAAGGGATCCTGACCGTTGCTGAAGGTCAGCGGCCCCAGCCGGTCGCTCATGCCGAAGTCCCGCACCATGCGCTGAGCCATTTGTGTGGCCTGATAGAGGTCGTTCTGGGCTCCGGTGGAGACCTGGCCAAAGCAGATCTCCTCCGCCGCCCGCCCCCCCAGCAGCACGGTCAGCTTGTCCTCTAGCTCCTCGCGGGTGAAGAGGTAGCGATCCTGAAGCGGAAGCTGGAGGGTCATCCCCAGAGCGGCGGTGCCCCGGGGGATGATCGAGACCCGATGCACCGGATCAGCATGGGGCAACAGCAGGGCCAGCAGGGCATGTCCGATCTCGTGGTGAGCCACGATTTCCCGCTCTCTCTCGCTGAGCACCCGGCTCTTACGCTCCAGTCCGGCCATCACCCGGTCGATGGCTTCCTCCAGGTCCTCCATCTCCACCATCTGCTTGTTGCGCCGGCTGGCGAGCAAGGCCGCCTCGTTGATGACGTTGGCCAGCTCAGCGCCAGCAAAGCCAGGTGTTCGGGCGGCGATGGTGTGCAGATCAACCTTTGGCGAGAGCTTTATCTTCCTGGCATGGACCTTGAGAATCTCCTCCCGGCCGCGCATGTCGGGCTTATCCACTACGATCTGGCGGTCGAAGCGGCCGGGCCGCAGGAGCGCCGGGTCGAGGACATCTGGCCGGTTGGTGGCGGCCATGATGATGACCCCCTGGGAAGGGTCGAAGCCGTCCATTTCGGTGAGCAACTGGTTTAGGGTCTGCTCCCTTTCCTCATGTCCCCCGACCGAGAGGGCACCGCCCCGCCGCTTGCCGATGGTGTCTATCTCATCAATGAAGATGATGCAGGGGGCATTCTTCTTGGCCTGCTCGAAGAGGTCCCGGACGCGAGCCGCGCCCACGCCGACGAACATCTCCACGAACTCGCTTCCGCTGATGCTGTAGAAGGGCACTCCGGCTTCCCCGGCGGTAGCCCGGGCGAGCAGGGTCTTCCCGGTGCCCGGTGGCCCAACCAGCAGGATTCCCTTGGGGATTCGTCCACCCAGGGCCTGATATTTGGCCGGGTTTTTGAGGAAGTCCACGATCTCCCGCAGCTCAGCCTTGGCCTCGTCCACCCCGGCGACGCTGTCGAAGTTCACCTCCACCGAACCCCTGTTGTACACCCGGGCGCCGCTACGTCCGAAGCTGAGGAACGACCGCCGTCCGGGTAAGCGCCCCACGGAAAGGGCCCAGATGAGGGCCAGCAAGCCCAGGGGCACCAGCCAGCTCAGGAGGGTGCTCCAGAACTTGCTGCTCACGTAGCCGGTGAACTCCGCTCCGCTCTGACGCAGAAGGTCGAGGATTTCGCTGTCATCCATGCCCGGGATTCGAGTGCTGATCATCCACTGGTCGCTGTCCTTCATCTTCCAGCGGATCTCGTGCTCCCCAATTTGGGCCTGGGCTATGTTCCCCTGGCTGAGGTTATCGAGGAACTGACTGTATGGAGCCTTTTTAGGCGCGGCGGGAGCGAAGACCATATACTGCAGCAGCAGAAGTAGGGCTATGGCCAGGATGGCATAGCCTATGGAGAAGGTTTTTTGTTGTTTGGTCATTGGCTTCATTTTCACACCTCCCTTTATAGAAAATGCAGCACGGCGGTGGCCAAGCCGAGCAGGAAGAGGGCGCTGAGAACATCGGTGATGGTGGTAACGATGATGCTCGAAGCCAGTGCCGGATCAACTCGCAATAGCTTCAGAACTAACGGAACCAGGGCCCCGCTCAGTCCGGCGGCCAGCATGGTGAACAACATGGCTACCCCCAGCACCAGGGCCAGCCACGGGTTGCCCTTCCAGAGGAGGGCTATCAGGCCGGCGATGAGGGCCACCACCAGGCCGCTGACGAAGGCCAGGGATACCTCCTTAAAGAGGACCTTACGAGCGTTGCGGAAGGATACCTCTCCCAGGGCGAGGCTGCGCACGATGATGGTCAGGGTCTGGGCACCGGCGTTGGCTCCCTGGCCGGCAACGATGGGGATGAAAGCCGCCAGGATTGCCGCCTTGGCCACGGTGGATTCGAACAAGCTCACCACCAAGCCGGCCAGGATGGCAGTCCCCAGGTTCAGGCAGAGCCAGGGGAGCCTCCTCTTGACCGACTGAAACCACGGGGCTGAGGCCCGCTCTTGCCCGCTGAGGCCGATCATGTGATACATGTCCTCGGTGTTCTCCTCCTCCAGCACCCGGATGGACTCCTCCAGTCGGATGAGGCCCAGAAGGCGCTGCTCCTGATCCACGACCGGGAGTGCGGTCAGGTTATAGCGCTCCATCAGTCGAGCACACTGCTCCCGGTCAGTTTCCGGGGTCACCGAGAGGACATCGGTCTGCATGACCTCGCCGATCCTCGCCTGGGGGTCGGCCAGGATGAGTTCTCTCAGGGAGAGCTGACCACAGAGCTTTCCCTGGTGGTCAACCACGAAGAAAACGTTGACGGTTTCGCGGGCTGGTCTGACTTCGCGCAGCCGGGAGATGGCCTCAGCCACGGTCATCTCGGGGTTGAAGGTGACCAGCTCTGGGGTCATCAATCCCCCGGCGCTCTCGTCGGGATAGTTTATCAGGGAGGAGACGGCTTCCCGGGCCTTCATGCCACCCAGGACTTCCTGAGCCTGGGAGGGAGGCAACTGATGCAGGACGTCGGCGGCGTGCTCGGGACTGACCTGGTCGAGGACCTCTAAGAGGGTTGAGGAGCTTAGCTTCTGGGAGATCCTGGCGGCCTCAGCCTTTTCCGAGCCTTCCAGAATCTTGGCCAGCTCCTTGGAGTTGAGGCGAGGCAGGAGTTCTTCCTTGTTGCGCTCGCTGAGCTCGGAGAATGTAGCGGCCTCGTCGGCAGCCTTGAGCTGGGAAAGGAGCTCGATGGCTCCCTGCCAGTCTCGCTGCTCGATCCGCTCTCGCAGTACCTCCAGAGGCTCCGGTGACTTGACCACCATGCTGGCCTCCTAAAGGTCTCGCCCCAATCTCCAGCCTAAAACAGCTCATGAAGCTACCGCTTTTCGGTTTGCTCTCTTCGCAGGGCCAGAATGGCCTTGATCCCCTTCAGATTTATGCCCTCCTCCTCAAGCGGCACGATCTCTCGAATAACCTCTAGGTCGGCGTCGGAGTAGAGTCGCTGCCCGGCCGGGGTGCGGGCTGGCTTGAGGAGGCCGGCTTCTTCATACCGACGCAGCCGATGGTCCGGCACCCCGGTAAGCTTCACCACCACGCCCATGGTGTACTTCGGAACGTGTTTCTCCGCCTTTTCCACGGCCATCTGGCCTCCGAACTTTGCTTAGTCCATTAATGTCAGGATACCTCTAATTATTTATTAGCATAGCTCACAATTTTTGTCAAGGCAGTGATGCACATCGCAGATGGACTTGACATGACCTGTATCAAGAGATTATAATAAGGTTGGAAGATTGAAGGAGGTCGCAGAACGTGGAGCGAGAAATTGGAGTTTATGTCATCAGCGTGGTTTCCCGACTGCTCGGGATGCACCCGCAGACCCTGCGGAAATATGAGCGGGCTGGATTCTTGAGCCCGGCCAGGAGCGGTGCCTTCCGGCTTTACTCCGAGGAGGACCTGGCCCGTCTGCGGACGATTAAATATCTGGTGGACGAGCTGGGCCTTAACCTGGCCGGCGTGAGGCTGGCCCTGGCCCTGCGGGAAAGACTCCTTGAGCTGGAGCGGGAAATCCTCCTGGCGGACATTGACCGCCGGACCGAGGAGCGGCTGAGGAGCTGCATTGCTGAGATGTTGAGGATGCTGGGCAGTTGATGACGAAGGAGGAAGGATGAACTTGAACAGATTTACCGAAAAGGCTCAGGAAGCTTTGCTTTCGGCCCAGAAGCTGGCCGAGGAGCGCAGTCACAGCCAGATCGAGGTGGAGCATCTGCTCCATGCTCTCCTCGACCAGGAGGGGGGCGTGGTGCCTCAGCTCCTGCTGAAGCTGGGACTCGATCCTGGCCAGCTCAAAGAGCAGGCCTCGGAGGAGCTGGAGCGCCTGCCCAAGGCCTATGGAGCGGCGCAGGTCTACATCTCGCCGCGCCTAAAACAGGTTCTGGACGGCGCGGCCGAGGAGGCCAGGAGGCTGAAGGATGAGTACATCAGCACGGAGCACCTGCTGCTGGCCATGGTCGACCGCGATAGCGGGCCGACGGGCCGAAGGCTTAAGGGATATGGCCTGACCCGGGACCGCATCTTGCAGGCCCTGACCTCCATCCGCGGAGGTCAGCGGGTGACTGACCCCAACCCGGAGGACAAATATCAGGCCCTGGAGAAGTATGGCCGGGACCTCACTGAACTCGCTCGCCAGGGCAAGCTTGATCCGGTGATCGGTCGGGATGAGGAGATAAGGCGGGTGATCCAGGTCCTCTCCCGGCGCACCAAGAACAACCCGGTGCTCATCGGCGAGCCGGGCGTGGGGAAGACGGCCATCGTGGAGGGCCTGGCTCAGCGGATCGTTAAGGGAGATGTGCCCGAGGGGTTGAAGAACAAGCGCGTCATCGCCTTGGATATCGGCTCCCTGGTGGCTGGCTCAAAGTATCGCGGCGAATTTGAGGAGAGGCTTAAGGCAGTGCTGCGAGAAATTCAGCAGTCCGAGGGTCAGATCATCCTCTTCATCGATGAGCTTCACACGGTGGTTGGGGCTGGGGCGGCGGAGGGGGCGGTGGATGCCGCCAACATGCTCAAGCCCATGCTGGCCCGCGGCGAACTCCACTGCATTGGTGCCACCACTCTTGACGAGTACCGCAAGCACGTCGAGAAGGATGCTGCCCTGGAGCGGAGGTTCCAGCCGGTGCTGGTGGATCAGCCCTCGGTGGAGGACACCATCAGCATCCTCCGCGGGCTGAAGGAGCGCTACGAGGTGCATCATGGGGTGCGCATAAAGGACTCGGCTCTAGTGGCTGCCGCAGTGCTCTCTCACAGGTACATCAGCGACCGCTTCCTGCCTGACAAGGCGATCGACCTGGTGGATGAGGCGGCGGCCAAGCTCCGCACCGAGCTGGATAGCCTGCCGGCGGAGCTGGACGAGGTTGAGCGACGCATCCGGCAACTGGAGATCGAGCGGGAGGCCTTGAAGAAGGAAAAGGATCCCGCTTCGAAGGAGCGCCTGGCCAACCTGGAGAAGGAACTCTCCAATTTGAAGGAGGAGGAGCACCGGCTCCGGGCCCAGTGGCAGCAGGAGAAGGAAGCCATCCAGAAGGTGCGGGAGCTCAAGGAGCGCATCGAGCAGGTGCGCCATGAGATAGAGACGGCTGAGCGCCTGGCGGACTACGAGCGGGCGGCTCAGCTTCGGTACGGTACCCTGGCCGAGCTGGAGCGCGAGCTCAAGCAGGGAGAGGAGCTCCTCTCCAATGAGCGCCAGGGAGAGCGGATGCTGAAGGAGGAGGTGGATGAGGAGGACATTGCGGAGGTGGTGAGCCGCTGGACCGGCATTCCGGTCAGCCGGCTCATGGAGGGGGAGCTGGAGAAGCTGCTTCACATGGAGGAGCGGTTGCACCAGAGGGTGGTGGGGCAGGACGAGGCCATCTCCGCGGTGGCCAATGCCATCCGCCGGGCCCGCGCTGGCCTGCAGGATCCCAATCGTCCGCTGGGCAGCTTCATCTTCCTCGGACCCACCGGGGTGGGCAAAACGGAGCTGGCCCGAGCCCTGGCGGAATTCCTCTTCGATGATGAGCAGGCCATGGTTCGCCTCGACATGTCGGAGTACATGGAAAAGCACACCGTCTCCCGCCTCATCGGAGCTCCGCCGGGCTATGTCGGCTACGAGGAGGGTGGCCAGCTTACCGAGGCGGTGAGGCGGCGGCCTTACTCGGTGGTGCTGCTGGATGAGATCGAGAAGGCTCATCCGGACGTCTTCAACGTGCTGCTGCAGATCCTGGACGACGGGCGGCTTACCGATGGCCATGGTCGGACGGTGGACTTCAGGAACGTGGTGCTCATCATGACCAGCAACCTGGGCAGCCGCTGGATAGCCGAACCGGGGCTCACCCAGGAGGAGATCCGGGAGCGCGTCATGGAGGAGCTCAAGGCTCACTTCCGACCAGAGTTCCTCAACCGGGTGGATGAGGTGATCATCTTCCATCAGCTCAACCGGGAGCACCTGAGGCAGATCGTTGACCTGCAGCTCGGACGCCTGAAGGAGCGGCTGGCCGAGCGGCACATCGAGGTTGAGCTCACCGAAGCCGCTCGGGAGCTGCTGGTAGATCGGGGCTATGACCCGGTATACGGGGCTCGCCCCCTGAAGCGGACCATCCAGCGCCTGGTCCTTGACCCTCTGGCGATGAAGGTCCTCGCTGGCGAGTTCAAGGAGGGCGACCGGGTGGTGGTGGACGCTGACGGGGAGCAGCTAAGCTTCGCTAAAAAGGAAGCCGTCCTCGTGCCTTAAAGGGCAGCGGGGCGGGGCCGGCTTAACACAATAAACCCAACAAACACAAAAAACTAAAAAGGAAGGAGGTGAGACGATGGCAGAGATCTTTGGTCGAGAGCTGGCTCCCTGGAGGCCCATCCGGGAACTGGATCGGGTCTTCGACGAGATGGAGCGCACCTTCGAGGAGATCTTCGGCCGACCCTTCTATCCGGTGACCTGGCGGCGGTCCCCGGTGGTGAGGGCCTGGTCTCCTCCTCTGGAGGTGTACGAGAAGGAGGACGAGTACGTGGTGAAGGCCGAGCTCCCCGGGATGAAGAAGGAGGAAATCGACATCTCCCTGGTTGGGGACACCCTGACCATTAAGGGGGAGCGCAAGGCCGAGGAAGAGGTCAAGCACGAGGACTACTACCTCTGCGAGCGGTGCTACGGCAGCTTCGAGAGGTCCATCACCCTCCCGGCTGAGGTAGACACCGCCAGGGTGGAGGCCAAGTACGAGAACGGGATCCTTGAGGTGAGGCTGCCCAAGGTTCCCGAGGCCAAGCCCAAGAAGCTGGAGATCAAGGTCAAATGAACGCCGCCAAACATATTCCCGGCCCCGCCCCCGCCCATTCGCTGGTTTTTAATCGCCTCCTGGCTGAGCTCCGACTCGCCAGGAGGTTTTTTAAGCTTCTATCCCGTATAAATGGAGATCGTTAAATTCTTTACATCTGGAAGCCGAGAGCGAACCCGGGACAAAATCTTGTTTTTAATCAACTTAAATTCCCCAATTGTCATGTCATGTGACACTATTATTTCAAGCTCCCCCTGATAGAATGGCCCGGTTTTTCTTAAGCGGACAAGATGGGCCGAATCCACATCGGGGATTTCCTCGGCTATTGCTTTGATTACAAAGCTTCTGTCAATGCATCCCTGGTCACAGGCATCGACCAGCATGTGGCTGCTTTCCTTGATTGCCACAAAGCCAATGGTAACGATGAGACCAGCAATGGCAAATCCGGCAATGGCGTCAGCCCTTAGATATCCATAATGGGCAAAGATTAAGGCTACGACGGTAAGCCCTGAGGCGACACCATCCTTTATGGTGTTGAAAGCCTCGAGCTTGACCGAACCCATGTTGGATTTCTGACTTCCTCTGTATTTATAGATCCCCAGGCTTATCGCTATAACTGCAGCAATTGCGGCAACGATCGCACCCATGATTGGGGAATTAACTTCGTGAGGGTTAACCAATTGACCGTAGGATCTAAATACAATATAAGCTGCCAGCAGTAACATAACGATTGCAGCGACTGCTGAGGCCAGGCTCTCCATTTTGTAGTAGCCATAATGAAATCTATCATCGGCAGGTTTTCTGAAAAACGCCAGCCCAATCCAAACAATACCAGAAACAAACCCATCTCCGATGCAGTCAATGCCATTTGCCACTAGGGCAACGCTTTTCAACAGGAGCTCTCCAAGTATAATCTGAGCAAAACCTAGTCCGATTAAAACTAGCGCGGTCAAGCCTGCCAGTCTATCTGCATTTTTCATCCAGTCAGCGACCATAGCATCAGCACCTCATTGTGAATCATCTGCCTTGGGACCTTGCGAAGACGACTTTTCCCTAACAAACTTAGCATCTTTGGGGACAGAATTCTACCAAACCTCGTCCACGCAGGGTCTATGCTAGATCTGGTAAAGAGCGAAGCCAGGCCCGCTCAACAAGGCTTAAGGGTTTACATAGGTTAAATTTTAAAGCTAAATCAATAGGGCCTCACGAAAATCGGAAAATTTTCCGTGGGGGTGATTTAGAAGTGGAAATCGCTCAGCCACCGGACATCGTACAGGGTGTCTTCCAGTTTATGCCATAGGATCTCATCCGCGGTCACCAGGCAGGCCCAGACGATGTGCCAGAGCCACATAACAGGCATCGTAGGCCGTCACACCCTGTCTCTTATACACATCTCCGAGCCCACGAGACTAGGCATGATCTCGTATGCCGTCTTCTGCTTGAA
>CBFDTP010000027.1:0-16340 GCA_965612975.1 uncultured Dehalococcoidia bacterium | reverse complement strand
CAGCCCGCTCCACGAATTGGAAGCTGGCAGCTGAGCGGTCAAAAAGACAGAAGAGGGAAAGCGAGAGGAGGAAGGTGACCGCGGTGAAGGCGCCAGCGCTGAACTTGACCCCCTTTTCCCCTTGGGCAAGGAAGGTCACCCAGATAGCTCCCAGGGCGGGGAGGAAAACTATCGCCGAAAGTAAGTGCAAGTTCTCCATCAGGTTCCTCGAATCACCTAGGTGTAGAAGCCGATCAGCAGAACGGCCAGGAGAGCGATTATCCCCAGGCCTATGGCGAGCCCATATCCCTGGAGCTGACCCATCTGGAGTTTCCTTAGCCCTCCGCCAACGGCTACCGTTGCCTGAGCAAGGCCGTTTACCAGTCCGTCAACTATATAGACGTCGAAGAGGTGGCAGAGCCTAAAAATGCCGCTCACCAGCAGCCGGACTACAATCACCCCTTCGTAAAGGTCATCAAACCAGTACTTCCGGGAGAGCATGACGTAAAGGGGTCGGAAGCTCCGCCCAATGGCCTCAGCGGAGAGCCAGCGAGCACTATAAATAGCATAGGCGAGGAAGATGCCCAGTCCGGCGAGCACCAGACCCACCCACGGCAAGGGGTGGGTCAAGACCTCAAAGAGTCCAGGTTCCTCTCCCCCGAGGAAGTGGCCCACCCCGAGGAATCCGCCAACAACGGACATAATTGCGAGGATGACCATGGGGACGACCATCACCGGAGGGGACTCATGAAGGTGCTCCCGATTTTTACCGCGGTATTCTCCGCCGAAGGTCATGAAGAGGGCGCGAAATATATATAATGCCGTCAGGAAAACGGTTATCATGGCCAGGTAGAAGAGAACCGGGCGTTGCTCCAGGGCATAGATCAGGATCTCGTCCTTGCTCCAGAAGCCGGCGAAGGGCCAGATCCCGGAGATGGAGAGGGAGGCAGCAAGGAAGGCGGCGAAGGTCCAGGGCTGATATTTCCTCAGCCCGCCCATCTCCCGCATATCGAAGGTCCCGGTGGCATGGTTTACGCTCCCGGCCCCGAGGAAGAGCAGGCACTTGAAGTAAGCGTGGGTGAAGAGGTGGAAGATGCCCACTGCGATTCCGGCCTCTATTCCCACCCTTCCGGCGGCGCCCAGGCCCAGCATCATATATCCCAGCTGGCTGATGGTGGAGTAGGCCAGCACCCGCTTGATATCGTTCATCACCAGGCCCATGCTGGCGGCGAAAATGGCGGTGAAACCACCGATAACGGCCACTACGGTGAGGGCCGTCTGAGCCTCGGGGAGGGCAAAGAGAGGGAGCATGCGGGCCACCAGGAAGACCCCGGCGGCCACCATAGTGGCGGCATGAATTAAAGAGCTAACTGGAGTGGGGCCCTCCATGGCGTCGGGAAGCCAAACATGCAGGGGGAACTGGGCCGATTTCCCCACCGCCCCGGAGAATATCCCGACGGCGAGCCAGGTTATGACCGTGCCGGAGAGGGTGCCCACCAGATAAGCCGCATGTAAAAGCTCGGGGATTCTCAGGATGTCAAAGGTGCCGGTGTTAAAGTAAATGCCGATCACGGCGGCCAGGAAGCCAAAATCGCCGAGGCGAGTGACCAGGAAGGCCTTCTTGGCCGCTGCAGCGGCTGAGGGGCGGTGGAACCAGAAGCCGATCAAGAGGTAAGAACAGAGCCCCACCAATTCCCAGAAGACGTAGAGGAAGAGGAGATTGGAGGCCAGCACCAGGCCCAGCATGGAGGCGGTGAAGAGGGACATGAAGGCAAAGTAGCGCTGATAGCCGGGGTCCCCCTGCATGTAACCCTGGGAATAGATCTGGACCATAAGGCTCACCGAGGTGACCACGACAAGCATAACGGCGGTGAGCCGGTCGATGAGTAACCCGATGCTGATCTCGAAGTCACCCAGAGGGACCCATTCCAAGGGCTTAATGGGGAGGGGCAGTTGGGAAGCTTGACTTACCTCGATAAGGGCGATGATGGAGAGAAGGAGCGAAAGGGCGATGGTGCCAATGGTAACGTAACCGCTTAGCCGGGGTTGATGGTTGAAAAAGGGGCGGAGGAATAGAGAGATGATGAGAAAGGAGAAGAGAGGCAACAGGAAGGTGAGCCAGTAAGCTATTTCAGGCATGGGTTAGCTTGTATTGGCCACCACCCCTCACCGCAAACCACTCAGAATGTAACACAGCTGGTTTCTATTTGTCAAGAAACTCCAGAATTTGACAATCCACTTTCTCCCCAGGCTATAATAGAGATGGCTTGCTGGAGAGGGAAGCAGGGGAGTGGATGAGTCCCGGTGGGCTTCACGGACTTCAAATCCGCTGGTGGGCATCACGGGGATGTCCATGGAGGTTCGACTCCCCCCACTCCCGCCTTGACAGAGGTATCTATTTTCCCTTAAAGTGTTGGTTGAGGTGATGGGAAGCGGAGGCAAAACGATGCTATTACTGAGACGAAAGAACTGAAGCATGCCTGTCAGGCGGGCGTGTCTCGCCGCAGGTCATTTGAAGGTTCATGCGCTGTCTGTTTACCAGGCGGTACCTTCTTTTGGGCCTTCTGAAGGCTGGAGCGGTTGGCGTCTGCAGCTGCAGGGCCTGTATGACAGCTCGTGAGAGCATAGCTTTTGTAAGTTGGCTGAGAGGAAGGCTAGGGATTAAAGTCTCTAGCCTTCTTTGTTTTACAGGGCGAGAATCGTGAATTGAAAGGAGGGAAAGTGAAGAGACTCTGGAGCCCGAGGAGCCGGATCATCCTCGGTGGTCTTGCCTTTGGGGCACTGGCCTCCTTGCTCACTAGGTGGGGGAATCCTCCCAACATGGGCATCTGTGTAGCTTGCTTCTATCGGGATATCACCGGGGCATTGGGGCTACACCAGGCAGGAGTGGTCCAGTATCTCCGGCCTGAGATCCTTGGCTTCTTGCTCGGCGCCTTCATCTCCGCCTATGCCTTTGGGGAACTCAGGCCTCGAGGAGGTTCCTCACCGATAATCCGTTTCTTCCTGGGGGTATTTTTTATGATTGGTGCCCTGGTCTTCCTCGGCTGTCCCATAAGAGCCCTTCTCAGACTTGCTGGGGGTGATCTTAATGGCCTTACTGCTTTAGCTGGGGTAATATTCGGGGCCTTCCTTGGGATATTGCTTTTGCACCGGGGATACACCCTTGGCCGCTCCCGGAGCGTTCCCACCACAGCAGCTTGGATAATGCCTTTATTTATGTTCTTTTTGCTCCTCCTGGCCATCTTTAAGCCTCATTTCCTTTTCTTCAGCGAAAAAGGTCCAGGAGCGATGCATGCCTCGCTCCGGATTTCTATCCTCGCTGGGCTTTTCGTCGGGTTTGTTGCTCAGAAAACGAGAATGTGTTTTGTCGGTGGCTGGAGGGACCTCATGCTTGTCGGCGATGCCTATCTTTTCAGCGGAATTGCCGCCTTCTTCATTGGGGCGCTTATTTGTAACTACTCTTCAGGGAATTTCTCCTCCGGATTTTATCACTGGGGCTTTGAAAATCAGCCCGTGGCTCATTCCAACCATCTTTGGAATTTCCTAGGCATGACTTTGGCCGGGCTTACGGCCACGCTTCTCGGCGGGTGTCCTCTACGCCAAACAATCCTCGCCGGGGAGGGAGATATAGATGCCGGTGTGACCGTTTTGGGCTTTCTTGTAGGAGCTGCCCTCTCTCATAACTTCCTTTTAGCTTCCAGTCCCAGAGGAGTGGGCGAATTTGGCCCGGCAGCGGTAATCCTCGGTTTGCTTTTCTCCCTTGCAGTTGGCCTTCTGTCGAGGGAGAAAACATAGGTGGGAGGTAACCATGGCTTTTAAAAAGAAACCTTCATTTGAGGGAAGAGGAATAATACTGTTTGAGCGAGTAGAAGAGGCATTGAAGACGGAGAGGCTTCTTAGGGAGGCTGGCTACGCTTGCAAGTTGATTGCTCCGCCACCTGCTTTGCGAAAAGGCTGTGATCTGGCCTTGGAAATAAACTTAGTGGAGCAGATGGGGATTGAAAGGTTCCTAAAGGAACGGGATGTAAATTATCTTGAGATTACTTCTCTAAAGGGGAAAGCTACGGAACTTTTAGGCATCGTTAAAGTGATTGATTTCGGCGAGGCGGTAATGGTTAAGGCGGGTAATATGAAGCTAACCTTTGCCAAGGGAACCGGGGTCATCTTAAACACCTCCGGTGGTGGCTGCCCTGATATCCCTTACCTTCATTTTCAGCTCTTAGACAAAAGGTTAAGCGAAGCTCCCAAGCCGAGAGATATCGGCTTCACTCTTTGTGGGCTGATGCTTGACCGAGCCCTTGAGGAAGGTCAAAGACTCTGGATAAAGGAGGAGCATGAGTGAGGAAGGAAGGCTGCTCGTTGCTGGAACTGTTCCTCTGCAGAGTTTGCCACTTACCCTCGCAGAGGGGAAAATCGAGGATGCCTGTTTAAATTTATATGGCCACCGGATCCCCTGTACCCAGGGTACCGGGGCTTTGATTAGTGCTGCGGCAGTCACCCTCAAATACCTAGGGCTTAAGCCACCTCTGGCCTTGGTTGCTGGTGATGCCGGGCGAGGAGGGGGAAGCCGGCTAATCTATGAGTATTTGATCGAAAGAGCGGCTGAGATTTCTCCGGAGGTGCTGGTGCTACATTACTGGCTTCCTGACTTAATCCTGATGAAGAAGTTATGTGAGGTGGTTGAAAGACTCCCTAAGAAGCCGAAGCTCATCGCCGACGCTGCTTCCATGTACGCGGCCAAAGCAGCCGGGCTGGCTTCAAAATTTGACCTTTTTACCCCCGACCTAGCTGAGCTGGCTTTTTTGGCTGATCCGGAGGCATTTCACCCGGCCTACATTAACCGACACCTAATTGATATCGAAACCGGGGCCCCTAAAGTTCCAAGCTTAATCTCCCAGGCCTATGAGGTAAAGGGGGCAGCAAAAGTTCTGCTAGTAAAAGGGGAAGCGGACTATGTTGTCAAAGAGGGGAAGATATTGGAGATGATCTCAGAGCCCGATATCCCGGCAATGGAAGCCATAGGGGGAACAGGGGACACTCTCACCGGGCTTGTCTCTGCCTTCATTTATGCGGGGTTAGAATTACACGAGGCGGCCGTAATTTCGGCTAAGGCAAACCGTACGGCGGGAAAGTTTGCCCAAGCCAGTCCGGCCACCAGGGTCTGGGAGATCATCGAGCAATTTCCTCTTGTTTTTAAGCAGTATCTCTGTGCCTGGAGCGGAGTTTGCATAATTGAGGATTCAACACCATGATTTGATAAGTTTTTAAGAAAACAAAGGTTTTTGGAGACTAGATTCAAGGAGGTAGCCATGATTGAAGTTGATGTGCGCGGCTTCTCCTGTCCGATTCCGGTGGTGAGGACGAAGAAGACCATGGAAGAACATCCGGGGGAGCTGCTAACCGTGCTTGTAGAGACGGCGGTCTCAAAGGAGAATGTAACTCGGCTGGCTAAGAGCAGGGGATATTCGGTCCAAGTAGAAAAGACGACTGGCGATGAATATCGTCTTAAACTTGTTCCTGAAGGCAAATAAGGGCAAATTTTCTAAGCGTCCTTTTATGCTTGTGGCTTTAAGGAGGAAATGTAGAAAATAAGAGCGGGTTTAAAAGAAGCTGAGGAAAGAGTTAAAATGGAGCAAGAAAAGAGATTACGTCTTACCCAAACTACTCACGGGGCAGGCTGAGCCTGCAAAATAGGTCCAAGGGACTTGGACCAAGCTCTTTCAGCTTTGCCATGCGTGGTTGATCCAAATCTTATCGTTGGGATGCCTGATGATGCCGGCGTCTACCGGCTCAGGGATGATCTGGCCCTCATCCAGACGGTGGACTTTTTCACCCCCATTGTGGATGACCCGTTTATCTTCGGTCAGGTGGCAGTGGCAAACGCCTTAAGCGATGTTTACGCCATGGGCGGGAGACCTCTCCTGGCTATGAACATCATTTGTTTTCCGATAAATAAGATGGATATATCCATACTTCAGGAAATACTTCTTGGCGGCATGGAAAAGATCCAAGAGGCCGGGGTTTTGCTTGTGGGGGGGCACAGTATAGAAGACAATGAAATTAAATATGGCCTCTCGGTGACCGGGATTGTTCACCCGGAGAAAGTCTGGACTAAAAAGGGGTTAAAAGAAGGTGACAGGCTTATATTAACCAAACCTCTAGGGACAGGGATTATTAACACAGCAGTGAAAGGTGAAATGGCTGACAAGGAGCTAGAGGCTAAATCAATAAAAGCCATGGTCACTTTAAATAAAAGGGCGGCGGAAATTATGGCTGAGGCCGAAGTCCACGCCTGTACCGATATAACCGGCTTCGGTTTGCTAGGTCATCTCTGTGAGATGGTTGAAGAGAACGAAATAGGGATGGTGGTTTATTCCTCCTCCATTCCCTTCTTCCCCGAAGTAAAGGGGCTGGTTGAAATGGGTCTAGTTCCGGCAGGACTTCATCGTAACCGTGAATTTCGCCTCTCAATGCTCGAGATATCCCCCAATGTCCCTGACTGGCTGATAGACATTTTCTTCGATCCCCAAACCTCAGGGGGACTTCTCTTTTCCCTTCCCTCAGGGCAAGCGGAGGAATTTCTCCGGAGGCTTCATCTGGGAGGGGTGGAGGAGGCGGCCATCATCGGCGAGGTGACGGAGGAGCCCGAGGGAAGGATCAAGATAGTGTAGGCGGTGACATGTACGTCCTGGGAACGGCCGGTCATGTAGATCACGGCAAGTCGGTCTTGGTTCAGGCACTTACCGGAATAGATCCGGATCGGCTGCCGGAGGAGAAGAGTCGAGAGATGACCATCGACTTGGGTTTTGCCTGGCTTAAGCTCCCTAGTGGAAGGGAGGTCAGCATTGTTGATGTGCCGGGACACGAGAGGTTCATAAAGAACATGCTGGCGGGGGTTGGGGGGATTGACCTGGCCCTGCTGGTCATCGCCGCCGATGAAGGAGTCATGCCTCAGACCAGGGAGCATCTGGCCATTCTCGATTTGCTCAACGTCAAGAATGGGCTGGTGGTCCTCACCAAGAAGGATCTGGTGGATGAGGAAGGGCTGGAGCTGGTAGCCCTGGAGGCTGAGGAAGTGATAAAGGGAACCGTTCTAGCTGAGGCGCCGATCGTGGCCGTCTCGGCCAAAACCGGGGAGGGCTTGCCGGAGCTGATCGCTGCCATTGACCGCCAGCTTGACTTTACCCCGCAGCGGAGAGATATCGGTCGGCCAAGGCTTCCCATTGACCGGGCCTTTACCGTAAAGGGTTTCGGCACGGTGGTAACCGGCACCTTGATCGACGGGCAGCTTCGGGTGGGGCAGGAGGTCGAGATCCTTCCTCCCGGTCGGAGAACGCATATTCGGGGCCTGGAGACCCACAAGCGAAGGATTGACGTCGCCCTGCCAGGCAGCCGAGTGGCGGCCAATCTAGCCAGCGTACCCGCCGAGGAACTTGAGCGCGGGATGGTCATAACCGCTCCGGGGTGGCTTAAGCCAACACGGTTCGTGGATGTCAGACTCCGGGCGATCCGGGAACTCCCCCGCCCCATCACTCATAACATGTCCATCACCTTCCACACTGGAGCCAGCGAGACGGCGGGGAAGGTTCGCCTCCTGGACAGGGAGAAGCTCGAGGCCGGGGAAAGCGGCTGGGCCCAGCTTAAGCTCAACCGGCCGGTGGCCGTCGCTAAGGGAGACCTCTTCATCATCCGCTCTACCCTGGGAACCCTTGGCGGTGGTGAAGTTGTAGATACCCGTCCAAAGAAACACCGCCGTTTTCAACCCGCGGTGATAAGGAGCTTGGAGATAAGAGGGGGAGGTACGCCGGAGGATGCCCTCCTGGCCATGTTAGAGGCCAGCGGACCTTGTGAGTTGGAAAGGGCCATGCTCGAGTGCCACATCTCCGAGGCCGAGGCGAGGAAGGCGCTCAAAAGCCTGATCGAGAGTGGACGGGTGATCGCGGTGGGACCTGAAGGTCCACGCCAGTTTCTCCTTCACCAGGCCAGCTGGAATAAGCTGGTCGAACAGGTAGAAAAATTGGTGGCGAGCTACCACTCCCAATTTCCACTTCGCCGGAGAATGCCCAAGGAGGAGCTCAAGAGTCGGCTCAGGACATCGCCTCAACACCTCGATGACCTGCTACAAGAACTTATCGCGAAGGGGATTCTGATGGAGGAGGGGGCCGGGGTGAGGCTTCCCTCGCACCAGGTCCGGCTCTCCCCGAAGCAGCAGGCGGAGGTGGAGGCTTTCCTGGCGGCGCTGGTTCAAAGTCCCTATTCCCCGCCTACCAACCTCTCCCTCGATCCGGAGTTGCTTAACCTGCTCCTGGAGGAAGGGAAGGTGGTCAAGGTGAGCGAGGAGGTGGTCTTCTCCGCTGTAGCGTATGAGGAAATGGTGAAGCGAATTGTTGAACACCTGAAGAGTTATGGGAAAATAACCGTGGCTGAGGTGCGCGACCTGTTCCAAACCAGTCGCAAATATGCGGTGGCCCTGATGGAGTATCTCGACGAGCAGCGGATAACCCGGAGGGTCGGTAATGAGAGGGTTTTGAGAAGATGAGACCGGAGGATAAATTCCGTCAACTTCCCAGCGTGGACCGAGTGCTCTCCGAGGAGCGCGTGGAGAAGCTTTGTGAAACCTTCCCCCGCGAGATGGTGGTGAATTTGATCCGCCAGAGGCTGAACGTCGCTCGTCAGGAGATAAGCCAGGGAGGTCCAGTTCCTTCGCTTGAGGAGCTGGTGAGCTCGATTATGGCCCAGGCTCATAAGCTGGGGAGCCTCAGCCTTCGGCCGGTGATCAACGCCACTGGGGTGATATTGCACACCAACCTGGGGAGAGCTCCGCTGAGCACCGAGGCCATAAAGGCCATGGAGATGGCCTCCCGAGGGTACTGCAACTTGGAGTTCGACCTGGAGGGCGGGAGAAGAGGCTCCCGGCAGGTCCATGTTGAGGAGCTTCTTTGCCAGCTCACCGGGGCGGAGGCTGCCCTGGTGGTGAACAACAACGCCTCTGGGGTGTTGCTGGCCCTCAGTGCCCTGGCCCGGAGAAGGGAGGTCATCGTCTCTCGGGGACAAGCAGTGGAGATCGGGGGTGGCTTTCGCATTCCTGAGGTGATGCGGCAGAGCGGGGCCAAGCTGGTGGAGGTGGGCACCACGAACTGCACCTATCTGGCCGATTATGAAGGGGCGATCACCCCCAGAACGGCAGCTTTACTTCGAGTACATGCCAGCAACTTCCGTATCACCGGCTTCACCCACAGCGTGTCCCTTGAGGAGCTGGTGCAGCTGGGCCGGCAGTACAACATACCAGTGCTGGATGACCTTGGCAGCGGCTGCCTGGTTGACACCACCCGCTTCGGCCTTGATCCTGAGCCTCTGGTTCAGGACAGCATAGCAACGGGTGCTTCCCTGGTCTTCTTTTCGGGAGACAAGCTTTTGGGCGGTCCCCAGGCAGGCATCATCGTCGGTCGAAAGGAGTTGGTCGAGAGATTGAAGAGGCATCCGCTCGCCCGAGCGGTCCGAATTGACAAGGTGAGGCTCGCCGGTTTGACAGCTACCCTGCTCCATTACCTCCGGGGAGAGGCTCTGGAGAAGATCCCGGTGCTCCGGCTGCTGGCCATTCCCCCGGAGGAGGTCGAGAGGCGGGCCCAAGGGTGGGCTAAGGTGATCGGCAACTCAGCCAAAGTAGTCCCCGGCGAGTCCATGGTTGGTGGCGGTAGCCTCCCCGGAAGCGCTCTTCCCACCCATCTGGTGGTCATCCGGCCAAGGGGTAAAGTAGCGGATCTGGCTCAAAGGCTAAGGAAGAGCCAGCCACCCATCATCGGACGAGTGGAGAAGAACTCCCTGGTGCTCGATCCCCGCAGCGTTCTCCCGGAGGAGGATGAGGTCTTGCTCCACAACGTGCGCCGAGCATTGGCTGCTCTCGCTGTAGGGGATTGAGTGCTCAGCCTCTCAGGGTTGCCGGGATAACTTACAGGCCAAATCTGATGATCCTTTCTCCTTTTTGAGCGGGCTTTCTCGGACTAGATTTCCTGGGTCCAGAGCAGGGCCTTCCTTTTTTGGGGTAGCTCTTTAAGCACCTCTTCCAAGGGCCCAAACGTCAAGCACCGCGCCATGCAGTGCTTGACACACGCTGGCGGGAGGCCTTTCTTGACCCGCGGGCGGCAGAAGAAGCAGAGCTGGGTCAGGAGCGGGTAGTAGGTCAGGTCGAGCTTCTCGCCGGGGAATTCCTGAACCTGCTCGATGACCTTTATCCCCGCGCTCTTCCCTGCCGGGATGCGGTGTTCCTGCTTGCAGGCGACCTCACAGGCATGACAGCCAGTGCAAAATCGGTAGTCCACCAGCATCGCATAGCGCATTTATTCACCTCCTGCCTTGTAGACCTTGCAGAGGATGCTCTTTAAAGGACAGCCATAGCCTGATTTCCCCACCTTACCCATGGGGATAAGCTGGTTTATGTTCACCTCCCACACGCCGAAAAGGGATGGCTCGGAGCCCTCCCTCTCCGGGAGCCACCAGCCGTGTGGTGCCATGACGACCTTGGGGTGTATTGTCGGGGTGACCTTGGCCTTGCGCTTACATTTGCCAAGCCAGTTCTCCACCCAGACGAGGTCACCATCCTCAAGGCCCAAGCTCTGTGCCGTCTGGGGGTGAATCTCGATGATGGGGTCGGGGTCCTGTTCCCTCAGCCAGGGGATCATGCGATGCTCAGAGTGGAAGAAGACCGAAGACCTCCGGCCAGTGGTCAGGATGAGGGGATATTCTCGGTAAAGCTCAGGGGTGCTGACCGGGCTGAAGGGCGGCTCCTCATAGTAGGGGAGCGGCTCCAGCCCCCAGCGTTCCAGCCAGGAGGAGTAAAGTTCGAGCTTTCCCGAGGGGGTTAGGAAGCCGGGTTTTCCATCCCGGCGCAGGAGCCCCTTTTCGTACCTGAGATAAGGAGCGGTGGGGTGACCCTTGGGAGGAAGAACCCACCCCTTCTCGCAGAGTTCCTTATAGGTCATTCCTGAGGGCCGGAGAAGCTGGTCGAACATTTCCTCGATGCTCTCCCAGGGGAAGTCGGGCTTAAATCTCCGGGCCAGCTCGAAGTTTATCTCAATGTCCGACTTGCATTCCTCCACGTTGATGACCTTCTTAATCGCCTGAAGTGGTACCCACCAACCCTTGAGGCTATTCTTCTCCAGGAAGGTGGCGGCGGGGAGAACTACATCGGCCAGCATGGCGGTGGGTGTTAGGAAGAGGTCCACCACGACCACGAAGTCCAGCTTCTTGAGGGCCTCATACCACTTCTGCGGCTCAAGTCCGGTGCAGGCCAGGGGGTTGGCGGTCTGGATCCACATCCCCTTGATGGGATAGGGGTCTTCGGTGAAGACCTGTTCCAGCATCATATCGGGGTGGGCCCAGGCTCGGAAATCCTTAACCGGCCCGTACTTCCAGGTGCCGATCCGCTTCTGGTGAACCTCCGGCGGCAGGCTCAAGATTCCCACCCCGGAGTGGTAGGGATAGGTGACTACGTCGAGCGGGTAACGGGCGATCACATTCCCCCCGGGCACATCGAGGTTGCCCGTCAGGGACCAGAGGTGAGCGATGGCCTGTGCCGTAGGGGTAGTGCTGGGAATGGTATCGATGGGCAGGCCCCAGTGTATGGCCGCCGGCTTGCTCCGAGCATAGAAGCGGGCGGCCTCGACTATTTTCTCCGGCGGAGCCCAGGTGATCTCGGAGACCCTCTCCGGCGTATACTGGCTGACCCTCTCCTTCAGTCGGATCCATACGGTCTGACATTCAGCGGCCTCGCCGTTGGCCAGGCCGATCCTGAAGGTGCCCTCGAGGGCCGGCTTCACATCCGGAGAGGTATATTGCGCCTGGGCGGAGTCCCAGATGGCTGGCTGATTTGCAGCGGTGTCCCAGACGACGAAGTTGTTCTCCCCTCCTCCAGGCTTGAGGTCGCTTTCCCGCAGGAGCTTCTCCTCCTTATCCACCCGAACCAGGAAAGGAGCATTGGTCCACCGCTCCACAAATTCCTCGTCATAAAGCTTCTCATTGAGGATGACGTTGAGAAAGCCTAAGGCCAGCGCCCCATCGGTTCCGGGCCTTATCTGCAGCCATATCTTGGCCCGGGAGGCCAGCCAGGTGAATCGGGGGTCGACGACGATGAGCTCCGAGCCCCTCTTCATCAGGTCAACGATCCAGTGTCCGAAGAAGGCATCGGGACAAGTGGCGGGGAGGTTCTGGCCCCACACCAGGATGCACTGGGGCAGCCGATAATCCGGGTCATCGTAGCGCTGGGGCAGCCACTGAGCTGCATCGACCACACAGTGGTCTCCATGGGTGATCCACATCACCATCAGTCGGGGAGTGTAGCAGGCCAGCCCGCTGAGTCCAAAGACCCAGTTTGGGCTTCCATAGGCATAGGCCAGCATGGAGATCCAGCCGCCAATGTCCCGCCCCGTGCCTTGAAGGAAGATGACGCTCTCCGGGCCATAGTGCTGCTTGATCTCCTTGAGCCTTTTCTCGATCAGGTCAAAGGCCTCATCCCAGGAGAGGCGTTCCCACTTGCCCTCTCCTCTTCTCCCCACCCTCTTCAGCGGATATCTCAGCCGATCAGGGTGGTAAACATATTGAGTCAGGGCTAAGGCTCGGGGACAGAGGCGCCCCTGATTCCAGGGATGGTCGGGGTCACCCTCGACCTTTACCAGCTTCCCATCCTTGATGTAGGCCAATACCCCACAGCCTCCATGACACCCCGGCCCAGCCGACCAGGTGGTGGTGCGCACGATCTTAATCTCGTCAGCGCTCAATTTACCTCCCCGATGTGTTCTTCGACCTCGGCTCCAAGCTTGCGGGAGAGCTGTCGGGCGACGGCCGCGACCTTGGCCCCGTACTGATCCAGCAAGGCTGTGTCGAAGGTTCCAACGAGGATCAGGCAGCCGATGATCTTCCCGCTGGCGCCGAATATGGGTGCGCTAATGGCGTTGATTCCCGGGTTCGTCTCACCGGGGTCCTTGGCGAAACCCACCCGACGGCACTCGGCGAGCTCCCTTTCCAGCCTCTCGGGGTCGAACTTCTCCTCCCGGCCGTAGAAGTAAAGCTTCCGGCTGCTCAAAAGCCTTTGTCTTTCCTCCTCTGACATGAAGGCAGCGATGACCTTCCCGTGGGCTCCAAAGGTCAGCGGGAAGCGATGTCCTACCGCCACGGTTACCCCAATTTCCTGGGTTCCCTCGTACTTGGCCACCACGAAGAGGTGCTCCCCGCTGAGCAGGCCCAGGAGCACCGTGCTGTTCGTCTCTTTAACCAGCTCCTCAAGGAAAGGAGTGGCAACTTCTCGAATGTCCAGGCCGTCCAGAACGCGGCGCGCCAGATAAATCAAGCCCGTGCCCAGGGTGTAGGTCTTTGCCCGGGAATCCCTCTCCACGAGTTCAAACTGCTGCAGCGTGTTCAGGATGGAATAAGCGCGGCTCTTGTGAATTCCAATCTCCTTGGAGATCTCGGTCAGCGTCATCGGCAGCCGGGAACGCTTGGCCAGGAGAAGGAGGATCCTCGCTGCCTGCTCAACCCCTGGCACATAAGGCTTGTAAACCGATTTTGAACCCCGTTCGCCCACTTGTTCACCTGAACTTTAGTAGAACAATATTCTCAAAGAGCCTGCCCTTCGGTCAACCGACCTGGGCCTATTCCGTCTTGGGCTGGTCTTCCGCGCGATAAAGCTTGCACAGGAGCACCCTTAGGTTGGTCGAGCCCATGGCAGGATCGTAGCCGCTCGGGTCGTTATCGGTCAGGAGGTTGATGTTCGATTCCCTCCAGCCGTGGTCGGGGCTTTTTATCTCCGGGAACCACCAGCCGTGCTGAGCTGCTACCACCCGGGGGTCAATCCCCGTGGTTAGTTTGGCCCTCTGCTTTGCTCGACCCCTTGGGCTCTCCAGGTATACCCAGTCCCCATCCTCGATTCCATGCTTGGCCGCCGTTTGCGGGTGAATTTCCACAATGGGATCAGGTTGAAGCTCCCGGAGCCAGGGGATCATGCGGTGCTCGGAGTGGAAGAAGGCCGGGGGCCGGGCCCCAGTTATCAGGATGTAGGGGTATTCCTTGGCCAGCTCGGGCTGGCTTATGGGACTCTCCGGTATTTCGCGGTACTTAGGCAGTGGGTCATACCCCCATTTCTCAAAGGTGGTGCAGTAGAGCTCAACCTTGCCGGTAGGGGTGGAGAATCCCTTCTTTTCGTGCTTGCGATACTCCATCTGACCTCGAATGTAAGGCTTATCCTTGATTTCCTCCCAGGTAAGGCCAGCCGGCTCCAGGATGTAGTCCAGGGCTTCCTCCACCGTGTCCCACCAGGGCTGCCCCATCCTTTTTCCCAGCTCGAGGAACATCTTGTGATCCGGCCAGCACTCGCCGATCTGCACGATCTTGCGTCGGGGGAAGATGTACCCATGGCGGAGGAAGTAGCTGCCGATGTAGTTCATCTCCAGCCAGGTGGCCGCTGGCAGGAAGACGTCCGCCAACTCGGCCGTGGGGGTGAGGAAGAAGTCCGCCACCACCAGGAACTCCACCTGGCTCAGCGCCCGGTAGACCTCGGTCGCATTGGCTCGGGTTATCACCGGATTTGAGCCATGAAGCTGAACTGCCCTCACCGGGTAAGGCTTGCCGGTGAGGATGGCATCCCAGACCATCTTGGGAGTAACCAGAGCCACCCTTCGGGCCAGCTTGTAGGTGTCGCCCCCGAGCTGCTTTTTCCTTTGCTCCGCGGGCAGTTCCCGGTGGAGGCCGAACTGGCTTACCGTCCTTATCGGTGGGGGAACGAAGAAGACGTTGCCCCCGGGAACGTCCAGGTTTCCGGTTATGGCCATGAGGTCGGTGAGGATGCGGTTGTTGTCGGTGCAGTTAATGGTCTGCTCAATGGCCACCCCCCACTGAATACAGGCCGGCTTGGTCTGGGCGTAGAGTCGGGCCGCTTCCCTTACCTTCCCCGCGGGCACCCAGGTTATTTTCTCAACCCTCTCCGGGGGATATTCCCTGACCCGCTCCACGAACTTATCCCAGCCGTAGGTGTATTTCTCCACGAATTCCTTGTCATAAAGTTCCTCGTTGACTATCACGTTGGCTAGGCCCAGGGCTAGGGCGGTATCCGTCCCTGGCCTTAGCTGCAGCCAGAGGTCGGCTCGACTGGCCAGGTAGGTCAGCCGGGGATCAACCACGATGAGCTTGGCTCCTTCAGAGAGCACCCGGCACAGGTTCTCGCCGAAATACTCGTCGGGATTGGTCCAGACGATGTTATTTCCCCAGACTATGACGCATTTTGGATGGCCATCATAGTCGCAGATTGGCAAGTTGCCGCAGGTGACGATGGTGGCCCCCACCCGGGAGACGTAGCACATATGTCCCGCAGTGAGCACGTTGGGCGTTCCCAAAAGGTGGGCAAAGCGATAGAGAAAGGCCTCATAATCCCGACCGGTTCCCTGACCGAGGACTATGGCCTCGGGCCCATTTTCCTCGACTATCTCCCGATACTTGGCGGCGATGAGGTCCAAGGCCTCATCCCAGGAAATGCGCTTCCATTGGCCCTCCCCTTTCCGACCGACTCGCTTCAGCGGGTGGGTCACCCGATCCGGATGGTAGACCAGTTGCTGAAAGGCCAGACCCTTGCTGCATAAAGTGCCACGGTTGGTGGGAAAGTCGGGATCGCCCTCTATCTTGGTGATGCGACCATCCTTGACGTGAACCAGCACTCCACAGCCACCATGACATCCCCGGCAGTTGCTTCGGATGACCTGCTCCTCGGTCTCCATCCTTCTACCCCTCCTTCGCTTTCTCCAGAGCTTCCAGATGCTCTTAAGTTTAGTTCTTTAGAGAGAACATTGTTCATAATTAAGTGTACTGAACAAATCAGGGCTGTCAAGAGGCTGGAAATTCTCTGGCTGCCGGTTAACCCTTGGACGCCACGGCTATGGCGGGGACATAGATCGGGGGGGTTAGGAGCCCGCCGCCGACCCAGCGGGATTTCCTTCCCAGAACAACTTCCTTGAGAGCCTGGTAAACGTTGCCCGAGATCATGGTGTCCTTTACCCGTCCGATTATCTCTCCGTTTTCCACCCGATAGCCCAGAAGCACGTTTCCGCTGAACTCTCCGCCCAGAACATTTCCCTGCTCGGCCCCAATGAGATTCTCCACCACCAGCCCCCGTTTTATGTCCTGCAGCATTTCCTCGAAGTCGGCCTCTCCCTCCGAGATGACGAGCGCGGTGGTGGAGGGGGATGGCAGGGAGGAAAGCGTGCGGCTGGCGCTGCCAGTGCTCTCGGTACCGGCCAAGCCAGCGGTCTGTAGGTCGTAGAGGAAGTTCTGCACCACCCCGCCCTCTACCAGGGGTATCCGGCGACTGGGCACACCTTCGT
>CBFDTP010000026.1:0-17112 GCA_965612975.1 uncultured Dehalococcoidia bacterium | reverse complement strand
TGGGTAACTCCTCATGGTAAGTTGAAACCCCTACCAATCATACCATGAGTGTTACCCATGTATCTCAGCCTCCGCAGTCCTGTGCCCCGCAGACTCAAAGCTGCACGGTCTCTACCTTGTAAACCGTTTGTCGGCCTTCACCACGACGGATGACCTGACGGATTCTCACCCCGGCGAGGTCGGTTGAGGTAGTGAGGTATTTCTGGGCCAGCCGGCCAAGGGGCTGGGCCAGGAGGAGAGCTACCAGAGCAGCACCGATCAGCCGCTGGAGCCTTTGCCAGCCTCGGGTGCCTCGGGAAAGGAAAAGGGAGGCCAAAGCGGTGAGGACGGCTGTTACCGCCAGATTGGTACCACAGAATGGGGAGAAGGCCAACTCCTCCTGCCCCCTTTGCAGTCTCTTCAGGGCTTCCTTGGCAGCCTCCTCCACCATCTCGCTGGGAAGGTCACCGTAGAGGTAAAAGCCGGTCAAGCCTGCTCGCCCCACCAGCCGAACTCTTCCCTCAAGCTTCTGGGCCAGGAGCGCCACAGTGGCATGCTCTAAGGCATGATTCCGGCGTATCGTCGTTAATAAATCGGCCACTTCACCAACAATTTACTCCGAAGCTGTCTCCAAGTCAATAGTCTTGAGGAGCTTAAATCCTCCAGAGGCCGAGGGAGAGCAGAACGATGAGCCCCACTCCGGCGATCAATCCGCCGATCCAGCCCAGGAGGGAGAGAGCGGTCACCACTACCCCAGCGACGAACACTCCCAGGGCAATGCAGAGGAAGGCAGTCCAAAAGTTCAGGCCGAGGAGAAAGGCAAGAATTGAGCCGGTCCAGGCCCCGCTGCCGGGGAGGGGAACGGCCACGAAGAGCACCAGTCCAAGCCTCTCATATTTCTCCACCAACTTGCCCCGCCGGCGTGTGTGGCGAAAGATCCAATTTAAGGCTCTTTCCAGAAGCCTGACCCTGGCGGCAAGTCTGGAAAGCGGCTCGAGGAGCAGGAGGAGAAAAGGTACCGGCAATAGATTGCCCAAAAGGCTTAGCGGAAGGGCGAGGTGCCAGGGCATCCCGTAGTCATACAGTGCTAGGGGAAGGGCTAAGCGAAGTTCAGCAATTGGTGAAGCGGAGATGATGAAAACCTTCAGGAGATGTGCTAAACTCACATCATGGCTAGTCTAACAAAGGGGACCGATGCTGGTCAAATGGAGGCATCTGCTGTTAATGTTCGAACTGTGCTATAATACTGGGCGATAAAGATGCTTCTCTGGAATTTATCTCTGCTTCGTCAAAGTCCGGAGCTTTTCTTCTTGCTGGTGGCTCTGGTAGGGGTGGCTTTGCTAATAGCGCTCACCTTTCACGAGTTCAGCCATGCCCTGGTGGCTGACCGTCTGGGAGATGAAACTCCCCGGCGGATGGGACGTCTTTCGCTCAACCCATTAGCCCATCTCGACCCGCTGGGCACGCTGATGCTATTTCTGGTAGGCTTTGGGTGGGGGAAACCGGTGCCGATAAACCCGCTCCTGCTTCGAGGGGATCCTCGGTCAGGAATGGGTTTGGTGGCCTCGGCCGGGCCGCTGGCCAACCTGAGTCTGGCAGGCTTATTCGCCGTGCCGGTGAGGTTGGAGCTCATTCCCTGGCACTCACCGCTCGCTCTTCCCCTACATCCGGATTTGGGAGCGATTATAGTAGCTCTCATCGGCTACATCATCCTTTTCAACCTCATCTTGACCATCTTTAATCTTATCCCCATCGCTCCCCTGGATGGGTTCAAGGTTTTGCTGGCCCTGCTCCCTCGCAACCTGGCCTACTCCTTTGAGCGGACTGAGAGGTATGGCTCGATGATCTTGCTGCTGTTCATCTTCTTCGGCTATTTCACCGGCTTCCTTTGGCTTTTCCTCAGATCGGGGGTAAATCTGCTAGCCCTCGTCTTCACCGGGAGGGCGATCCTGTAAAACATGGCGGAGAGCGATAGTTCGTCTTCCTCCAGCGTTGAGAAGGCCAGGGCTCAGATAAATGCCTTCAGCTCTGGCCCTCTTCTGATAGTCCTGTCCGGGCCTTCTGGAGCGGGCAAGGATGCGATCCTCCGCAGTTTGAAGGACTCTATCCCTTCTCTTTTCCACGTGGCGACCCTTACCACTCGCCCAAGGAGGCCGGGGGAGGTGGAGGGCGAGGATTACCACTTCGTCTCCCCGGAGAAGTTTCAGGAGCTTCGGGAAAGGGGCGAGTTGCTCGAGTGGGCCGAGGTATACGGTCGTCTCTACGGCGTTCCTCGCGAGCCGGTGAGAAAGGCCTTAGCCGAGGGGAAGGACGTCATTCTCCGGGTAGACGTCCAGGGAGCAGCGACCCTGAAGCGAATCGCGCCCGAGGGGGTGTTCATCTTCGTTGTGCCGGCCTCGTTGGAGGAAGTTCGGCATCGGCTTGAGCGACGGGGAACGGAGTCGGCCGAGGAGTTCAAGCTCCGGATGGAGAAGGCTGAGCGCGAGATGGAAAGCTGGCCCTTGTTTGATTATATTGTGGTTAATCGGGAGGGGATGATGGAGTCAGCGGTGGCCCAGGTCAGGGCCATCATCATGGCGGAAAAGTGTCGGACAAAACCGAGAAGGCTTGACCTGACCAAGCTGTCACATGACTGACGGAAGGAGATTCAAGCCAATTGACCTGAGTCGTCCCGGTAGGGCAGCAGTGCGCCGTTGGAGAAGAAGCCGGCGAAGGGTACGGCTGGTTCCTCGGTTTTTGAGGGATTTAATTGATAAACTTCGTGGGGTGAGGTGATGTATATCATCGTAGCTGGAGCAGGGGTAATGGGATTTCATATCGCCTCCTTGCTGGCCGAACAGAACCAGGAGGTGGTAGTGGTGGACCAGTCTCCGGAGGCCCTGGAGAACATTCGACGAAGCTTGGATGTCAAGACCTTGGAGGGAAATGCGGCTACTCCAGGAGTTCTTCGAGAGGCTGAGGCTCACCGGGCAGACCTGGTCATTGCCGTGACCAGCACCGATGAGACGAATCTCATCACCTGCTTTATAGCCAAGGAGATGGGAGCAGCCATAACCACGGCCCGGGTTCGGAATCCGGAATACTCCGGGTATTTCATTGCCCCGGCCAAGTCCCCCGGGGCGGCACGAAAGGTGATCCGCCCCCGACACCTGGGCGTAGACCTCTTCATCAACCCGGAGGTTGAAGCGGTCAGGGAAATAATGAACATCCTGGCCAGCTTTTACCCTACGCCGGTGGAGAACTTCATGGGTGGCCGGGTTCAGGTGAGGGAGTTTCGGGTGGTCAAGGAGGCCCTGGTCAATAAACCTCTACGCGAACTCTCGCTGCCCAAATCATGCGTGGTGGCGGCCATCGCTCGATCAGGGGAGATGACCCTGCCGGGAGCGGATGAGGTGCTGAAGGCGGGGGATCACGTTTACCTGCTGGCCGAGAGTTCCTCCATGGACGAGCTGGGGAGGATTTTCGATCAGCCACAGCGTCCCGCGCGGAGCGTGGTCATCCTCGGCGGTGGAAATGTGGGCTTCTTCCTCGCCCAAGGGCTTGAAGGGCGAGGGGTCTCGGTTAAAATCATCGAGGCCAGTGTGGAGCGTTGCCGTCTGATAGCCTCCAAGCTGGCCCACACGGTAGTGGTTCAGTCGGAGGCAACCGATCGCGATCTTTTCATCGAGGAAGGGGTCCCCAAGGCAGATGCCTTTGTAGCGGTTACGGATAAGGATGAGCTCAATATCCTGCACGCGCTGCTGGCCAAGAACCTGGGCGTTCCTTGGAGCTTGGCTCTGGTCAATAAGCCAGCCTATATCCCCTTGGCCAAGGAGGTCGGTGTGGATGTAGCCGCCTCTCCCCTTTTGCTCACGGCGAACAAGGTCGTCCGCTTTGCCCTGCACGGCGGAGCGGTGAACTCGGCCCTGCTGGGCGGCAAGGAGGTCCAGGTCATCGAATTCGTCACCTCCCCCACGGCTCACGTTGTCGGTCATCGAGTTGAGGAGGTTGACTGGCCGAAGGGAGTCGTGGCCGCGGCTCTGGGCCACAACGATACGGTTACCGTCCGGCCTCAGGACATCGTGGTGCAGCCCGGGGATCACCTGGTCGTGGTCTCCCCTCTCGCCACCGTTCCCCTGGTGGAGAAGCTTTTCAAGTAAGAATGAGGATAAAAGTAGTCCTCCATTATCTAGGGCTGCTGACCGCTTTGATCGGGCTCTCCATGCTCCTTCCCCTGGGTTGGAGCCTGTATTATCAAGAGCCAGATTCCCTGGCCTTTCTCATCTCCCTGGGCATCACCGTGGGCTTTGGTTTGCTCCTTTGGAGGTTCATCCCGGCGGCTTCGGGCAAGTTAAGCCGAAGGGAGGCAATAGCCCTGGTGGCTGGAACTTGGATACTGGCATCGGCCTTTGCTGCTCTCCCTTACCTGCTGGCGGGCACCTTTCAAAGTTTCCTCGATGCCTACTTTGAGGCCATGTCCGGCTTCACCACCACGGGAGCCACGGTGCTGGGCAACATAGAGGGCCAACCTCATGGAATCCTCTTCTGGCGAAGCTTTACCCAGTGGCTGGGAGGGATGGGCATCATCATGCTCTTCGTGGCCTTCTTCCCGGTGCTGGGGATGGGGTCGGCCTATCTGGTCGAGGCGGAGATGCCTGGTCCCCAGCCCGAACGATTGGCTCCTCGAATGCGGGATACCGCGAAGGACCTCTGGCTTATCTATCTGGGCTTTTCGGTTCTGGAAGCCGCTTTACTTTATGCGGTAGGGCTACCCCCGTTTGATGCCCTGACCGTTACCTTCTCCACGATGCCCACCGGCGGCTTTACCCCCACCAACCTGAGCATTGGGGCTTACCACAGCGTGTTCGTTGAGGGCATCGTGATGTTCTTCATGCTGGCCGCGGGGGTAAACTTCAGCCTGTATTATTTCCTGTTCTGGAAACGTCAGCCAAGGAGCCTCTGGGGCAATCCGGAGCTTCGACTTTACCTGAGCCTTATCCTGGGGGCAACCCTTTTCATCTCCCTGTACTTGATGAAGGACATGGGGCTGTCCATCGAGCAAGCCTTTAGGTACGGTGGCTTTCAGACGATCTCCATCATGACCACCACCGGCTTCGTGACCGCGGATTTCGATGCTTGGCCAGCCTTCTGCCGAGGTGCCTTGCTGATCTTGATGCTCGTGGGGGCCTGTGCCGGCTCAACCGGGGGAGCTTTGAAGGTGATCCGAGTCCTGGTGCTCTCGAAGTATACCTTCCGCCAGATATTTCTAGCCTTCAGCCCTCGGGCAGTCATCCCGCTGAAGGTGGGAAGGAACGTTCTCTCCGAAGGGGTACTCTCAGGGATATTGAGCCTGGCCGTGCTTTACTTCGCCATCCTGGTGGGGGCTTTCATCGTGATGAGCTCCCTGGGACTGGATCTGGTGACGGCTGCTTCCTCGGTGACCGCCTGTCTGGGGAACGTTGGACCGGGACTTGGTCTGGTAGGACCGGCGCAGAACTACGCTGCTATTCCTTCAATAGGTAAGGGGGTATTGACCTTCTGCATGCTGGTGGGGAGGCTGGAACTCTTCACCGTCCTCGTCCTCCTCAGCCCCTCCTTCTGGAAGTGGCGTTAGAGGACATCCTGAAGACACTTCTAACTACTTGACTAGCGAAGTCAGAGGCGGTAAAATTCTGAGTAGCCGAGGTAGCTCAGAGGTAGAGCAGTGGACTGAAAATCCACGTGTCGCTGGTTCGATTCCGGCCCTCGGCATTTAAAACTTTTTAAGAGCGGAAGTAGTTCAGCGGTAGAACGCCTCCTTGCCAAGGAGGAGGCCGCGGGTTCAAATCCCGTCTTCCGCTCCAAGAAGGAAGCTTGCCCCGGGAAGTTCGCCCTGGGGCCTTTATTTGCCGAAGTGGCGGAATGGTAGACGCGGCGGTCTCAAAAACCGCTGGGATTTCATTTCCCGTGTCGGTTCGAATCCGACCTTCGGCATAGAAAATCCGCTGCCGAGTTGTGTAGCGGTAGCACGGGGGACTTTGGATCCCCAAGCCCAGGTTCGAATCCTGGCTCGGCAGCCAATAATTGGATGGAATTCCTTCATGTTTCCTTGTGAACCCTGTTAGTATCACCTCTTTAAAAGTATTGGTTCCTCATTGACTGCCTTGCTCTTAATCCGCTCCAAATAGATGCCTAAATATGGACTTCATTTTCGCTCAATATTCGGTTTATCTCCGTTTTCAGCCGTTCCAGATCAAAGGGCTTGGCTATATAATGGGCTCTGGTCCGATTTAGAAAATTCCAGGTGCTTGGGCTCATGGTATCACCGGTGATGAAGACCGTCCGTTTTTGCAGCGATAAAGCGACCTTCCCCATCTGCGCATAGAATTCAAACCCATCCATGCCAGGCAACTTGATGTCCAGTAATATGAGGTGATACCGCTCCTGCTTCAGCCTTTCCAGAGCCATCCTGGCATCCTCTATGGCCTCCACCCTATGCCCTTCCTGAGCCAGCACCTGGGTCAAGAACTGGCGCACACCAGCCTCGTCGTCTACCACCATTATCTTGGCTCCGGTTACTTTCCCCGGCTCTTTCTTCAGCGGTTCGGCTAGCTCTGGCCGCCCAACTTCGGCTATTATGGGTAGTTCCACAACAAAGGTGGCTCCCCGGCCTGGCTTGCTTTTAGCATAAATTCTTCCCTTGTGTTCCTTGATGATGCCATAGGAGATGCTCAATCCCAGCCCGGTCCCCTCCCCCACCTCCTTGGTGGTGAAGAAGGGATCAAATATCTTATCGAGGTTCTCCGGAGGTATTCCGGGCCCGGTATCTTTAAAGGACACTCTGATGAAGTTGCCCACCTGCTTGGTTTCAACGAGAAGCCTCCTTGTATTTCGAGTCTCCTTCACCGCCTGTTCGGCGTTGATAATGATGTTGAGAAAGACCTGCTGGAGCTGGCCAGGATCAGCTATGGTCTGGGGCAGGTCGGGGGCGAGCTGGGAGATAACTTCGATGCTACTGCTTCGCAACTCATAAGTACGCAATTCCAGGACTCGGGATACCAGAGAGTTAATATCTACGTACTCCCGTCCGGGCTTAGACTGACGGGCGAAGGTGAGCAGGTTCTTCACAATTTGAGCTACTCGCTGAGCATTCTCGTTTATTATCCTCACATCTTGTTTTACATCCTCGGGGATATCCCGGCTCATCAGGAGCTCGGAAAAACCGATGACAGCGGTAAGCGGGTTATTTATCTCATGAGCCACGCCAGAGGCCAGCTCACCGACGGCGGCCAACCGGCTGGCCTGGTTCAGCTCCTTCTCGAGTTGTCTCTGCCGTCTTGCCGCCTGCTTGTGTTCGGTGATATCCAATAGAGAAGCTATGCTCTTCCTTGTTCCGGGAATCATGGCGATGGTCAGGAGTATATCCTTGACCCGGCCATACCGGTCGACAAAGCGAAATTCATAACTGCTTGGGGCAAGGCCTTCCCTTATCCTTCGCAGGTGGTGATACTCCTTCATCTTTTCCAAATCATCTTTTACGAATTCAGTCCAGCTCTTCTTACCCTCTATTTCCTCCTTCGAATACCCGGAGAGTTCCTCAAATCGCGAGTTAACCAAGGACAGGGTTGTGTCCTCCTCGATGATCGCTAGGGCTGTTCCGGTGGTTTCAAAGGTGACGCGGTACCTTTCCTCGGACTCCCGGAGCGCCTGTTCAGCCCGCTTGTACTCGCTGATGTCCTCGCATATACTATCATAATAAAGCACCTCGCCGTTCTCGTTGCGTACGGTCTGCACCTTCTTTTCGGAAATCCAGATCATGCTTCCATCTTTGCGGTATGCCTGTGACTCGAACCAACCTTCAAGACCGTTCTCCTGGAGTAAGCGCTTGAACTCCTGACGGCGCTGAGGGTCAACGTAAAGGTGATCTACGTTAACTACGGAGGAGAGGAGCTCCTCGGGGGAGCTGTAGCCCAGCATCTGAGCCATCGCTGAGTTAGCGAGCAGGAGTCGCCCTTGCAGCGTAGCTCGAAAGAACCCCTCACTCATATTGTCGAAGATACTGTGATACTTCTTTTCCGACTCACGCAATTGCTGAAGTAGGAAGGCATTTTTCAAGGCGATCGCCGCCTGCCCTGCCAGTGTCCGGAAAAATTCTACGTCCTCGGGGGCAAAAGCCCGGGGCTTGGTAGTCATGATGTGCAGGATGCCAATGGTTTCACCTTGAGCTATAAGAGGTACTCCTAGGTATGAGGCTAATTTGTTCTTGCGGATGAGCTCGTGGTACATCTGCATGTCTGGATCTTGGTGAAGGTTGTAGATGACAAAGGGTTCTTGGCACTCTACGATGCAATGTAGCAAGCTATCGGTGATCTCAAAGACTTTCTCCTCGAGGATGGCACCATTGGGAAGGTGAATGGTAAAAATTCCTGTTCGTCCCCCTTCCTCGCTCGGTAAGCTAATGGCTACTATGTCCACGTCCAATTCCCTGGGCACATATTTGACGATGGTTTGCAGGATTTCGCGAACGGAACAGTGGGCGATGATGACCTGGCCAATTTCATGAAGAACTCTCAGGCGCGCCAGCCGCCGGCTGGCTTTATGGAATTCGAGTGAGTGATCGATGACTAAGGCCAGATACTCTTTTAAAGCCTGAAGTGTAAGCATATCCTCCTCGTCCAGCGCATCATAGCGGCGGCTGGCCAATATCAGCGTGCCGAGCCACTTCTTCTGAGATTCTGAACCTTCGGCAAACCTCCCAGTGGTGATAAGGGGAACAGAGGCCCAGGTCTGAATTCCCTCGTTTTTAGCAAAGTCGGCTATATGCCCCTGCTCGCCTAGAGGCTCGTGGACTGCTAAGAACTCCTTCATCCAGGAGGGCGGGCTTTGGGCCGGGAATGACGGCATTTGCGAGCACACCGACTCGGGCATACCCTGCCAGCGGTATGGTACCACCTCGTCGCCGAATACCAAGTAAATCCCACCCATCTCCACTCGAAGGAGCCTCATCACCTCCTTTAGGATGGCGTCAAGTTGCTCGCCCAAGTCGGAGTGGTGCACGATTTCAACCAGATCAAGTGGAGCATTGTAGTATATATTTTGTTCTTCTACTGTCTTCATGCTCCCTCCCCCAGTGTTTAATATACGCCTTAATATGGGTTAAGCCGGGTTTGCCTTTTTGAAGCCTAATTAAGTGAATAGTTGGGCAGGGAAAGCTTTTAATGGAGGGCGTTAAAAAGGACAAGTAAATCTTCGGAAGGGTGAAAGGCTGACAAAAAGCGTATCGCTTGGCTCTTCCCCTTCTATTTATTGGCCAAATTTAGAAAGCCCGGCCATATCCTTTCTGTTGTTCCTGTTGCTCCTAAGACAGAGCAACCGGTTTAATTTGCAACATAATAACTCAAATGCCTCGGGCAGTGAATCCAACATTGGTACCCTTCTTGGTGGTACTTTGGTAATGTGACCCTTGCATCATCAATTCGTACCCGGGCGGGGCATTAGAAGATCTTGCCGGGGTTGAGAATGTTTTTGGGGTCAAACAATTTCTTTATTTCCCTCATCAACTTGATCTGCGTTGGGTGAATGAACAGGGGCAGATATTCTTTCTTTACCAGGCCTATCCCGTGCTCCCCGGAGACCATTCCCCCGAGCTCTTTAGCCTTCTGATGTAATTCTTTGCGAACTAGCGGGTATTTCTCCCCCCATCCGGGTATTTCCTGGCTTGGCTTTCCTTCACTTGGCTTAACCTTCATAAGATGAGTATGGACATTGCCATCCGCCGTATGGCCATAGTTTGGCAGCCACAGGTCATATCTCTCAGAAATCCGGTGCACCTCGGCCACGTACTCTGCTATCCTGGCGGGAGGAACCACGATGTCCAATACCTCGATCATGTTCTTCCTCAAAGCCAGGTAAAGGCTGCTTCTTATGTCCAGGATGTCCTCCTGCTTCCTCGGGGTATCGGCTATACACAGCTCACCGACATCTTGGATGGCCGCGCCATGTCTTAGGCAAATGTCGCCGATGCTTTCCAGGATCCGGAGCACCTCGGCATCACTCGTGCCGTCTACCATTATCATCAGGTATGCCTTAGCTCTGCAGGGCCATCTCTTCCCCAGCAGCTCCTCTGCCGGTGGGATGACCTCGTGTTCGATGAACTCAATGGCCATGGGGAGTGCTTTATTACGAATTTCGGGCACAGCCTTTATGGCGCTATCCAAACTTTCATAGGGTACCACAAGCGTATACACCGCCTGTGGCTTTGGCAGGAGGCTTAGAACCACCTTAGTCACCACGCCCAGGGTTCCTTCAGAACCGATAAGGAGGTTTAGCAGGCTATAACCGGTGCTGTCCTTGAGATGTTTGCCCCCCAGGGTTATTATCTCTCCCGTAGGTAGGACTACTTCCAAGCCCTTGACATAATTCCTCACGCCGCCGTACTTAACTGCCCTGGCTCCACTTGCGTTGGTATTAACCAAGCCACCTAGCTGGGCGCTTTCGTCGCCGGGGTGGGGAGGGAAGAAAAGCCCAGCTTCCGCCGCCGCTTCTTGTAGGTTACCCAGGGTCACACCGGCTTCCGCTACGGTGATCATGTTCTGCCCGTCTATTTCCAGAATCTGGTTCATCTCCTCGAGTGACAGGACTATCCCTCCGTATAGAGGAACACATCCGCCACAGAGGCCGGTTCCCGCGCCTCTTGGCGTAACTGGAATCCTCTCCTGGCTGGCGAGCTTCAGGATCTCGCTTACCTGTGCGCTCGTCCTCGGCTTGACCACTACTTCAGGGGGCCGCCTTATGGAGGGATCGGGAAATTCGTCCCCCGCGTAATCAATTAACTTTTCGGCGTCCCGAATTACCCCCTTGCTGGTTACAATGGCTTCCAACCTTTCTATGATGTGCTCATCCACCTTCCTATACATTAGTGCTCCTCAAACTGCGAAGATGCTCCTGGACTAGTCCTACCAGCGTGCCCAGAACTTGGTGGCGCTGTACTTCTGCACCTCGTGCCCGCCGGTCTCGTAAAGCAGATAGGCATAGGGGTAGAGCCACCGTCTAGCTCACACACCTCTCGGCTCCTTTATCCACGTAGTTAACCTTCATTAAAGCCTCCTTACCGTCGGTGAGCCGGCGGTTGTTTGCGCCTTACCATTTTCCTAAATTGTAGGTCACGAAGGCAAGGGGCAGAAACCTCTCGCTGATGAAGACAAGTTGACGGAGCGGTTCAGAATCTTTAAAATCAAAACTGCCGGGGAGTCTGTAGAGCGGCAGAGAAGCTTTTGGCGCATTCGTCTAGCGGCCAAGGACACCGCCCTCTCAAGGCGGAGATCGGGGGTTCGAATCCCCCATGCGCCAGGTTACTGAGTCCTCGCTTTTGTTCTCCTTACCTCGAATTCAGTCAATGCCCAGGCCCTTGACTAAAGAGAGAAGTCCTTGCTAAAATCCAAATGCATTTAGTTGCATTTAGCAAGTAACTTTTTATTTTTTGTCCAATTTATTGCAATAATTTGCAATAACGCTTGAGTTTGTCTCTACCCTGACTTGGATTGGAGGCGGCGAATGTTGAAGCTGGCAGAACTTGTTCGGGAAAGGGATCTAGAAGCAGTTCTGGAGGCAGCGAGGGAATTTCATGGGCACATCTGTCCCTATGTGGCCCTGGGAGTGAGGGCGTCAACGATGGCTCTTGACGAACTCGGCGCTGAAAGGCTGGACTTTAGGGGAAGCGTGGAGGAAGCGCTTCTCGCCGTTGTCGAGTGCAACAATTGCTTCGTCGACGGGGTTCAGGTAACCACTGGCTGTACCCTGGGTAATAACAGCCTAATTTATTTTGATCTGGGGAAGAATGCCTTAACCCTCGCAAGGCGAGGAAGTTGGGAAGGAGTGAGGATATATGTGGATGCCGAGAGATTAAGGGAAGGATATTTCTCTAAGGAGGCAATCGAGCTCTTCGAAAAGGTGGTGACTCGAAGAAGTGGAACAGCGCAGGATGTGGCCAGATTGAAAAAGCTCTGGGAGGAGATCGGCTATCAGATGCTCGAACTCCCCCGGGAAATGTTCAAAATCGATAAGGTTCGGCTTCCCCCCGTTGAGCCGGCACCGATTTTCAAGAGCGTCCGCTGTTCACAATGCGGTGAACTTGCCATGGAGACGAGAGTGGTCCAGATCAGCGGAAAGCCTCATTGCCTCAGATGTGCTAAGAAAAGTTATTATGCCCTTATTGGTCGGGGGATCGTTGAAAGAAGCTGAAGAATCTAGGAGGTGAAAAATGGCTAAAGAGGGAGTGAGGAGATTTAAAGTGGGGGTGCATCGACAGACGGGGAAGGTTATGCTGTGGATGGAGGCTCCCTGTGGATGCGGATTCATTCCCATCATCGGATGGGATGACCTCGACGGGATGGAGGAGTTCGCCTCCATGCTCCTCGACCTCCACCGGGAGATAAAGCGCGATAGGGAAAGGTTGAAGGATATCTCCGACCGCATCCTTCGCCAGGCCCTGGAGCCCGAGGAGAATCGCATGGACGGGAAAGGCTTTTAAGCATTTATTGCAACCGGTTGCAGAAAACGAAGAAACCGGGGGAAGTGAGGCAAACATGGTACACAAAGGAAAGGCAAAAAACGGGTGGGAAAACTAATGAACAGGAGGTCACAGATGATTAAGAGAATCTCGAAGTCAGCCACGCTGATAGGGTTTGTCTTGATTCTAATTTTGGGAACGGCACTGCTCGGTGGATGCGCCAAAGAGGAGGCGATAACCCCACCCTCTACAACAACACCTGCGTCCACGCTGACGGAGGCTCCGGCAAAGGAAATCCCCCAGGAACTGACGGCCGGTTTAGGCCGAGATCCCGGCAAACAGTACGGTTACGGGGCGCACCCCTCCCTGACCGGTGTTTACGAGCAGTTAGTATGGCTGGATTATGAATTGAAGCCGCAGCCGAAGCTGGCCACCCGCTGGGAAGTGTCGGATGACGGGAAGGTTTGGACGTTCTATCTCAGGAAAGGGGTCAAATTCCACGACGGCACCCCCTTTAATGCCGAGATGGCCAAACTCAACTTTGAGAGAATCAATGCTCAGAAGCCTGGCCAGTTAGGCCCCCTGGAATCGATAGGGGTCGTGGATGAGTACACCATTAGATTTATCCACAGCGAGCCGTTTGCACCCTTCCTGCACCAATTGACCTGGCCTTTCATGTCCATGATAAGTCCCAACGCCGTTGATGAAGAGGGCAAGGTCAAGGAACCGATCGGGACCGGTCCGTTCAAGGTGACCGAATATGTCCCCGGTGAGAAGTTGGTATTGGTGAGAAACGAAGATTACTGGGGTGGCCTGCCCAAATTGGAGAAGATAACCCTGCGGTGCATCCCTGATCCCACCTCAAGAGCATTGGCGCTGGAGACCGGGGAGATCGACCTAATAATTGATACTGGCGGTATTCTGCCCGAACATGCCGCCATACTGGATGCCCATCCGGAAATCGAGGTTCTCACTCGGCTCATCGCCACCTCCCACTATTTGATACTGAATTGTCAACGGCCACCGTTCAACGAGGTAAAGGCAAGACAGGCGGTACAATATGCCATTGACCAAGAAACCATAGTGAAAGCCATTGTGAGGGGCTTTGGCATACCTGGCAAGAGTGTGATAACACCGGCCCTCTCCGAATGGGTTGACCCGGAGATAGGGGTCAAATACGATCCGGAGAAGGCCAGGCAATTGCTGAGCGAGGCCGGTTGGGTGGATGCGGACGGAGACGGGATACTGGATAGGGATGGCCAGCCGTTCAAGGTCCGTTTGCTATTGCACAGCGGACTTGTGGGCCGTTGGCCCTATAAGGCGATTGGAGAGGTAATTCAAGACGAGCTGAAGAGTATAGGCATCAAGGTGGAGTTGCAGGTGCTGGCGGGCGGTGCCTGGAGCAAAGCGCTCAAACAGGGAGAGTTCGAGATGTCGATGCATCCATATACTCCCCTGGGACCACACTTTATGCTTTACGACTGGTTCAACTCCCGGGGAGATATGAATCTGCGCCGAGGCGTGCATTATGCTAACCCCAGGGTGGATGAGCTAACGGAATTGGGGAAGGTAACGATGGATGAAAAGGAGCGATATCAAATCTACCGGGAAGTGCAGCAGATCATTGCTGAAGAGGTCCCGATAATTCCGATATACCACGAGGTGATGATCAATGCCCGAAGGCTCAATGTAGAGGGATACAAGCCCCATCCCTGGTTCTGGGTCAACTGGGAGGAGATATCTGTCTCGGAATAAAAGCTTAACTCCACAAACGATCCGGTAGTAGTTCGGGCGAAACGCTCAAAAGGGAATTATAAATCATCGAGGGTTTGCTCGATCCCTCAATGAGCGTGCTTGAAATTGGTGCCGGTACCGGTGCCTTCGGCTGCCTATATGTGTTTTACGATATCAGCGATGCACTAGGCAAAATGCTGGAGAAAGCTCGGAGGGGTTTGATACTGACGATGGGCAGCCGGCATCAAGGGCAGCCTTATGAAGAAGCGGCCAGGTTCCTGAAAGTGCCACCGCCCTCAATGGGGCCGGATTTCGTCCATCTTTACAATGTGCTATGTCAGCTCGGCATTTATGCCAATGTGAATATTATCAGGGGAAAAAGAGGGTTGATCTACCAAAGTCTTGAACATGCGATGGACATCTGGGCTGGGAGAATGGAACTGCCGGAAGAGAAGCTGCCCCAGCTAAAGGACTATCTTGAGAGACGGTTATCCGTGGCGCCATCAGGGGAAATCACGCTGGGGAAATCGAGGGGATCACTGCAATTATATGGCATTGGAAGGATGACCTTTCTTAGTTTCCATCCCTGAAGGCGGATGGTGAAATCTTATCGTGACAAAGTATATCCTGAAACGATTGCTGTTAATGCTCGTGATTATGCTGGGAGTGACGCTCCTTACTTTCTCTATGATGCATCTTGCCCCCGGTGACCCCGCCGAGCAGATAGCCATCGCCAGATACGGGATAGAGGAACTTTCCCAAGAGACCATAGAGTGGATAAGGCATCAGGAAGGCTTGGATGCTCCGGTATACGTCCAGTATGCTAAGTGGCTAAACCATGTAATTCACGGTGATCTCGGGCGGAGTCTCATAACCGGGGAGCCGGCTCTCGATGAGATCATCGCCAGATTTCCGGCCACCCTCCAGCTTGCCCTGGCGAGCATGATTGTATCTCTGCTGATAGCGATCCCGATCGGGATACTCTCAGCAGTCAAGCAAAATTCGGCAATTGACTATCTCGGCATGACCGGCGCGCTTTTGGGGGTTTCCATGCCCAATTTCTGGCTGGCCCTGCTTTTGATCTTACTGTTTTCCGTGCATCTGGGCTGGCTGCCGGTCTGTGGTAGGGGTGGAATAGAGCATCTGATACTTCCCGCCCTAACCCTGGGGACGGGCATGGCGGCGATCACCACCAGGCTCACCAGATCGAGCATGCTGGAGGTGCTGGGGCAGAATTATATCCGGACGGCCAGGGCGAAAGGGCTGGCGGAGAGGCTGGTAATCGGAAAACATGCCTTTAAGAACGCCATAATCCCGGTGGTTACCGTCGCCGGGCTGCAGTTCGCCTTCCTCCTCGAAGGAGCGGTCATCGCGGAGACGATTTTCGCCTGGCCGGGGATAGGCAAGCTCTTGGTGGACTCGATCTTCGCCCGGGATTTCGCCATGATCCAGGGATGCGCTTTATTCATCGCCGTGATCTTCGTCCTGGTCAACCTTCTGGTTGACATCTCCTACGCTTATCTCGACCCCCGAATCCGATATGAGAGGAAGAGAGCACAGGTATGAAGGGGGTTGCCGTCGAGAGGGCCATACCGATAGGAGCGAGGGCTAGACCCTATGTATTAGAGGCCTTTGAGAGGCTTAAAGAGAACCGGCTGGCAATGGTGGGGCTTGTAATTGTGCTCGTATTGGTATTGGTAGCCATTCTCGCTCCTTTTATTGCCCCTCATGACCCCATTGAGCAGCATCTCGACCGGCGTCTTCTTCCCCCCTCCTGGCAGTATCCTTTGGGAACGGATGACCTGGGGCGGTGTATCCTGAGCCGGCTGATATATGGCGCCCGCGTCTCGCTTCAGGTAGGGGCAGTGGTTGTGGGGATAACCGCCCTTTTCGGCACCCTCCTCGGCCTTATCGCCGGATACCGGGGAGGGGTTGTTGATGAAGTCATTATGCGGATTGTTGACGTGCTCCTGGCATTTCCGGGACTTATACTGGCGCTCGTTATCGCCGGTTTGCTCGGACCGGGACTGTTCAACGTTATGCTGGCCCTTTCGCTTGTGGGCTGGACAGGATATGCCCGGGTGGTGCGGGGATGTGTCCTTTCGGCAAAGGAGAGGACCTTTGTGGAGGCGGCCAGGGCGCTCGGTAGCGGCAACTTTCATATCATGTTTCGCCATATCTTGCCGGAGGCGCTCCCGCCAGTGATTGTAATGGCCACTTTGGGCATGGGGAGGACGATTCTTGCCGCAGCGGCCTTAAGCTTTCTCGGCCTCGGCGCTCAACCTCCGATGCCTGAATGGGGCTCGATGCTGAACGGCGGACGAGCTTTCCTGCGGGTAGCGCCGCATCTTACCACCTTCCCCGGCCTGGCGATAATGATAACGGTTCTGGCTTTTAATTTCCTCGGCGACGGACTCCGGGATGCGCTTGATCCCAGGTGGAAAAAGAGGGTGGAGATATAAACTCGAATGGAAATGGATTTGCTCCGGATCGGCAATCTACACGTGAACTTCCCCACCAAAGCGGGGATGGTGCGGGCCTCGGACGGGGTGGATCTGGAGATAAAACAAGGGGAATCTTTATGTCTGGTGGGGGAATCGGGATGCGGGAAGACCATCGTGGCCCTCAGCATAATGCGCCTGCTCCCGGAGAATGCCAAGGTCGGCGGTGAGATAGTCTTTAAGGGGAAAAACCTCCTTGAGATCCCGGATGAGGAGATGCGCCGCATAAGGGGAAGGGAGATCGGGATGATCTTCGAGCAGCCCTGGACCTGCCTCAACCCGGTCTTCACCGTCGGAGATCAGATCGCCGAGGCGGTAAGGGTGCATGAGAGGTGTTCGAAGAAGGAAGCCAGGGAAAGGGCGCTGGAGCTTATGAGGATGGTGGGCATCCCTTCTCCCCGCAGAAGATACGGCCAGTACCCGCATGAGGTC
>CBFDTP010000025.1:0-18883 GCA_965612975.1 uncultured Dehalococcoidia bacterium | reverse complement strand
TTCTGCTGCCTCAAGTATGCCCGATGCCTTGAGCCGCTGGTAAGGCGTCTGGGCTGTATCGTAGACCTTGCGCACCTCCTAATCGCTGGCTGTGCCAAGCCAGCCCCCAAGGGACCTATTAAGGTGGGGATAGCCACCTGTCTTTCTGGGCCGCCAGCGGTCTTCGGAAATCAGAACATCAACGGCTTTAAGCTGGCGGTGGAGGAGGTCAATAGCAAGGGTGGGGTGCTGGGGAGGAAGATCGAGGTGGTCACTCGGGATACCAAGTTCAAGCCGGATATCGCCATGAGCGTGGCCAAAGAGCTGGTGATGAGCGAGAAGGTGGATGTGCTGGCGGGCACCATCAACAGTGCCGCAGCTCTGGCCATCTCCGATTATTGTAAAACGGAGAAGATACCCTTCATCGTCCTGAACAGCTTGAGCGAGAAGATAACCGGAGCCAAGGGGCATCGCTACGTCTTCAGCACCGTGCCGAACACCGCCATGTTCGGCAAAGCTCAGGCGCAGTTTGAGGCCCGGCAGCCCTACACGAAGTGGTGGATAGCTGGGGATGACTATGAATATGGCCATGCCATAGCTGATGCCTTCTGGCGCAACCTAAAGGCCCTGAAGCCCGAGGTACAACTGGTGGGGCAGTCCTGGTGGAAGGTGGGCGAGCCTGACCTCATGCCCTACATCAATGCCATCCTGGCGGCTAAGCCCGATGCCCTCTTCTTCGCCTGCGGTGGTGCCAGCGTGACCAATGCAATGAAGGTGTCCAAGACAACCGGCCTGGCGGAGAAGATGCACATCTCGATGCCAACCGCCATAGACACGGTTGTCATCTCACCCCTGGGCCCCAATGCCCCGGAGGGCGCTTTCGGCGGCATCAGCTATCTCTTCTATTACCCTGACACGCCAGCTAACAAGGCCTTTGCCAATGCTTTTTATAAGGCCTACGGGGAGCATCCTGGCTTTTCCGCCTTCAGTGGCTATATTGCTGGCCGCTTTGTGGCCGAGGCCTATAAGAAGGCGGGCACCACCGATGCGGAGAAGTTCATCGACGCTCTGGAGGGGCTGGAGATAGATAGCCCGGTGGGGAAGATAAAGATGCGGGCCTATGACCACCAGGTGGAGGAGCCCATATTTGTTGGGCAAACTACCAAGGTGCCGGAGTATAATTTCCTCGTGGCGACTAATATAGCGGAGATACCGGGCAAGGACCTCATGCCCTCAATTGAGGAGATAAAGAAGGCGCGGGGGGAGTAAGGGTTCCCGAAGCGGATTAAGGCCGCGCTATGGAAGTTGGACAAGGGTTAACCCTGTCCGCTGTAGGCAGTCAGCTGCTGGTCGGGCTTAGCCGGGCGATGATCTTGTTCATCGTCTCCGCTGGGCTAAGCTTCATCCTTGGCGTACTTCGGGTGCCCAATGTAGCCCATGGTTCCCTCTACATGATAGGGGCTTTCTCCGCCTACAGCGTGGTGGCGTTCTTCGGCAGTTCCCTCGGCTTCTGGCTCGCCCTTGTGCTGGCTCCCTTGGTCGTTGCCCTGATAAGCCTGGTGGCTGAAAGGGCCTTGTTCTGCCATCTCTACCAGAGAGAGCACCTGATGCTCCTCCTGTTTACCTTTGCGCTCATGCTCATCCTCGATGACCTGGTGAAGCTCGTCTGGGGCACTGAATACCGTTCGGTTCTGGCCCCCGGCATCTTTCAGGGCGCGGTCTCGATACTGGGCTCTCCTTTCCCCCGCTACAACCTTTTGCTGCTCGCTGCCGGCCCTCTGGTCGGGATCGGACTCTGGCTGCTGGTTAACAAGACCAAGCTCGGCAAGATCTCTCGAGCGGCAGCGGTAGACCGGGAGATGGTGGGCGCGCTGGGCATAAATGTGAGCTGGGTGTTTGCCGCGGCCTTTGTCATCGGCTGTTGCCTGGCCGGCCTGGGAGGAACTCTGGTTGCCCCTACGGTGAGCATCAACCTGGGGATGGACCACAGCATAATTATCGAGGCCTTCCTCATTGTCATCATCGGGGGGCTGGGCAACATGTGGGGTGCCCTGGTGGGCTCCCTCATCTTCGGCCTGACGCAGGCCTTCGGCGTGTTGCTGTGGCCCCAGTTTGCCATCGTCTTCCCCTATGCCGCGGTGGTGATCGTGTTGCTCCTGAAACCGAGAGGACTGCTCAAATCAGTCTGGTAGTGGAGAAAGGGAATTGCTTAAACAGGCCCTTAGTTCAAGGTGGCTGTGGCCGGCGGTAGTTATTCTGGGCCTGCTCCTCATCTTGCCACCGCTGGCCCCCAGATTTTATGTTTACACGCTGGCCCTCATTTTCGTCACCGCTCTGCTGACGATGAGCCTCAAACTGGTGGTGGGCTACGGTGGCCTGTACCAGTTTCATCATGGCGTTTTCTACGGGGTGGGGGCCTATACGGTCGCTTTGATGTTGACCAAGACCGATCTCCCCATGTGGGTGGGCTTCATCGCCGGACCAATAATGGCGGCTTTTATGGGGCTAATTATCGGCGGAATATGTGTTCGGCTGACCCGACTTTACTTCGCTATGCTTCAAATCTCCCTCGGTTCGCTCATCTGGGCCATCGTCTTCAGGTGGTATAACTTCACCGGTGGAGATGATGGGATACATGGCATCCCCATGCCCTCAATCCTGTCCTCCCTGACTGGCTCCTATTATTTCATCTTGCTCGTTCTGGTAGCCTGCCTGATGGTGATGTACCTCATCGTGAGGTCGCCCTTCGGGAGCACGCTTCAGGCTGCCCGGGATAATCCGCAAAGGTGTGAGGCAGTGGGGGTGAACGTCAGGCGGCATCAGCTAGTGGCCATAGTGATTGCCACCTTCTTCGCTGGCGTCGCTGGCGTCCTCTTCGTGGTTCTGGAACGTTCCGTCTTCCCTGACCTGCTTTTCTGGATCCTCTCATTGGAGATCTTCATCATGTGCCTTTTAGGAGGGTGGTTCACCTTCACTGGTCCGATGTTGGGAGCGGCCATAATGGTGGCCCTGCGCACCTTCGTCGGCCGGTACACCGAATACTGGACCTTGATCCTGGGGGTGATATTGATCCTATTGATCTTCTTCCTGCCGCAGGGGGTGATGGGTTATATCCAGGAAAGGTTGCGACCCCGGGTCAAGGAAGTTGGTGGTGAATAGATGCTGCAAGTAGAAGCGGTAGAGAAATCGTTTGGCGATTTTAAGGCCGTTGACGGGGCCAACCTGAGGGTTGGGAAGGGTGAGGTGGTGGCCGTGATCGGGCCCAATGGCGCGGGCAAGACCACCCTGTTTAACCTCATCACCGGTCAGTTGAGGCCGGACCGGGGGAGGATCATCTTCAAGGGGGAGGACATCAGCCGGCTACCACCTTATCAGATCTGCCGGAAAGGGATTGCCCGATCCTTTCAAATAGTCGATGTTTTCCCCCGGCTGACCGTCTTTGAGAACGTTCGGGTGGCAGTGCTCTCCCAACATAGGAAAAGTTATCGCCTTTTCTCCCCCGCTCAAAGCATAGCTGTAGCGGAGACGAAGGAAATCTTGGAGAGCGTGGGCCTTTCAGACAAGGCTGGTGAAATAGCCAACTCCCTGTCGCATGGCGACCAGAAGATACTGGAGATAGCCATAGCCTTGGGCGGCCAGCTGGAACTTTTGATCCTGGACGAGCCCACCGCCGGCATGTCCCCGGAGGAGACTTCGGCCACCATGGAGCTGATCAGAAGGTTGGCCACCATGCGGGGCCTGACCATCCTCTTCTGCGAACATGACATGGAGGTGGTGTTCTCCATCGCCCAGAGCATCATGGTAATGCACCAAGGAAGAACCCTCATTCAGGGAAAGCCAGAAGAGGTCCGGAGGAACAGGGAGGTTCAGGAGGCCTACCTGGGAGGTGAGTGATGCTGGAAGTGGAGGAGATCCACACCTTTTACGGCTTGAGTCATATCCTTTTTGGGGTCTCCCTCAGGGTGGAGAGGGGGAGGTGGTTTGCCTTTTGGGGCGAAATGGGGCCGGCAAGACCACCACCCTGAAGAGCATCATGGGGTTGACCCCCCGAAGAGGGGTCACATCCGATTTAAAGGGGAGGAGATAACCGGTCAGGAACCTTATTTACTGGCCCGGAAGGGTATTGGCTATGTCCCCGACGACCGCCGGATTTTTGCCGACCTCACGGTCGGAGAGAACCTGGAGATAGCTGCCCGGAGAACCGAAGGGGACGGGGAATGGAACAAGGAAAGGGTTTATGAGCTTTTCCCCGCCCTCAAAAAGATAGAGTCCCGCAAGGGTGGCTGCCTCAGCGGGGGAGAGCAGAAGATGCTCGCCATTGCCCGAGCGCTGATGGGTAACCCCGAACTCCTGCTTCTCGACGAGCCCACTGAGGGACTAGCGCCCGTGATGGTCCATGCCCTGGAGGAGCAGATAAGGAAGCTCCGGGAGGCCGGCCTAACGGTTCTGCTGGCGGAACAGAATGTCAGATCTGCCCTGCGACTGAGCGACCGAGGGTACATTATAGACAACGGGCAAATACGCTTCCAGGGAAGCATTGACGAGCTCAGGGCAAATGAAGAGGTGAGGAAGAAATATCTCCTGGTGTAATTGCGGCAATCCGCTTCCTCACCGAGTCGAAGGACTGGAACGATTTCAGCTCTTCAACGAGGGGTTACCTTCAGCTCTTGGTGTTCCTGTTGAAGTAGCGACTCCCAACTTCGGTCGAGGAGCTTGCTTTGGAAGTGGGTGAATTTTAACCAAGCCTGTAGGTCCCGGATTACCTGCTCGGCGTCAAAATCCTTGCAGGAAAAGATGTCCACGTTGATGAAGAGGCGCTCCACGAAGGTATGGATGCTGAGATGACTCTCGGCGATGAAGACGAACCCCGAAATGCCCCAGTCCTCCTTTTTCTCCCCCACGTAGCGAAATACCTGGGGGGATGAGATCTTTTTCATCCCGATCTTCGCCGGGTACTCATCCAGAAACTTGTAGATGGCCTTCTCATCCTCTAGAACATGACGCTGACTCACAAAACCGTCGACTATGAGGTGCATTGGCAAAACCTCCTTCCGGTAGACTTAGGGTTGATGGAGGGCGCTCGAGGAGGTAGGTCTTCACTTCCTTGAGCCGAAACCTTTGCTTCAGATCTTGAAGCACCTTTTGAGGTTCAAATTCCTTGCAGGAAAAAACGTCTATGTTGAGATAAGATTGCCGGGGAAAGAAGTGAATGCTGATGTGACTTTCGGCAAGCAGGACAAATCCGGAGACGATTGGCTGGTGGGTGTTTGGAATTTGGTATTGGGATACCTGAGGAGGGGAAACCTTGTGCATCCCGATTTGTGCGGGATAGGAGTCCAGGAGTTCATAAATGAATTTCAAATTATGCACCCTTTGTGGCTCGGCGGTTATCCCTTGAATTATCAGGTGCATCGGACCCACCCCCTTTCTTTAAATAATTACCTGAAGACGGTGTGCTCCGAAAACTTTTCCTCGTACCACCTGTTTAGGTTTTCCTTCCTAATCCGGTGTGGCTTCCTACATTCAGACGATAAGTCGCTTTCCATAAATTAGAGCTACACCCCCCTTATAGCTCAGTTGAGCTGGCAGCGAAGATAATAGCACATTTTGAATGTTGATGCAATATTAATGACCTGGGGCATTCGGCCAACTTTGCCGTCGGCTCGCCAGATGCTGGGTCGGGTTGATTTCTGTGGCCGGGGAATTTATCATCTAATTCGGATGTCAAAACTCGACCTGGTTCTGATTCATGCCCCCTCCAACTACGACTTCAGGCGCCGTTCCATCTTTTATGGCCCCATCAGCGATGTGATTCCCCCGGCCCCGGTGTTCGAAATGTATCCCATAGGCTTCGTTAGCCTGGGCGCCTATCTGGAGAGGCACGGCATTCGTAGCCGAGTGGTCAACATCGCCAGCCGCATGCTTCGGAGCGCGAGGTTTGATGTGGAGGAATTCATCGCCAAGCTTCGGGCCAGGGTCTTTGGGATAGACCTCCATTGGCTTCCTCATGCCCATGGCAGTCTCGAGCTGGCGAGAATTGTCAAGCGGCGTCACCCTGACTCCAAGGTGGTCTTTGGTGGTCTCTCGGCCACTTATTTCTGCGAGGAGCTGATTCAGTATCCCCAGGTCGACTTCGTCATTCGGGGCGATTCGGCTGAGGTGCCCCTCCTCGAACTCTTAACTCGACTGAAGAAGGGGTTGCCGATTGGGGAAGTTCCCAACTTGAGCTGGAAGGATGACGCCGGGGTGCCGCACCATAATCCCCTTTCCTGGGTGCCCTCCTCTCTTGACGATTTCCCTTTGGACTATGACTATCCCACTCGCTTGGTGATAAGGCACCGGGATATTTTGAGCATCTTGCCCTTCCGGAACTGGTTGAGCTATCCCATCACCATGGCACTTACCTGTCGTGGGTGCACCCTCGACTGCCTCACCTGTGGGGGCTCAGCTTATGCCTTCCGAAACTTCTACTGCCGGGATAAGCCGGCCTATCGCAGTCCCCAGCGCCTCGTTCAGGACATTCGCGGCGTCCAGAAATATTTGAAGGGGCCGGTTTTCATCATCGGCGATATCCGCCAGCCGGGTGAGGAATACGCCGAGGAACTGCTGGGACAGCTTAGGGCTCAGGGAGTCAAGGTGCCGCTAGTTCTGGAGCTGTTCTCGCCGGCGGGAAAGGAATTTTTTGACCAGGTAAGAAAGGCTGTTCCCCAATTCAACATTCAGTTTTCCATCGAGTCACCCGATGAAGAGGTACGTCAGGCCTTTGGTAAAGGGTATTCCAACCGGGAGGTGGAAAACACGGTTGAAGAGGCCCTCAAGGCTGGCTGCAAGCGATTTGACCTCTTCTTCATGATCGGACTTCCCAAGCAGGACTTCCACTCGGCGGTGGAGACAGCGACCTACTGTCGCCAGTTGCTTCGGGAGCTGGATCCGGAAAGAAGGCTCCATCCCCAGATCTCCCCCTTGGCCCCCTTCCTCGACCCCGGGAGCCAGGCCTTCGAGGAGCCGGAGAAGTTCGGCTACCAGCGGCTGCTTCACAGCCTGGAGGAACATCGCCAGGCGCTCTTGGAGCCAAGCTGGAAGTGCATGCTGAACTACCAAACTCGCTGGTTAAGTCGGGACGAGCTGGTGGCCGCCACCTACGAGACCGCGCTCAAGTTTAACGAACTAAAGCTCGAGCATGGTCTGCTCTCCTCCCGGACAGCTCGCTCGGTCGAGTCCCGAATCAGGGAGTCCCTGAGGCTGGTAAACCAGGTGGATCAAATGGCGGGGGGTGGAAAGGGATTGACCCAACTGGGAAAGCTGGGACGCTCTACCATCTGTGAGAAAAAGGAGCTGGAATGGCCCGCGCTGCCCTTGTGGCTGAACCTCTCCGGGATACTTCGCGCCCTCTTCAGTCGCTAATAGCCCCAAATTTTAACTTCAGGATTCGCCCAGCACCAGGTAGTTGCCCCTTCCCGACCCCAGGTTGTGCCTTAAGGCGGTAACGATTTGGGGAGACTGCCAGGGATCAGCCAAGAGCTTATTCCGAGCCTTGTAAGCTAGGAGCACCTTCATGGCTTCAACGTCGATGGCTACCAGATCTCCAGAGGCTACCAGCGGGGCATTCCGCGGTGCCCGGTCACAAACGAAGTGATAGAAGCCAATGACCTTATCGAGAAAATCCATCTTAATTCGGGAGCCGGTGGGTGATCTATCCCCTACCCGCAGCTAAATGAACCAGGTGAGGCGTGATAAACACCTCTACCAGGGCTGCCAGAACAAGTCCGGCCAGAATCCATCGGTAGTAGATGCGGAGAGCCCGCCCTAGCTCCAGTTTGACTTGGTTATCCTTGCCGATGAGCCATTTGAGCGACTCCTTGCCTACTGAGAAGCTGAGCCCGACGGCCAGGAGCAGCATTGGTATCTCGATTATGCCGTGAGGTGCCAGGCCAGCGATGACCATGGTATAGCCGGTGGTAGGGGCCAAGCCCTGGATCAGCAGGCCAAGCAGGAACCCGTTGAAGGTCACGAAGATGAAAGGTGGTAGCCCGAGGAGAACGCCGAGCAAGATGACCACCAGGGTTTTAGCCGCATTGTTCAGAAATATGAGCAAAAGGAGGCCGGGGGAGCTTAATTCAGCTACGAGCTTCAGGAAAGGCCGCAGTTCTTCCACCGTGCTGGCCGACACGTTCGGGGCCAGGCTCATTCCTAGGGCGAGCGAGGCGAAGAACAAAACGGTGGCGAGCACAAACGATGTGGTCGTAGACCTAAAGTAGCAGGTCATATCTTTTTATGAGCCGGTTGCGACAACCTATGCAACATGGTACATTTAACTGCGGCTTACGTCAATATACGTGGTTTTATTTTGACACTTGCCTGAAGAGCCGGAGAGGGAAGCCATGCCGCTCGGTTCTCCGGAGGTCATCCGAACCGATGTTTTGGTCATTGGGGGAGGTGGTGCGGGGCTCCGGGCCAGCATTGAGGCCCGGGAGCAGGGCGCGGAGGCATTGCTCGTCTCACACTCTCGGGCTGGCTATGGAAACAACACCAGCATTTCCGGAGGGGGCTTTGCCGCCGTATTGAGCTCCTCAAAAGACTCGGCCGGGCCTGAGGACAGATGTGAATGGCATCTGGAGGATACCATCACTGGTGGCTACTTCCTCAGCAATCAGGAGTTGGTAGAGCTCATGGTCCGGGGGGCTGAGCCGCAGGTTCGCGAGCTGCGGCGCTTTGGAGTAAGCTTCAGCACCCCGCAGGAACTCCCGTGGGTGAAGCTGTCGGTGGATCCGGGCCATAGACGCGCCAGGATGGTTTACGGTCAGCATGCCTTCGGCACCGATTTTACCTTCCCCCTCCGGAGATATGCTCTGAGTTGTGGGGTCAAGTTCTTGGAGGGGGTTCTGATAACCAGGCTGCTGTTACAGGAGGAGCAGGTGGTTGGGGCTATGGGGGTTGATACCCGGGGGCAGGTATTGGTGCTCCTGGCCGCGGCGGTTGTCCTCGCCAGCGGGGGCCTGGGGCAGCTCTATCTTCGCAATGATAATGCTGCCGGGACCATCGGGGATGGCTATGCCCTGGCCTATGAAGCTGGAGCTACGCTGATGGACATGGAATTCGTGCAGTTTTATCCCCTTAGTCTTGGCTCGGGTAATCCGGCGGTATTTTACGAATGCCTTTTAGGGGCCGGAGGGAAGTTGGTCAATAAGTTTGGAGAGGATATCCTGGCAAGGCATGACCTGGTTCACCCCAGGCAACTGACCCGGGATCGCCTCAGTCGGGCTATGGCGAAGGAGGTGGCCGAGGGTCGGGGATTTGGGCCAAGCCTGCTCCTGGATTTGGGGGACATTTCGGCGGAGAAGTTACGAGTGCTGCAGCCCATTCTACCCAAGGCAGTACGGGGTGGCCGGCGGCGGTACTGGGTTGCCCCGACCGCCCACTTCCAGATGGGTGGGGTGAGGATAAACGAGAGAGCTGAGACCTCCATCAGCGGACTGTATGCTGCTGGCGAGGTCTGTGCTGGCCTTCATGGGGCCAACCGCCTCTCGGGGAACGCACTGACCGAGCTCTGGGTGTTTGGGAGCCTGGCCGGCCGGGAAGCTGCCCGAAGGGCGAGAGAGACCGGCCGGGTAAGGGCAGCCCCTGGCTTGATCTCAGACGAGGTTCGGCGGCTGCAAAAGATCGCTTCGAGCCCGGGGGAGGAGAGGCCCGAGTTGCTGCACCGCCAGCTTAAAGAGCTCATGTGGGATAAGGTAGGACTCATTCGAGAAGCCCCGGGCCTCCAGCAGGCTCTGGAGGAGCTAATAAGTCTTGAAGGACGATGGAGGAGGTCATCGGTCAGGGATGGCCGGGAGTTGCAGCGCGTCCTGAAGTTAGGCCGCGGGTTGAGGGTCTCCCAGATGATCTGTCGGGCGGCACTCTACCGGACGGAGAGCCGGGGGGCTCACTATCGGGGGGATTACCCGGAGCAGGACGATGATAAATGGCTTTGCAATGTGTTGCTCTCTCAAAAGAACGGCGATATGGTCTTGAGCACCGAGCCGGTGAAGTTCACCCAGCTAGCTCCAGCGCGTTAGCCTTTAAGATCTGCAGCTAGGGATGAAACCTTGTCCCTAAGGATGTGGTGTGGTATAATTTGAGTGAAAAAATTGAATAAGGGAGCAGGGGTGCCCGCCGTGAGGTTGGGCTTAAATGGAGAGCAAGTCCGGTGAAAATCCGGCGCGGCCCCGCCGCTGTGACCAGGCGCTAGAGCCTGGAAGCCAGAACGCCGGCCCCTGATTTGTCCTGCATCGCCTCCGCGGGGAGGGAGGGACACCTAACCAGTTTAGCTCAGCCTAGAAAGCCTCTCACCCTTGGCGGTGAGAGGCTTTTATAACGACTAAACGAAAGCCTCTCACCTGGAGGTGAGAGGTTTTCGTTTTGAACCGGAGGGCAAAGATGACTTGAAGAACGAGAGGCATAGGGGGCAAACTTTGAGGTAAAAGGAGGGTAAATGAAACCAAGCAAAAATCTAAAGATTTTTCTAGTAAGCTTGCTGGTGGCCTTGATGGTCTCATCGCTAGCGCTACCCGTGCGGGCATCGGCCGGGATAAGCTATCCCCTAGCGCCAGCTGATAAGGAGGTGGCCAGCGCCCTAAGCTACTTGCACAGTCAGCAAAAGAATGACGGCAGCATAGGCAGTTTCAGCACTTCAGCCTGGGTGGTCATGGCCATCGCTGCCGCCGGTGAGGACCCGCATAGCTGGAAGAAAGGTGGGAAATCAATTGTCGACTATCTAAGGAGCAATTCAGACCAGCTTGACCCAAATAAGCCTTTGGATTGGGCAAGACAGATCCTGGCGATAACTGCTGCCGGTGAAGACCCGACAAACTTTGGAGGGATAAACTATGTGGCCAAGCTAAAGTCCTTTTACAACAACAATCAGATTGGAGACCCCGCTCTTCTCAATGATGATTTCTGGGGTGTCATGGCCCTGATATCTGCCGGGGAGAGCCCGAATTCGGCGATCGTTCAGAACAGTGTAGCATTCATTAAAGCCGGTCAAAAGGGTGATGGCGGTTGGGCGTTCGATGTTGCTGCCTCGTGGGGAACAGATGTCGATGACACGGCAGCGGCCATTATGGCCCTCATGGCTGCTGGGGAGAGCCCCAGCTCGGCCGCTATAAAAGAAGGGCTAAATTATCTTAAAAACAACCAAGCGGATAACGGTGGCTTTCTGTCTTGGGGCGCGACCAACGCCGACACGGATTCCTGGGCCATCTGCGCCATTCGAGCCGCCGGTTACGATCCGACAAGCGCTAACTGGACCAAGAACGGAAAGACCCCGCTTGATGACCTGGTAAGCTTTCAGCAGCCTGACGGCTGTTTCCATTGGCAGAGTGGCAATCCTGGATGGGATGTGCCTAAGACCACCGCTTGCGCTATAGTTGCTCTTTTGGGCAAGCCTTATCCGGTGAAGATTTTCCACCCTTCAGCCTCTGAGAAGATTCCTCCAGAGCAGATAGTCCAGTACTCCTCACTGGCCAAGGCAGTAGAGGAGGTGAAGTCACTGGGAATCCAGGAGGCAGCCCGGGTGCTGAGCAAGGTAAAAGAGGAAAGAGCCGGGCAGGTGCTGAGCGAGCTAGACCTCCGAAGGAGAGCGGACATCATCCTCGAGATGAGCCAGGAGTCGCTAAAGAAGGTGCTTCCGGAGATTCCACCGCATAAGCTATTTGAAATCCCCCCTCAGAAGCTTTGGGAGAAGCTCCCGGATGTTCCCACAGAGCAGCTAATAGGAGAAGTTCCCCCACAGGCACCTCCAGATTTGCCGCCAGCGAAGGAAATAGAGGCCACCTCCAGAAGTGCAGTTTACCAATTCCCTGAGGCCAGGGCCGGGGAATGGACCTTTACACGTCTCTCTCTCTGCCCCTTCACCAGCTTTATGTTTAAGCCCAATAAGGACTTGGAGGATGTGGAGGTGGACGTAAAAGTGCTCACCACGAGGCCACCCGGGGTTAAACTGCCGCCGGGATATCCCTATCTTAGCCTTTACTTCAATATTTCCCTGAAGAACATCCGGCCAGAAAATCTGGAAGCAGCTCGCCTGACCTTCAAGCTGAGAAAGGATATCCTTGAGTTCATGAGCCATAACAAATTCTCCATCCTCCTCCAGCGCTGGGATGAAGGTTCTGGGCGGTGGATACCCATTCCCACCAAGCGAATAGGCGAGGATTCCCAGTTTGTGTATTATTCCACCATTGTGCCCGGCTTTTCCATTTTTACCCTCACCGGAAGTCGAGTCATCCCTGCTCCAGAGTTTGACCTCTCCGAGCTTAAGATCAGTCCCACCGAGGTTCTAGCGGGGCAGGGGGTAACCATCACGGCTAAGGTAACCAACCTGACTGATCAAGCCCAAGCCTACACCGCAGTCCTCTGGATCAATCAAACGGCCGAAAAGGCCCAGAGCATCGAGGTTCCGGCGAGAGGGGAGGAGCTGCTCTCGTTCAAGGTGGTGAAGAGCACGGTTGGCGAATACCAGGTGAGAATTGATAAGCTAATGGGCAGCTTCACCGTAAAGGAAGCTCCGGATAAGGTAGCCCCCGAGATCATTTCCTGGCATCCGGAGAGCTTGACTGAACAAACAAGGCCAGTTATCGAGGTGGAATATAGAGATGAAGGGACGGGGGTGGACGCCTCCTCGGTAAACCTCCTTGTAGATGGCCGGGATGTAACCTCAGAGACGAAGGTGACTCAGGAGAAGGCAACCTACCGTCCGGCTGAGGAGCTTGAAGAGGGGCAACATAAGGTCAAGGTAAGCCTGACCGACCTAGCAGGCAACAAGACAACCAAAGAGTGGGCCTTTAACGTTAAGGTTGTGCCTCAACTCCCCGGAGCTGAAAAGGAAGCTCAAGACCTAGATGGAGATGGCCTCTACGAGGACACCAACGGAGATGGGAAGATTGATTCCAACGATGTAGCCCTGCTTTTCGAGGATCTCAACTCGGAGCTCGTCCGGAGGAAGGCGGAACTCTTTGACTTTAACCAAAACGGAAGGATAGACTATGATGATGTGGTCGAACTTTCGCAGAAGGCCATTCCGTCAGGACTTACCTTAGCCCTAGGGGAAGGCCGGGGGGCAGTGGGGGAAACGATTTCCATTCCGCTCACCCTCTACTCCGCCAACGAGGGACTTTGCGGCTTTGACCTCGAGGTATTCTTGAATGGAGCGATAGCTGAAATCACTCAGGTAGAGGCAGCCCATTTTGGGCTGACTCAAGTCTTGGGGCAGCTGCCGGCCTCTCGGATAAGGATAAGGGCGGTTGACCTCGACGACCTCGTTTCTCCAGGAGCAAAGGAAAGGGTCCTGGTCTGGCTTAAGCTAAGGGGAAAAGCACCCGGGAAAACAACGCTCAGACTCTCTCTCAGGGCGATGGATGATGAGGAAGGCAAAACCCTAAAACCCAGGCTTGTTTTCGGCAAGGTGAAGATTAAATAAGCATTCACCACCGGGGACGAATTGATGACAAAGAAATTACTGGTGCTCCTCATCGGCCTCGTGGTGGCTTGCTTGCTTTTTCCAATCTCCTGCAGCCAGCCACCTCAGCAGGGAAGCCAAGCAAGCAAGCCCGTGGTCGAGGGGGTAGGGAGCGCGCATTCTGGCCCCCAAGAGAATACCAGCGAGCTGGTCGAAACGGAGCAAAGGGGGCAAGGTGAGAGCTCGGCTACCTCGCCTAACCAGTTCCACCCAGAGAGCAAACCCCCAGCTAGGCCAAACGTTAGGGTAGTAGTTACTCAGGACTTCGGCTCTCAGGTAGTGCTGGATAAATACGTTTTACCGAAAAAGGGTGAGAGTGCCCTGGAAGTTCTGCAGAGGGTAGCCGAGGTAGAAACTAAATACGGAGGGGGATTCGTGGTGAGGATAAACGGAATATGCTCCCGATACCCCAAGGTCAAAAAGGACTGGTTCTACTATGTTAACGGCATTCTAGCCAATGTCGGAGCAGGAGGCTACAAGTTACGCCCAGCAGATGTGGAGCACTGGGACTTCCATGAATGGGGCTTCAATGCCTTCATTCCGGCCATAATTGGTTCTTTTCCACAGCCCTTCCTTAGCGGCTATGGGGGCAGAGTACGGCCTACAGTGATAGTCCATCAGCCTGGGTTTAGGGAAATCGCCGAGAAACTAAGGGATACCCTGACCAGACTAGGAGTTAAGGAAATTTGGCTGCAAACAACCCTACCAGAAAAAAAGCACTGCCACCTTATCCTCCTGGGCACCCAAAAGTTCGAGCCAGTCCGGAAGCTAAATAGAAATTACAAAAAGCTTGGCTTCTTCTTTAAGTTTGAGGATGAAGGAGCCGTGGTCCTTGACTCAAGAGGAAAGAAAGCGAGAGTTAAAAGCGCTGGGGTTATCCAGGCCACTCAAAATCCCTGGGGTGCTGGGGAAGCGGCCTGGATGATCTCAGGTACTGGTGAGGCCCAAGTTCGAGCTGCGGCAGACATCTTGACTGAGCATTGGGAGCAGCTTGACTGCGCCTTTGCTATAGCTCTAATCAACCAGAAGATAGTTCGTTTACCTCATGCTAACCTATAAATATAAAGATAAAGGCACAGTTATTCACCGGCTTTCTCCCTGGAGCAAGCTGGGCTGGATGGCCAGCCTTGTTCTCCCGGCACTTTTTTGTAACCACCCAGTTTACCTGCTCTTGCTTTTTCTATCAACCATCCCCGTGGTTCTGGTAGCGAAACTGAGCAAGGAGTGGGCAGCTTTGATGAAGTTCTCCCTTTTTCTCTGTATGTTGATCATTGTCGTCAACGCCTTGGTCAGCCAACAAGGCTCTCACGTTCTGCTCCAGGCCCCTTTCTCAGCCCCGGTGATAGGAAACCCCAGGATAACCCTTGAGGGCCTGGGCTGGGGGCTGGGCAACAGTCTGAGGCTGCTGGTTATAATCTCTGCCTTTACCCTGCTCATATTCGCCATCCACCCCGACGACCTGATGCTGGCCCTGGCGAAGTTAAAGCTCCCTTATAAATCCCTCCTCGTGAGCTCACTTTCTGCCAAGTTCGTCCCAATCTTGGTCGAAGATGTCAAGCTCATCGCTGATGTTCAGCGCTCTCGAGGCCTGGAACTTGATAAAGGAGGACGGCTTCGAAAGGCGAGGGGTTACATGGCCATTGGGATTCCCCTCCTCTCAAACTCGCTGGAGCGTGCTGCTGGGTTGGCTGAGGCCATGGAATCGAGGGGCTTTGGCTCAGGGAAAAGGACTCTTTACAAGGAGCTAAAGCTCACTCAGCTTGAAGTGCTTGCCCTGATCGCTTCCTTGCTCCCCGGGGGCTTTGGCCTGACTCTACACTTCCTAGGATTTGGAGGGTACCAATATTATCCCGTGCTCCAGCAGGTCGGCTTTACCGGTAAAGAAGTAATATTGCTACTTCTTTGGCTGCTCCTGCTTAACTCAATGCTCCTTGTAGCCCTAAGGAGGGCACGCCCTTGATTAAGATACAGAATCTAAGCTTTCGTTACAGTGGGACCCAAAAGCCAGCCCTGCGGGGGATAAACCTTGAAGTAGGGGATGGGGAGTTTGTGCTGCTTACCGGGCCCTCCGGCGGGGGAAAGTCAACCCTCTGCCGGTGTTTGAACGGCCTGGTGCCCCATTTCTATGGTGGGGAGATATCTGGCAAGGTAGAGGTGGAAGGGCTTGATGTACTGACCAGCTCCACCAGGCAACTGGCTACCCGGGTAGGAATGGTGTTTCAGGATCCGGAAAATCAGACAGTAGCCACGGATGTGGAAAGGGAAATCGCCTTTGGGCTGGAAAACCTTGCCTTCCCCCGAGAGCTCATGGCGAGAAGAATAGAGGAGGCCTTAGACAGTGTGGGGATCGCTCACCTTCGCTGCCAGCCCGTCAATGAGCTTTCTGGGGGCGAAAGACAAAAGGTCGCCATAGCTGCAGTTCTAGCGCTCCACCCCAGCATTCTGGTGTTGGACGAACCCACCTCAGAACTGGACCCTCGAGGTGCTGAGGAGATCCTCAACCTGGTAAAGCGATTAAATGATGAGCTTGGCTTGACAATATTGCTCGTGGAACACCGGCTAGATCGGGTGGTGCAACACGTTGACCGAGTAATTGTTCTGAAAGATGGCGAGATTCTGAGCGACGGGAGCCCTCGTGAGGTCTTAAGCGAACTGGCTCAGGGCGAGATTGGCCTTCCCCCCATAGTCAGGCTGGCTCGGGGGCTGAAGGCCAGGGGCATCACGTTTGCTGACACCCCTTTAACCGTCAGGGAAGGCAGGGCCTGTCTTTCCGAGGTTCTTCAAGAGAGGAAACTCTCCCCCCCAAGACCTCCTCGCTACAATCTAGAACCACGATCTTCGCCTAAGCTTGGGGCTCCACTTATCGAGGTGAAGAAGCTTCACTTCGCCTACGAGGGGGAAGTTACCGTTTTAGAGGATATAAATCTACAAATATTTGAAGGGGAATTTGTAGCCCTAATGGGAAGGAATGGCTCCGGGAAAACCACCCTGGTGAAGCACTTTAACGGGCTGCTTAAGCCAACCAGAGGAGAGGTCATAGTTGATGGTCTGAACACCCGGGAGACAAGCGTAGCTACCCTGGCCAGGAAGGTAGGCTACGTTTTTCAAGATCCTAATGTTCACCTCTTGGCCGAGTCGGTGGAGGAAGAGATCGCTTTCACCCTCAAGAACTTGGGCTTTAAGGGGGAGGAGAGGCAAAGGCAAATTGAGGAAGTGTTGGAGAGATTTGACCTCACGAGGTATCGCTCTCAGTATCCCCGCTCCTTGAGCGGCGGAGAGAAGCAGAGGGTAGCCATAGCCTCTATTTTAGCCGCCCGGCCCAAGATAGTTATCCTGGATGAACCCACTAGGGGAATGGACTACAAGATTAAGTCGGAACTCATGGAGTTCCTAGATGAGTATCGCAGGGATGGCCGGGCAGTAATCTTGGTAACTCAGGACGTGGAGCTTGCGGCTGAGCATGCTGACAGAGTAATACTTCTCAATGAGGGCCGAATCGTGGCGGAGGGGAACAAACGAGAGGTGCTCTCAGGGGCATTACTCTTTTCCCCGCAGATAAATCGTCTGGCCCAATCGCTGAGAAACCAGGGCTTTCCCCAAGATATACTAACTGCTGACGAGGTTCTAGGACTGCTGTGAAGAAATATATTTACCTGCTGCCTTTGCTAGTCGCAGGTACAGGGTTGGCCACTTCCCTAATTTTACACCCTGAGCTGAACTCCCTGCTCAACTGGGGGTTGGTGGCGATCGGCCTGGCTATTCTGGTCATGCTGGCCTTCTTCTTGGGGTTCCAGTCACCTACCTTTGGCTCCAAACAAATAGCGGTGATTTCCCTGCTGGCTACTCTCTCAGCAGTTGTGAGGATCCCTTTTGCTGCTCTCCCCAACTTCCAGCCTTGCACGTTCCTAATAATCTGCTCTGGCTACGTCTTCGGGCCAGTTCCTGGATTCATGGTGGGGGCAATGACTCCCCTCATTTCCAACTTCTTCCTGGGGCAGGGTCCTTGGACTCTATATCAGATGCTTACCTGGGGGCTGATCGGGTGTGGAGCAGCCTTCCTAGGAAGGTTTCATTTAGGTCGGAACGGGCTCATTACCTTTGGCATCCTTTCTGGCTTTGGCTTTGGTCTTCTGATGAATATTTACTTCTGGCTCTACTTTGCCTACCCACTTAGCCTCAGAACTTTGCTTCTGGCCGAACTCAGCAGCCTCTGGTTCGACCTCTCGCACGCTATAGCAAACGCTATCTTCCTGGGACTCTTTGGCCTCAGAACTATAGCCATACTGGAAAGATATAGAAAGCGCTTTAGCTGGGTTTACTCTGAGAGTCTGGAAACCCCGCCGGGAGAAATGTAACCTCTCATCCGCTCTTACTGGAAATTGGGAAAATCGACGATGTTTCAGATGGATAAGCCGAGTCCTTTGGGCAAGGGATACGTTCAGGTTTACACCGGCAACGGCAAGGGCAAGAGCACCGCTGCCTTTGGCCTGGCCTTTCGTGCCACGGGGCGGGGATTGCGCATCTATGTCGGTCAGTTCATCAAGGCTCAGAAGTACGGCGAGCTTGAGGCCTCCCGATTGGTTCAGTCCTACCTGACCATCGAGCAATATGGTGAGGGAGAGTTTGTAGTCGGTCGGGCTACTACTAGGGGGGTCCAGCTCGCCCGGGAGGGACTGGAGAGGGCCGAGGCAGCGATGTTCTCCGGCGAATACCAGATCGTGATTTTAGATGAGGTTATCACCGCCTACTGGCTAGGGCTGCTCTCCCTTAAGGAGTTGCTGGATCTAGTGGAACTTAAACCTCAGGGCGTGGAACTGGTGTTAACCGGACGTGGTGCCCCTCCCGAGCTGGTAGCCCGGGCTGACCTGGTGACGGAGATGAGGGAGGTGAAGCACTATTACCGCAGTGGAGTACTGGCCCGGGAGGGGATAGAGTTCTAACCATAGAGTTCTAACCTTTGATCACTTTGGGGGAATGGCAGCGTAGCCATCTGGACATATCCGCAGCTTTTGCTTTCCATGGGCCTGGCGCTTTTGCTGGACTTGGCCTTCGGGGAGCTGCCTAATTCCCTTCATCCGGTTGCTTGGCTGGGGAAGCTTTTCGCCCTTCTGGAGAGGTATGTCCCACGAGGAAGATGGCCGCAGCTTTGCTATGGTGGACTTGCGACCCTGCTGAGCCTGGCCCTCTTCTCCCTCCCGGCTTACTTCCTGCTGGACTGGCTGGAGAAAGAAAACATGGTCTGCTTCATAATTGTGGCCGGGGTGCTTCTCAAACCAACTTTTGCGGTGAAGATGCTGGGAGGGGAAGCTCTACGGGTGAAGAGATTCTTGGAACTGAGCCGACTCGAGGATGCTCGCCAGGTGATGCCCTCGCTGGTGAGCCGGGAGGTAAGCTGGCTGGGGGAGGAGGGGC
>CBFDTP010000024.1:0-19239 GCA_965612975.1 uncultured Dehalococcoidia bacterium | reverse complement strand
CCTCATAGGTTCGAGGAGGTGGTGAAAGAGGAATTGTCCTGAAGGAGGCCTCCCCCACCACCGAGAGCTTCCCCTGTGAGGCCAGCCGCTCAAGAAACCTCTTCAGATGAACTTGAGGGTTCCTCTGGGCCAGGAGCCCTGCCAGGCCCCTTCCCCCGGAGAGCGGCACCAGCCAGGCGAAGAAGCCCGGGGCGAGCTCCCGACCGAAGTATACCTCGACCTCTTCTACGTTGGTCTCCACTTCGATCTGGGCTCCGAAGGCGAGAGCGTTGTTCCTCCTCAGCCCCAGCTTTGCAAGCAATCCGAGCTCCGCGCCGGTGGCGAGCACTAGGGCCTGGCCCATGAAATAGCCCTTCCGGGTCTGGACCTCGACCCGCCCGGCGGAAGCCACCGCCTCCTCGGCCGGGCAGGAGAAAAAGTAGTCTGCCCCGGCTTGCCGGGCCTGTTGGGCCAGGTGGGAATCGAGGGCCGGCCGATTGAGAACGTAGGCCTGAACCTCCTCTCTTTGAACCCTCAGGGATTTCCCCGAAGGGGAGAAGAAGCAGGCCGAGTTGGCTTCCCGCTCAATGATCTCCAGGGGTATTCCGAAGCGTTCCACACACTCCCGGCCGACGATCCCGGTACAACAGGTTGGCTTTCCAGGCTCCTTGCGCTGCTCGAGGACGGCCACCTGGTAGCCCTGATCAGCCAGCCGGTAAGCCACCCAGCTCCCCACCGGACCACCCCCGACGACCAGGACATCGTAGCAGTTCACCCTGCCTCCGGGGCTGCCTCGACATCCACCCAGAGGTGAAGCGAGGGGTATTGCTCTATCTTTTCCTTGTAGATGACCTGCCCATTCCTGACGAGCTGGAACTCGTTTGTGGTGCCCTCCATCACCTCAAAATAGAACTCCTTCTTCCACTCCTCCCCTCCCTTAAGCCTTATCGGCTTAAGATGAGGGGCTCCCTTCCCGGTGAGCCTCACTTCATAGGTGGCCTCCCCACCCCCAAGGTTTCTCACCACCGCCTTAAAGCCCTTCTTCACCCGCCGGTTCTTTCCCTCGGTCAGGAACTCCTTTTCCAACCGGAGCTGGAGCAGGGTGTCCTTCGGCTTCCCTACTTGCCTTATCTTATAAAGCAGGAACTGTACTTTCTGATTTCCCCCTTCCTTCTGAGGCTTGAAGCTGATCAACTTCTCCCACTTCTGATCATGGTTCAGATTAACCGGCCCGATCTCCTGGACCTTCTCTCCGTTTATCAGGAGGTCTACCCGGTAGCCCACCGGCTCATGTTCCCGGTTTATAATCCCCAGGATGACCTTTCCCTCTTCGCCCAGCTTTAGCTTTCGGGGGTAATCCTCAGCCATGCCTTTAGGGCCAAGGATGTAGAACTCGGTGAACTTTTCCCCTACCTTTGGCTTGGCGACGACCCAGCCGAGGGTCCCCAGGGCTCCCAGTATGGCCAGGACGAGCAGCACGGAAAGGGCTTTGTCCAGGGTGCTCCTGGCGCTCCACCAGCCGGGCGAAAGATGAAGTTCGGGCTCGGGGCGCTCGGCAGGGGGAAGTCTCCGGCGGCGCTGCCAGGCGAAGGCCGAGGTTATCAGGATAAAACCGGAGATGGAGAGAAGGATGGGGTAAAGCCTTATTCCCCAGGGAGTGTAGTTCAGGATGAGCCCAATGAGCGGAACGATGGCGATGGAGAGACCGAAGGAGAGAGCCACCCGCTCGATGCCGTCGAGGTCCGTCTTCCGAGGGAAGAGGGCGGCGATGAGGGTGTAACCCGGAAAGAAGAGGATAAAGGGAAGACCCAGGGCGATGCGTAAGGCCTTTATGGGGAAAAAGCTAATGGCCAGGATTAAGAGGATGGTCAGGAAGTCTATCAACAGGAATTCGTTTCTCAGCCTGAATTTCATTTTCCACCCACCAGTCCAGTTCTGAGGAAATAGAGCACCTGCCGGCGGAGGAGCAACTCCACGCCAAAGCCCACCAGGCAAAGGGCGCCAAGGTACTCGGAGACGTATACTCGAGGCTGCGTCTTCAAGGCACAAATCATGTGCGGTATCCAGAGGGCCAGGTCTTCCTTTTCGAAGGCAAGTCCGTAGAAGGGCCAGAGAAAGGTCTGGGGATCAGACCACATCCCGTCGAGCAAGAGATGAATGGCGGAGCAAAAGCAAAGGATGAGCCCTCCCGACCACCGGAACCTGTAGCGCAGGTAAAGGCCCAGAAAGAAAAGAAAGAGCAGAAAAAGCAGGGTATGTCCGAAGATTCGACCGTTGCTGAAGGTCTCCCGGAAGAGATAGATGCCCACCGGCTTGTCAATGATGTCGGGGAGGAGGGAGCCGATCAGCACCAGCCGATAGTCCACCTTGTCTATCAGCTTCCTTGACCAGCGGCAAAGCCGGGAAGAAGAGGAACGCTGCAGGAGGAGTTCGTCCAGCCCTCTCGCTATCCCCAGAGTAAGTCCGGTATGAGCCAACAGCAACACGCTCTCAAACCCGCTTCGAAAACTTCCAAGTCATTATACCAAAGTAGGGCAAGGTGGAACAGATTACTTCACCGGGTTCTAAAGCAGCCTTGGCTGAGGCTCAAGCGGCTGGCAGAGGGGACAGAAGTAGGCTCCTCTTCCTCGGAGGGGAATCCGCTGAATGGGAGTGCCACACCGGGGGCAGGGCTGACCTCCACGGTGAGCCACCTTAAACCCGAGGTGAGCCGCGCCGGTCTGGCCATCAGGGCGCCGGTAGGTATCGGTACTGGCCCCTTTGTTCTTGATCCCCCCTTCTAAGACCTCTCTGATCGTCCGATGGAGACGATGGATTTCCTCCTCGAGCAGGGTATCTGCTCTCCTCAAAGGGTGGATTCCGGCGGCGAAGAGGGCCTCATCGGCATACATGTTTCCGATGCCGGCGATGACCTCCTGGTCGCAGAGCAGCACCTTGATGGGTACCTTACGCCGGCTCAGCAGACTTTGAAGAAGTCCGGGGGTGAAGGAAGGGTCGAGGGGCTCTGGTCCCAGCTTCCCGATCACCGAGTCTTCATCCTCGACCAACCAAAGGCTGCCGAACTTCCGCTGATCACAGAAGAAGAGCCTCTGTCCGTCATCGAGGTAAAAGATGGCGGTCACCCGGTCGTGTCCCGGGGACCCAAGACGTAGTAGCCCGCTCATCTTGAAGTGCAGGATGAGGCTGCTTCCGTCGGAGAGCCGGAAGAGGAGATATTTTCCCCGCCGACCGAGGTCCTTTATCCTCCGGCCGGGAAGTCGGTGCAGGAACTCCTGGGGCGAGGGCTGGCGGACGGCCGGGGGAAAGATGAGCCTCACCCGCTCGAACCGCCGCCCCACTACCTGGGGCCGGAGGTCGTTCTTTATCGTCTCCACCTCCGGCAGTTCAGGCATCCTGGCTCCTTTAAGACGAAGTGATCGTAGACCTAAATTCAAGCCGCAGGACTTGCCGGGTCTTTGAGGTCACTCGGTAGGGATGGGCGATCCGCCATCCCACCACCCATAGGATGTCTTCCCCGGCACAGACCAGCGGCACCCGGTCTCGCCAGGAGCGGGGGATTTTGGCATCGACCATGAAGTCCTGCAGCTTCTTGGGTTGCTCCATCCCCAGGGGCTGGAAGCGATCGCCGGGCTGGCGTTTGCGCACCACGAGCTTCTCCCCGATGAGGTCGAAGTCGAGATGGGCGCAGAACCTCGACTCCTCCTGCTCAACGCTCGGAACCAGGCGGGCGGAAATCCGCCAGCCGGGAATTTGGGTTTCACCAGGCACCTCGATCACGTACTCCTGCTCCAGGGGAGGGAAGGGGCAGGGTGGGGGCTCATGGCCCAGCCAGCTCTCCCGGTAATCTCCGTAGAAGCTGAGGCCATGGGGAAGGTTCAGTAGCTTGCCGGCGGGCGAGGACATGAGACGGGTCAGGTCTTCCAGGTGGGCCAGCTCCACATCCCGGAGTTCCCTCAGGAGTCTCCTCAGGACCTCTCGCAGCAAATGAAACTTTAACGCCTGGGGAAGAGCGGAGAAGGCTCGATTGTCCAGCCAGATTCCGCCATGACCCTCGCGGACGACGTCCTCCCAGACCTGAGAAACCAGGAACTCCATGAAGGCCAGGTCGATTCCGGCCAGGCGAGCGGTTCGAAGCAGGGACTCCTTTATCCGTGGGTTATAGGTCTCCAGCAGGGGAAGAAGCTCGAGTCGCACCCGGTTGCGCAGGTGGGAAAGGAGGAGGTTGGAGGAATCCATCCGGGGTGAAAGCCCCCGGGCCTCACAATAAGCCTGCGTTTCCCTTCGGGTAAGGCAAAGAAGGGGGCGAAGCAGGCGAAGATTCCTTCCCGAGGGCAGCTTATAGAAGTTGAGCGGAGACATTCCCCGGAGTCCCGCCAGCCCAGTTCCGCGGATGAGGTGGAGTAGCACGGTCTCCACCTGGTCATCGGCGGTATGACCCAGGGCTACCCCCTCGGCCCCAATTTGCTCGGCCAGGGTGGTCAGGAAGCGGTAACGCACCTCTCGGGCCACCTCCTCCAGGTTACCCCCCTTGGCCTCCAGGTAGCCCCTCACGTCCTCCCGACCGACCGTTACCGGAAGGCCAAGCTCGTCCGCCAGGTGGGAGACATAATCGGCATCGGCCTCGGACTCCGCACCGCGAAGTTGGTGGTTCAGGTGAGCTACATGGAGGTCGAGTCCCATCTCCCCCCGGAGGCTGTTCAGGAGGTGGAGCAGACAGACCGAGTCCGGCCCTCCGGATACCCCCACCACCAGGAGGCAGGGGCGCTCGAGGAGTTTGTTTTCGCGGATGAACTTCAGCACCCGACGGCGCAGGACTCTGTCAGCGGATGCCTCCCGGTCTTCAGATCCGTGGCCACCTTGCTTCTTCTCCGCGCTCAAGTGATCCCCTCCAGGTGGCAGGTGTCGTTTAAACGACGGAGTACCGTTCTTGAGCCTTCAAACTCGAGCACGCTGATGCTCCCCACCCCAAGCCCTATCTTTCTGAACTGTGAAAGCGGCAGGTCCAGAATTTTGGAGATCAGGCTGACCAGGGGGAAGAAATGACTGACCAGCACCACCGAATCCCGGTAGCCCTGTGCCAGGATGTTTTCCACGGCGGCCCAGGCCCGGGTCTGAACCTGCAGCAGGGATTCCCCATCGGGAATCTGAACCGAGGTGGCATCGGCCAGCCAATTTTCCCAAAAATGAGGGTATCTCTGGCTTACCTCATCCCAGCTCAGCCCATCCAGGGAGCCGAGGTTCATTTCCTTGAGTTCGTCCAGAACCTGTATCTTGACCCGATGCAGGCGGCCTATTCTTCGGGCAGTGCTCAGCGCCCGCTTCAAGGGGCTGGAGTAAATGGCCTGCACCGGCTCATTTTTTAAGGCCTGGGCAACGGCTTCGGCTTGCTTCCTTCCCCGCTCACTGAGCTCCACATCCAGGAATCCCTGAATGCGACGACGGCGGTTCTGAAGGGTTTCGGCGTGTCGAACGAGAATGAGCTTCAAGCCATCCTCCGCTCGGGAGAGGCCGGGCCCTCCAGGATTAATCTGACCCGATGGATGGACTTCGGCGGCTGGGAGAAGCCCAGGGCCAGGGCGACCTGTTCCGGTCGACCGGCCCCGGAGGGGTCCTGGCGTAGCCTCATTCCCAGGACATAGCTTGAGCCGGAGCCTTCGATGAGCCAGAGATCGGAGATCTGGGCCCGCAGGTCGTAGCGGCGGACCTCCTCCCCTCGGCGATGCTGCCAGGGAAGTTCCTTCTTTTCCAGCAGGGAGTGCAGTGCCTCCTGCACTGCACTGGCCTTCATCTCCGCCTCCACCTCGACCCGGTATTCGGCGAAGCGCACCAGCGATTGGAGTGAGGGAAGCCCGATCCAGACCTCCTTTACCCCCAGGATCTCGATCCCTTGAGGAAGTTGCCGGGACACGGCCTGGGCAAAGAAATCCGGGGAAACGCGCCTCTCAAGGAAGACGTCCATCAACTCTCCCTCGCTGGTAACCCCTACCGGGAGGGGGGCGGCGAGGGAAAACCGGGGGTGAGGGCTGAAGCCCTGGGAGTAGGCCAGCGGCATTCCAGCGCGGCGGAAGGCCCGATGCCAGAGGCGCATAAGATCCAGGTGGGAGAGGTATTTTAGCTCCTCCCCCCGGCTGAAGATGAGCCGCAGCCGCTGAAGGGGTGACTTATTTGCCCCATCGAATTTATTGCTTGATGACAAGGACCTTCTCAATCTTTACCCCCTTCATCTCGGTCACCGTCAGCGTCATCCCCTCCAATTTTAGCTGTTCTCCCTCTCGGGGGATGTGACCCAGGGTGCTCAGGATAAAGCCGGCCACCGTTTCGTAGTCACCCACCGGGATGTTCAGGCCCAGCTCCTCATTGGCTTCCTCCACCCGCATGCCGGCATCGATCTCATAGGTATTGACATCAACGGTCTCGAACTTCTTCTCCCCTCGGGCCAGCTCGTCGCCCAGGTGTCCCACGATTTCCTCAGCTAGCTGCTCCAGGGTCACCAGCCCCGCCGTGCCTCCGTATTCGTCCACCACGATGGCCATGGGCTGCCGGGAGGACTTCATCTCCTCAAAGAGTTCCCCGATGGGCTTGCTTTCGGGAACGAAGTAGGCCGGGCGGGCTAACCGGGTGACCGAATCCTCGTCCTTCAGCTCCCCGCGCGCCTGTGCCAGGAGAACGTCCTTGATCCCCAGGATGCCGATGACGTTGTCCACCGTCTCCTCATAAACCGGGAAGCGTGAATGAGGGCTCTGGGAGTAGACGGAGAGGAATTCCTTCAGGGTGGTGTCCTTCTCCACCCAGGTGATCTCCGTGCGCGGGCTCATTATCTGGCCCACCTGGAGGTCGCCGAAGCGGAAGATCTTCTCCACCATTTGGGCTTCGGACTCTTCCACCACCCCCTCCTCCCGGCCCATGGAGATGAGGGTGCGGATCTCCTCCTCGCTGACCAGTTCTCGGGGTGGTGGGGCTCCCAGGAGCTTGGCTAGGCCAGCTCCTATCCGAGCGAGGACAGCCGTGAAAGGCCAGAGGAGCCAGGAGATGGCCCTCAGGGGATGGATGTAAAGCAGGGCCATCCCCTCCCTCATACGGGTGGCCAGGGTCTTGGGGATGATCTCGCCAAAGACGAGCAGGAGCAGGGTCACTCCGATGGTGGCGGCGATGGCGCCTCGTTCGGTTCCCAGAAGTGAGACGGCCATGAGCGTCCCCAGGGCAGCTGCCCCGGTGTTAACGAAGTTGTTCCCCAGAAGCACCGTGGCCAGCAGCTTTTCCGGATGCGCGGTGAGTTTTTCCACCTCTTCCGCCCCGGAGACCCCGCTGTCCACTAGGTGTCTTATGCGCACCCGCCGGAGGGAAATGAAGGCCGTCTCCGAGCTGGAGAAAAAGGCCGAGGCCACCAGGCAGAAGAGGAACAGGATCATCCACAGCGGATTAATGGCTTCCATCATCTCCCCACACTCCTTCTACCGGATTTAGCACCCCGCAAAATTTAAATTTCGAATTTACGAGGTGGACAAATTCAACCTCTCCGACAAGGCCCTCAGGAGCCCGGTCTAGCTCTCGGGTGAGCCTCGTCGGGAGGAGAAGGTTTCTTAGGTCATGGTCGCTCTGGGTGAAGACCCGCAGGTAGTTGTCCGTGTAACCGAACCAGAGACCGTTCTTCTGACCCTCCCAGAGCACCTCCAATTTCCTTCCCAGGAAGCGGCGACGAAACTCCTGGGCGCTCAATTTGGCCAGCTTGAGCATCTTATCTTTCCGCTGCCTCTTAACCGGCTCGGGCACCTTGTTCGGGAGTCGGGCGGCCGGCGTTCCCGGTCGTTCGGAGAAGGGAAAGACGTGTATCCGGGCAAAGCCAATTTGCCGACAGAATTCGTAGCTCTGTCGGAATTCCTCCTCGGTCTCACCAGGGAAGCCGACCATGATATCGGTGGTGATGGCCAGGTCAGGGATGAACTCGCGGGCCAGGTTCACCTTTTGCCAGTATTCCTCGGTGGTGTAGCGTCGACCCATCCGGCGGAGCACCGAGTCACAGCCGCTCTGCAGGGGGAGGTGAAGGTGACGGCAAATTCGTCCACTCTCCCAGAGCCGGAGCAAATCTGGAGAAAGATCCTGCGGCTCCAGCGAGGAAAGTCGCAGCCTTTTTACTCCGGTCTCATTCAAGAGGCGCTCGAGGAGCTTCGCCAGACCTCCGCCATAGGCTCCTATTTGGGTGCCGGTCAGGATCACCTCTTGAAAGCCCTCTTCCACCCTGGCCTTAACCTGATCCACTATCTCGTCCTCCGGCACATCCCGAGCTGGCCCCCGCACCCGAGGAACAATGCAATAGGTACAGCGGTGGTTGCAGCCCTCCTGCACCTTTACCAGGGCCCGGGTTCGACCGGGGAAGGCCAAGGGTCGGCCTTCCTTTGCGGGGTGAGCTTCAGAGCGGAGCAATCGGGAGTTCACCAGCTCCACCAATTTGGCCTTATCCCGCTGGCCGACAACGAGCTTGACCCCTTCGATCCGGGCCAGTTCCTCCGGGGCGCGCTCCGCGTAGCACCCGATGGCCACCACGAGAGCCTGGGGGTAGCGGTGGTGATAGGAGCGCAGGAGATGACGGCACTTGCGGTCGGCTACGTGAGTTACCGTGCAGGTGTTGAGAATGTAAACTGTAGCTGGTGAGTCGGGGTCCACTATGGTATAGCCAGCCTGAAGGAATTGGTCGGCAAGAAAATCCGTCTCGGCCTGATTGAGTTTACAGCCGACGGTTTGCAGGGCAACGGTGAAGTCAGGAGAGTTCCTCTGGTGGTCTTCGCCCTCTGAATCCCTGTCGGAGATCAACTTTTCAGCCCACCCCCAAGCCCCGAAGATATCAAGTTGAGATTGCTCTCTAAACCTGCTTCAATTATATCGTCCCTCGCTTCAGCACGTCAAGCTATAGCTCCTCTTCCACCTCTCTCAGCGCCCTGATCAGGGCATCGGTATGTTCCGGCTTGCCCACGGTTATCCGGACCGAATTCTCCAGAAGGGGGGAGTTGAAGCAGCAGATATGTATGCCCCTTGAGCGGAGGGCCTCGTTGAGCCTGGCCGCGCTGCCCCGCAGGACATGGCAGAAGATGAAGTTGGTCCGTGAGGGGAAGGGCTTCAGGAAACTGAACTGGCTTAGCTCCTGAAAAAGCCTTTCTCGCTCAGCGATGATGGCTTGTACGTTGCCCCGGAGGTAATCCAGGTCTTCCAGGGAAGCCCTTACGGCTATGGTTGCCTCAGCACTCACCCCATAGATAGGTTTGATCCTGAGCAGATACTCGGCGATCTTGGGCGGGAAAATTCCATACCCCACCCTTATCCCGGCAAGCCCAGCCCATTTGCTCAGCGTGCGCAAGACCATCAGGTTAGGGTAGTGTTTGACCAGCGGAGCCACCGTCTCCCCGTGGAACTCGTAGTAGGCCTCATCAACCAGCACCGGTATTCCGATGTCCACCACCTCCAGCAGATCCTTTATGGGGGTGGCGTTCCCGGTAGGGTTATTAGGGCTGGCCAGCAGAATGATCTTGGTTCTCTCATCTATGGCTGCCTTAATAGCTTCCACATCAATGGCGAAATTTTCATCTCGGGGCACGTTCACCACCTCGCCGCCATAGATCTGCGTCTTCAGGCGGAAAACGTCGAAGGTGGGGATGCAGTTGATCACCTTATCCCCGGGGTCGAGGAAGAGGAGCAGGATGATCTCGATCAGTCGCTCACCCCCGGCCGCCGCTACCACCTGTTCTGGTTTGACGCCGGCGTATGAGGCAAGTAGTTCTCTGAGCTCGACTTGTTCTGGATCGGGGTAAAGGTGGAAGTGCTGGTAACTACCTAGGGCTGCTTGTACCCGCGGCGAGGGGCCATATGGGTTCTCGTTAGCATCAAGTTTTATGACTCTCTCAACTTCTTGAAGTTTCCCACTCGACTTGCTCGCCGCAAAGCCTTGGAGGGCGGCCAAATTTGGCCGGATGAAACTTTCTAAATCTAGCCGTCTACAAACCCCATTTACCGAACCTCTTCAAGCCAAAAGCGAGTACTATACTAGCATAATCATCGCCCAAAAGCAAGGCCCGTGCAGCTTCAATTTGTCCCCTCAATTATTAAATAATTTGGCACAACCAAACCTTCTCCCACTCAAGGAGAGTACTGGATATCGGCGCTGGGATATACCGCTAACCTCGTGCCCAGGCCATGGGATAGTTTTAGCAGCTTCAGCACCTCACTCCAATCGCTGAGGAATATCACCCTGTCGGAGGACTCAAACCAGTCCCGGGCAGCCAGGTCGGGATACTGGGTATAAACTATCAGATGATTGACGTGAGGTGGAACCTTGGCTCGGACTTTGACGTGGCTCCCGGTTCTTTTGCCAAAGCTACCTATTAGGTAATGGACAACTTGACCCTCGGGAGCATTACAGATCAGGACCACATCTCCCCCTTGGCGGCTCACCGCCGGGAAAGCTATCTCCAGGGCTATGATCGCCTCACTGACCTTGGCAAAGGAATTAACGAGAACTACATCCCTATCTCCATCTGGGGAGTCAGGTAATGCTCCTTGGCTCGTTGAACCCCGGCGGCATAGGCTGACTCGAGCGCTCGGGCGAAGATCGACGTGGGTTCACCCCATTCATTGAGCAGGCAGTCTATCTTCATGTCCAAGCTGGCCAGCTTAGCAGCTTCCCCCACCTCCCGGCGTAGAGGATTGTGGTCGAACTTCCCCATTCCGATGACGGAGCTGTCCGGATATTCCTCCCTCACCCGGGCCTCTAGACGGTGGAAGGCCTCGGTGGTCTCTATGGATGAAACCCCGGGCAGGATCATCTTCCCCCCACCCCCAAACCCGGTCACGGGGTGGGGCACGATGGAGCCAATGCCAATCTTGAGGTCGCAGCTCATAACTTCCTGGTTGATGAAGAGCTTGGTCCCCATCCGGGTAGTCCCCACATAGACGCAGTTGTCGAAGGGGTTGTGATTGTAGACGGGAAACCGGGTCAAAATTGACTGGCCCAGCTTCTTGGCGAGGTCAAGGCGGTTCATTGCTCCGTGACAACCCAGGGCGGCAACCAGCCTGACCTGCTCATCGGAGATGCCTGCCTCCGCCAGTTCCTGTAGGACAAAGGGTAGAAGTTTCGCCACTCGGGTAACCCGAGTCAGGTCGTCGAATAAAATGACCACTTCCCTTCTTCCTCGAGCCAATTCCCTGATGGGGGGCAGACCAATGGGGTTGCTGATGGAAGCTCGGATCTCCTCGGGCTTTAAGGCTGGCCGGTCAAAACCGGCCATGTGGCAAACCTCCACCTGCCAATCGTCGGGCAGGGGAAGCTCAAGCTCTCTCGGGCTATGCCAGGGCAACTGAGGCAGCCGGATATTTGGCATTCCGAAAAAATCCTTGTAGATAGCATAACAACCAGCTAAATCCGGTGTCAAACTGACTTTTATACCTGCCAAGTCGCTTCATCAGAGGCGGAGATAACCCGAAGGAACCGGAATCTGGTTAGGGCAGTTAACGCCAGAAGGGGCCTGAGGAGAAAGGATGAACGTCCTCCGGAGGATCACTGGAAGAAAAGATTCCCCGAGTACGAAGCCAAGCTGCATGATGCCTATTATGAATACAAGGGATGGAACAAGGAAGGCATCCCCACCAAGAAGACCCTGGATAAGCTAGGGCTGGATTATGTGGCCGAAGACCTGATAAAAAGGGGAATCCTGAGGGATGAAGAGGTTTCCTCAAAGGAGATGCTCGTCGAAACGGAGAAAAAATAAACAAATTTTGGTTTAGTCGGCTTCGGCAAATACGTCCTGCCAAAATTAACCCCGGCGAATAACTTCAAGAAATCTCGGTGTGTTGGTAAGCGGAATCCTTAGGCAGCTTTATTCCCTGCTCGACGAAAAGCGCTGGCCGGATTGCCTCTGCTGCGTACCAGTCCATGCCTCTTCAACACGCCCCATACGCCCATTTTGGTGCCGCCCACCTCGGTTGCTATCTGCTCCAGAGTCCAGCCGTGGGACTTCAGTTCTAGTATTTGCTGGGCGTCATACTTGGATTCCTGCCGGGGCCGGTGGGCACCAAATCCAAACCGTCGGCCGAGCACTTTGCTCCAGCAGGTACGACTACAGTAGTATGTGCCAGTCTTCGTCTTCCCCACCAAGCTCCTCCGCCTATAAAATTCCTTACCGCAGACGGCACAGACCAGCTTAACCTTGCTCGCCATGCTGACGTTGTGGTTATAGCAACTCAAACACAGTCCCGTTTTCCCTACCCTGGAAATAGCTTTGCCACACCGAGCACACAGCCTGACGGAGACATCCCCGGCCTTTGTCAATGTCGTGGGCAAGCCTTCCTGTTTTAGTACCCGGCGGACCCACTCCCTGGAGACACCCACCAACCGAGCAATGTCGGAAGTTCGTAGTACGGGGTTTTTCTTTTTTAGCTCTATTATTTGCTGCTTGGTCGTCATCCTAGAGGCTGGCCCTCTATAAGAGATCCCCCTTTAGGTGTTCAACCTAAAGGGGGATCAGATTCCTCGGTTTTGGCCGTCTAAACCATGAGGTCTCCTCTCCCCCTTAGGGGCTAAAGTAAAAGAAAACCTCATGGAAGAAGCCAGCCATTCTTGTTTTATTGAATAACAAATTTTAGGCCGGTTGTCAAATCAGCATTCAAAAAATGTGAAAAACAAAGCGGAGGGGGTGGGATTCGAACCCACGTTCCGCAAAAGCGGAAAGCGGTTTTCAAGACCGCCGCCTTAAACCACTCGGCCACCCCTCCGGTTGAGCTCTGACCTGCTCACTATTTTAGAACAGACATCAGACTTCAACAAGGCATCCCTGAACCATCGAAGAATGCCGATATCCGTCCCGGAGTGCCGGGGGCGGGATTCGAACCCGCACGGGGAAAACCCCAAGGGATTTTAAGTCCCTCGTGTCTACCATTCCACCACCCCGGCGGTTTGAACAGAGGCCGGTGCTCTGGCTAAATTATACCATGCCTCTGGCTACCCTTCTACTTGAATGCCACCCCCTCATCCAGCCAGGAAGTAGAGGAGGAGCGCCGCCGTCTCGATCAGGATAAGCGGGGGCAGGAGGTAGCGGTAGACCACGCTCAGCCTCGCCTCGAAGTATTCGGCCGAGAGGGTGAGACAGAGGTGGGCCGGCGAGAGGAGAAGGCCAGTCATTCCGCTGGCATAGGCCAACAACAGAGCAAAGCCTCCGCTTCCCGTGGCGGATATCAAGGGGGCCAGCAGGGGAAAGGTGATGCCGGCAAAGCCGAAGGACGCTCCAGCTGCCAGGCCGATGAGGAATGGCAGAAACATGAGCGAAAATGCGGCCGGCAACCCCAATGACTGCATGCTGAGGAAGAGAGAGGCAGCTGCCTCAGCATCCTCGATCGCCCCTTTGTAAAGCATTATGGCATATAGCAACAGCAGGATCAGTGGACTGAGGCCATATTTCAGCCCCTGGGCCAGATCGGACCAACGAACCCTTTGCTGCAGGATGAACGCCAGCAGAACCAGGGGGAAGGCCCACCCGGCATCGAGGCCCAGAAGTATTAGCATGACGAGCAAGAGAACCGGCCAGGAATTCCTGGCCAGCTCGAGGATCAGGTTACCCGAACCCTTCTCGCTGGATGCCGGCCTTACCCGGAGCATTCGGTGGCTGAAGATTATCCCGAAAATCAAGGCCAGGCCGGTGAGGGGCAGGAGCGCAACTATCACGGTGGACAACCTGAGGGAGAGGACCACGCTAGCGATGATGATGGCCGGGTACATGGGCAGGGAGAATTCCCAGACATGCCTGAACCAGTAGTTTATGAAGGTAGCTCTCTCGGGGCTCAGGCCCATCCTCTCCGCCAGACCTCGCACTGCGGTGGCGGAGACCAAAGCCCCGGCGGGCATCGGAACCAGGCCCACCATCGCGGGGACGATATACATGGCCAGCCGGGGGCTAAGGCACTCCATGGTGGCGGCCAGGCCGGAGAGCAGCCCCCGGGCCTCCATCAGGTAACTCAGGGTCAGGGCAGTTACTACAATGACCAGAAGCCTAAGGGTCTCAAGGTTCCAGACGGCCTGCGCCAGCAGGCCGGGCACGATGGAGAGAGGCCGGGCCAGCACCGTGAGGATGAGGCTTCCCACAAAAACGGCCACCCCCGCCGGGACCTTGAGTCGCAGAAGTACCAGCATCCCGGCGAGGGAAAGCAATAAAGCCAAAGAGGGGCTTAACATTTACGCTGCCGCCAGATCTCAGTTCCAGTAAAGCTCGATGTTCTTCACCACGCCCAGGGGTTCATAAATGGGGCCCAGGTCTTTTTCGAGTTCATCCAGGTTCCTGGACCAGCTATCAAGCTGGGAGTACGAATACCTGGTGCTTCCTCGATTATATTCCGCTACAGCTTTATTGTAGGCAGCAATGCTTTCGCGGTAAAATTCGACCCTCTGCCGCCAATTTGTGTAATAGTCATAGCCGAAAAGGTTGCCGGCATAGCGCACCCGTCGCAGCGGCTTCCAGAACTCCTCCGGCCTCGTGTAAGGGTCGATATATTCCTCCTTTACCCCCTTTAGCGAGATCAAACCATACGGCTTCCCTACTTCGACGTAGGCTATACCATCCACCCCGGTGCCGTCCGAATTCCCGGTATCATCCACATAAATCAGCCCCCGGTCGGGCGTGTTGAAGGCGGTCAGGGCATGCGCGTTGCCATATTCGGTGCCCTCAAATTCGACCTCCACGAAAGCACACCTGAAGCCCCGCCTCCAGGTGCGGTCACGAAGTGTAAGCGCGAAACCAACACAGTCAAACTCGTCCGGGAGGTATACCAGGGTCTCGGTGTCATCGGCCTCCAGGAACTGTATCAGCTCCTCCCAGGTCGGATCTTTCAGCGTTGACCGCTTTATTTCCCGCAATAAGTTCTTGTAGTTTGCCTTAAGCCCGGCAAGTTCCTCTTCGAGGCCCTTGATTTCCTTCCTGAGCTTGGTCACCTGAGCCTTCGTCTGGCTGAGCTGGCGGTTTGCCTCCTGTAATTCCTGTTCGGCCCTTTCATAATCCTCGATCAGCGATTGATGAGTTGCCTGAAGTTGAGCATATTGGCTCTGTAGTTCATCATAGTTGGCGTCAAGTTCTTCGTACTTATTCTGCAGGGCAGCTTGACTGGCCTCCAGTGTTTCTCCCGAAACCTCAAGCGACCTGGCGGTGTTCACCGCTGCCTGATATCTGGGCCACATAGTGCCAAAGCCGACCAGGAGCCCAACGAAAAAGCAAAGCAGCCCAAACAATGCTCTCTTCATCTTCATACTCCCAAGCTTTCGACTATCCGAACTGCATTCTAACCCAATCAGGCCCAACGAGGCAAATGGGAATCCCGAGCAATAGGCCCAGGCCGGGTTGTAATTTGACGAGGTGCTCAGTAAACTAGCTATGGCAAGCGGCCGGGTAAAAGGTTGAAAGCCCGATTTAGAGATGCCCAAGCGGTCAAGGTCGGAAATTTGGGGATATCTTTGCGTGGCTCTGGCAGCGATTATCTGGGGCTCCAACGGGGTGATCGTAAACCGAATTCCCTGCAGCGCCTACACCATCGCCTTCTTTCGGGTCCTGTTTGCCAGCCTTGCCCTTCTGCCCTTAGTGCTTCTGACCCAAAGAAGCGAGGCCTTGAGGGCTGCTAGATCTTGGAAAACCATGCTCAGCCTAGGGTTGTTGCTCGCCCTGGGCTGGGGATTTGTTTTCCATGCGATGAAGCTCATGGCCATTGGTAACGCGGTCCTGCTAAATTACACCGCGCCCATCTTTGTGGCATTGCTGGCGCCCCTACTTCTAAGGGAGAGTCTGGAGAGGGTTACCCTGATCGCGCTGGCCCTTTCCCTGATGGGGATAGCGATCATCTCCTCCCAGCAAAGTCTTGAAGTCGGCAACCTCAACCCTCGCGGAGTGGCTCTGGCCCTTCTGGCCAGCCTGAGCTACGCTGCCTTTATCATCCTATCCAAAAGGGTTGTGGCCACCTTTCCGAGCTTGGTTGTGGCGTTCTACTCCTATTCCCTGGCCATAATCTTCCTCCTGCCCTTTGCAGTGGGCACCAACCTGTCCCTGGATTCGACCTCCTGGATGCTCCTGGGGTTACTGGGCACCTTGAACACCGCCTTCGCCGTCACGCTATATCTCAAAGGTCTCGGGATGATAAAGGCGCAGAAAGCAGTGATTTTCACCTACCTGGAGCCAACGGGTGCGGTGGTCTTCGGCTTCCTCTTTCTGAGTCAGCAGCCCACGCTGCTCATGCTCGCTGGTGGCTCTCTGATACTTCTGGCCGGGTACCTGGTGGCCTCAAGATAGCCGCTTGTCTGGAGTTCGAACGAAGTCTGGCCTGTTAACTACAGTTAAATTGCCGCAGGAGTTATACTTTAATTGATGATCGGCGAGGACACCATTGCTGCCATCTCCACACCCCTTGGGGAAGGGGGGATCGGGATCGTCCGGTTGAGCGGGAAGGACGCCAAGGCGATCGCCGAGAAGCTCTTTGACCGCCCCCTGGAGAATCGCCGGTTGGTCTATGGTCACATTCGGGACCCGGAGACCTCGGAGGTGGTGGATGAGGTGCTGGTGGCCTATATGGCCGCTCCGCATACTTACACTCGGGAGGACGTGGTGGAGATAAACTGCCATGGTGGTCCTCTGCCCCTTCAGCGGGTGCTCGGGCTGGCCCTGCGCTACGGAGCCCGGCTGGCCGAGCCGGGCGAGTTCACCCTGAGGGCTTTCTTAAACGGCCGGATTGATCTTTCTCAGGCGGAAGCCGTCCTCGATGTGGTGCAGGCCAAGACCCAGGCCAGTCTGAGACTGGCAGTGCAGGGGCTCAAGGGAAAGCTCTCGCAGCAGATCAGGGAAGTGCGGGAGGAACTTCTTTCGGCCCTGGCCTACTTCACGGCCCGCCTCGACTTCCCGGAGGACGAGGTAGAGGAACAGGACGTCTCCGGGATCTTGGAGAGGAGTCACCAGAAGCTGAGGAGGCTGCTGGAGAGCGCTGATGCGGGTGTAGTTTACCGTCAGGGGGTGCGTACGGCCATCGTGGGGCGACCAAACGTGGGGAAATCGAGCCTGCTGAACCGCCTGCTGCGAACCGACCGGGCCATAGTCACCCCCGTCCCGGGAACGACGCGGGATACCCTGGAGGAAGTGGTAAACCTGAAAGGAGTGCCCTTCCTGCTGGTTGACACCGCTGGAATAGCCCGAAGCAAAGACTTGGTGGAAAGTTTAGGGGTGGAGAGGAGCCGTCGGGCAGTGGAGCAAGCGGATTTGGTTCTCTTCGTGGTTGACGCCAGCGAGCCTCTCACCCCGGCCGATGAGGAAATTAAATCCCTGGCCGAGGGCAAAACCAAGCTCACGGTGGCCAATAAGTGCGACCTCCCCCTCCGGATTGAACTTGACCGGCTGCCTCAGCCGCTGGTGATCACCTCCGCACTCACCGGGGAGGGACTGGACCAACTGGAGGAAAAGCTGGTGGAGCTGGCCCTGGGGGGGAGGGTGGTTAGCTCCGATGCGCCACTGGTGACCAATGTACGCCACAAGGAGGCTCTGGAGCGGGCCGAAAAACACCTTTCAGAGGCTCAGCGGTCTCTTCAATCGGGGATGCCCGATGACTTGGTGGCTCTGGACCTCACCGCGGCCCTCAATGCCTTGGGGGAGATAACCGGGGAGACGGTAACCGAGGACCTCCTGGAGACCATCTTCAGCCGCTTCTGCATCGGGAAGTAAAGTGAGATTCAAAGTGGGATTTTAGGATTTGGTAGCGTTAACACTAGAGTGACAATTCTCCGGGGCAACTGGTTTTGAGAGAAGGAAATGGTCACCTTAAGCGCCTTTAATGAACAAGAGAATCCTTCCCTTTCTCTGCAAGTAAGAGAATCCCGCCCTTTCCACTTCCTGAATCAGTTCTTCAGCTGAACCTCTGGTTTTCTCAAAAGAAAGCAAGCCTCCGGGCTTCAAGATGCGATACATCTCCGATAGGACATTTTCTAGTCCGCCGGCGATGTAACGAAGGCCAAAAAGGAAGGCGAGGTCAATGCTGCCCTCCGGCAGTCCCGTGTTTGACGCATTGGTGATAGAAGCTCTAACATTCTTCAATCCCTGTTTAGCGATTTTGTTTTTGACTCTCCTGATTGCAAATGGATTGATATCTATGGCGTAAATGAGCCCTTCTTCACCAACTATCTTGGCCGCAGGTATGGTGAAAAACCCCGGACCGCAGCCGACCTCCAGCACTTTCTGGCCTTGCCTTAGCCCAGCAGCCCTCAGCAGCTTGTAGGGATTTCTGAAAATGGGGAGAAGAGGATTGTCATGCATCAGGGTTATTGTCCAGAAAGCAAATCTGGAGGCATGAAGCTCGGTGTGGCGTTGTCTTTTGGTAGTTTTGTCTCTCATCTTTTACCTCTCGTCTGTCGTATTTTCTGGGGGATACCCTCGATCAAAACGGGATGCCAAATCTTGCCCTGGCAAGTCTGCGACTGGCCGTGCGGCGACCCTTGTCAGTCAGATAGAATCGGTCTCCCTGAATGCTGACCAGCCCGTCATCGGCCAGCTCGTGCATGATGATGTCAAGCTGGTTGAGAAAATCAAAGCCTGCTACCGGGTTTATGACAGTAACGATAGGCAGGTCATCAGGTGCAAAGACATAATGGTAGCGAGCTAGGATGTCATCACGATTATTCATTTCTTTGAGGTTCAGCAGCAACCAGGTCTTGAAGAAACGCCTTCGCTGTCTGCCGAGCGCCTGTTCGTATTCCCGACCGAAGCGAGTGGTGTCAAGTTCCTCGCCCCTGGCCATGCGGATGGTCTCAATCATGAGTTCGATAGCGGATTTGAGTATCAAAGCGGCTACCAGCAATGCCACTATTGAATCAACCAGAAAGATGCCGAAGGCGGCAAATATGAGTCCAGTGAGAACGGCGGCTGCCTGGAAACCATGATTGCGGCTGTCAATGGACTGCGAGAGCAGGGATATGCTGCCGCTTCGCTTGCCTATATAGTGCTGGTATATGCTCATCACGTAGCAAACTCCGCCAGAGATAATAGCGGCTAAGACCGTGAGAGCGGTGGTTTCTACGGACTCAGGCGATATTAGCCTGCTTATCGATTCATATCCGATATAGCCAGCGGTGCCAAACATCATCAGGATAATAAATGACGTTGAGACGAGTTCTCGCTTATGCTTGATGCCTAGAAAGACAGCGATTGCTGACGAGACATCGACAAGGCTGTCGAAGCCGTCTGCCACCAGCGCCACACTGTTGAAGAC
>CBFDTP010000023.1:0-19367 GCA_965612975.1 uncultured Dehalococcoidia bacterium | reverse complement strand
ATGTCGATCCTAGGTGAGCCCGATAGTCCACCACCGATGCTACATGGCGCTATAGGTGACTTAACCACTGGAATGTTTGCTGCTGGTGGCATAGCCCTAGCTCTCTACCATCGGGAAAGAACGGGCAAAGGCCAGATGGTTGACCTATCCCTCCTCAGCAGTGCTGCCTGGACAGTTGCCTTCGACTTGCAGACGGCTCTTTATTACAATTATGATTCACCAAGGGAATCGAGAAAGGACAAGATAAACCCGCTATTCAATAGCTACGAGACAAAGGATAAGAGATGGATCATGCTAGCTATGCCCCAGTCAGACTTATATTGGCCCAGGTTTTGTCAAGCAATAGGTAGGCCAGACCTGGAGGCTGACCCGCGATTTAGCACCCACGAGAGGAGGCAAGAGAACAGCAAGCTGCTAATATCGATACTGGATGAGATTATGGCAACAAAGACCCTGGCTGAGCTGACTGAGAGATTCCGTGATTTTGACTTGGTTTGGTCTCCAGTCCAAACTTTAACTGAAGTAGCTGATGACCCAAACATGGTTAGAAACAAGTATATAGTTGAATATATTCATCCTTCAAGGGGTAAGGTCAGGGGAATTTCAAGTCCGATTAAGCTCAGCGAAACGCCAGCTAGCATAAGGTATTCTGCGCCGGAGCTTGGCCAACATACTGAAGAAATCTTGTTAGAATTTGGTTACAATTGGGACCAGATTAATAGGTTAAGAGATGATAAAGTAATATTCTAGTGAATTGGGCATGTCCCGCAGTTGGGCGCTTAAAAATCTCCGAAGTCACTTCATCGGGAAGCATAGGTGATCGATTATGTGCTAACCGGAGTCACGAGCGGGTGCATTATTGCTCTCGGATCCATAGGGCTAACCCTAACCTATGGCATTTTGAGATTTGCCAATCTCTCACATGGTGATTTAGTAACTATTTTTGCCTATATAGGTCTTTGGTGCCACAGACTTTTTCATAATATCTTCCTTGCCGGCGTTGCTGCTATAATCAGCGGTTCGCTGGTAGGGCTTGGATTGGAAAAAGTAATATGGCGGCCTATGAGAGAGAGGGGCGGAAGTTTGGTCGCCATGGTTATTGTTTCAGTAGGCCTTGCTATAGCTGTCAGGCATGTGTTAATAGCTATAGCTGGGCCAAGGCTTCATTTTTATAAGATTTCCCCCAGAATATTTCAATTTGGTGATGTAAGGATTAGTTCAGTTCAAATTCTAGTTGTTGCCGCTGCAGTTGTTGCCATGCTGTTTGTCTACTATATTCTCCAAAGAACAAAATTGGGCAAGGCGATGAGAGCGACTTCCGATGAGCCGGCTCTGGCGAAGGTCTCCGGGATAGATGTGAACCGAGTGATAAACTGGATGTGGGTAATGGGCATGGGTTTGGCTGGGCTGGCAGGATTTCTCTACGGACTATACACCTCTCTCAGACCGGATATGGGCTTTTACCTGCTACTTCCCATGTTCGCCGCGGCTATAGTGGGGGGGATTGGAAATCCATATGGCGCCATGCTTGGAGGGCTGCTTATCGGCATCGTTCAAGATATGAGCTTAATTTTTTTGCCCTCTCAGTATAAGATAGCAGTAGGCTTTGTGGCAATGATCATTGTGCTTGTGTTCAGACCAAGGGGCATAATGGGGAGGACCATCTAATGGAAGCGATATTGGCTTACGCGGTAACAGTGCTTATTCTGGTGGGGATATACGCCCTCTTTGCCCTCGGGTTAAATATTCAATGGGGATTCGCCGGGCTCATAAATTTTGGTCACATAGCCTTTATGGCTATCGGGGCTTATACGATGGTCATACTTAACCTACATGGAGTCCCATTGTCCTTAGCCATTTTGATAGGTTTGGCAGTTGCCGGGGGTATAGGTGCTCTGCTCACCCTGCCGGCGATAAGACTAAAAGCGGACTATCTGGCTATAGTCACCATTGGCTTCTCCGAGATAATACGGTATATCGCTCTTAATGAACGATGGCTTACTGGAGGTGCGGGAGGGCTCAGGGGTTTCTCCCTCCCTTTAGAAGGCATTGTGCCCGCTGAGCACTACGACCTCTTTGTCCTGGGATTGATATGGGGAAGTGTACTGATAGCTTTTATCCTTTTGCAAAGACTGGTAAAATCTCCCTGGGGCAGGGTATTGAAATCTATCAGGGAAGATGAGGATGTGGCCAAGGTGTCAGGGAAGAACGTTTCCGTCTACAAAATGCAAGCCTTCCTCTTAGGCTCAATTTTGGCCGGCTTCGCCGGCATGATGCTGGCCATCTATCATAGCTATATATGTCCATACTATTACTACCCCATAGAGACTTTCTACGCCTGGATAATCGTGATATTGGGTGGCAGTGCTAATAATTCAGGAACCTTAATAGGCGCCCTGTTGCTCTGGGTCTTTTTAAGCGGGACGAGGTTCTTGAGCCCCATTGTTCCCCTATCTGACTTCGCCTTTGCAGCCTCAAGGATGGCATTTGTAGGGGTTCTTTTAGTTGTTCTCATGCTTTACCGACCCCAAGGAATCCTGGGAAATAAGAAGGAGTTGACTTTCTGAACATGGAAATGTCAGCAAATAGATTTGCTCTGCGCACCCAGAATCTTACCAAGGCCTTTGGTGGGCTAAGGGCAGTCGACGAATGCTCCTTTGATTTGGAGGAGGGTGTGATAGCCGGACTCATAGGACCAAATGGGGCTGGAAAAACCACCTTATTTAATATGTTGTCCGGTTTGCTAGCACCTGACTCAGGGAAGATATTCTTTAAAGGCCAGGAGATTACTCGACTGCCAGCTCATAAGAGAGCAGCCTTGGGAATTGGCCGAACCTTCCAGATAACTCATGCCCTGAGAAAGATGAAGGTTCTGGATAATCTGAAACTTGCGGCACAATCACAGTTGGGGGAGAACATAGCGAATGTCTGGCTCAGACCTAGGGCTGTGAGAGAGCAAGAGCGGAAGATTGAGGAGAGAGCACTGGAAATGCTTAAGTTCTTGAATCTCTATGAGCTAAGGGATGAGTATGCCGGGAATCTGTCCGGGGGACAGAAAAAACTCCTGGAAATTGGAAGGATGCTCATGCTCGAGCCATGTCTTATTCTGATGGATGAGCCTTTCGCTGGGGTAAACCCTGTCCTGGCTGAAGAGATAGGTGAACACATTAGAAAGCTGAGAGAAAGAGGCATAACTATCTTAGTAATCGAACACAATATAAAACGCATCTTGCGTCTCAGTGATGTGGTTTATGTAATGAGTGAGGGCAAAATAATAGCTCAGGGTGATCCCGAATCGATAAGGAGGGATGAAAGAGTTATTGAAGCATATTTGGGCTCTGGGAGGTGAGTGTCTTGCGGGAAATCTTGCTTGAACTAAGAAATTTGCACGCTGGATATGGGGAAGTTAAGGTCTTAAACGGGGTTGAGTTATTGGTAAGAGAGGGTGAGATAGTTTCAGTTGTCGGCCCCAACGGAAGTGGGAAGTCAACCATGATGAAAACAATATTTGGGCTCCTTAAGCCAGAAGAGGGGAAAATTATTTACAAAGGCGAAGACATAACTGCCCTGGAACCCTTCGAGATTATCAAGCGAGGAATTTGCTATGTTCCCCAAGAGCACAACGTATTCCCCTCCTTGACAGTGGAGGAGAATCTGGAGATGGGAGCCTACATCCTTGATTCTCCCGAAGAGCTCAAAAAAGGGAAGGAAAGGGTCTATGAGCTCTTTCCCCCCCTCAAGGAGAGAGCGAATTCAGCAGTGAGGACGTTAAGCGGAGGGATGCGGCAGATGGTGGCCTTTGGAAGAGCACTGATGCTTAACCCCGACCTCCTTCTTTTGGATGAGCCCTCTGCTGGGTTAGCTCCTAAGCTGGTTGAAGATATCATAACTAAATTACAAGGGATAAATATGCAGGGCGTATCTTTATTGCTGATCGAACAGAACGTGCGCCGAGCCCTTGAACTATGTGATCGTGGCTACGTGCTCGATGGGGGGAAGACCGCGCTTGAGGGTTCAAGTGAAGAACTCTTATCGAGTAAAAGGGTTCAAGAAATATACATGGGCGGGGCTGAACTTGAATAAGGTGTGCGTTGCTTGCTCTTTGCTAGAGGGCGCCCAGGTGGAGGGTGCCGATTTAGATCGCGGCCTATTTTCAGGATGATCTTTCTGGTATAATAGTCATAACCAATTAGGCAGGGGTGAACATCTGGAGGCGGTAGAGCTAGCCAAGAAGATCGTAGAAGCGGCCCTCAACAAGCAAGCCTTTGATATACTCCTCTTGGACCTTCGGGGAAGATGTAGTTTTGCCGATTATTTCGTCCTCTGCAGCGGGGAGAGCGAGCGTCAAATTCAGGCCATCTGCGACGAAATTGACCGGGTCATTGCCCAAGAAGGCCTTTCCCTTAATCGGCGGGAGGGGAAGACTGACTCCGGCTGGGTGCTGCTTGACCTGGGCAACGTCATCGTTCACGTCTTTGCCCCGCAGCAGCGGGAATTTTACCGCCTGGAGAAGGTCTGGGAGCGAGCCTCGACCGTTCTCAAGATCCTTTGACCCAGGGATCAATGGCCCTCTCATAGGAGAGTAGCTCTCCCTCGGAGAAGAAGAGCCGGATTTCTCTCTCTGCGGTCTCCGGGGAATCGGAACCATGAATGAGGTTGTATCCAATGTCCAGCGCCAGGTCACCCCGAATAGTCCCCGGAATTGCTTTTGAAGGTTCCGTCTCCCCCATGGTGCGTCGAACCACCTCTATCGCCCCGGGGCCTTCGAAAACGGCGGCTACGAGAGGGCTTGAGGTTATGTAGTTCACCAGCTTTTCAAAGAAAGGCTTCCCTTCGTGAACGGCGTAATGTTGCCTCGCCAGGGATTCATCCACCCAGATGAGCTTTAGCCCGATGATTTTGAGGCCTCGCCGCTCCAGGCGGGAGAGAATCTCCCCGATCAGTCCCCGATGCACCGCATCGGGTTTGATGAGCACCAGTGTTCTTTCCATCTTAAGACCTCTTTCTTAAGTTTGATTTGCCTAGACTTTACCCCGCCTCCGGAGGTTGACGCTTTGTTAGAGGGCCCAGCTTTCTCTTACAACGGGAACAGAATTCAGCCCCTTTCACATCGGTGTCCCTCAGGGTATTGGAAAAGTGCATCACACATTTGACCTCAGGGCAGTGTCCCAGGCCATAAATATGCCCCAGCTCATGAACTGCCTCTTTGGCTGTCCTTTCCTTGAGTAGTTCCCAATCGGACGGTAAGCCATAGAATTCCGGCTTAAGTCGAGCTATCGAGATCACCGCCACACCGGCGGAGGGTTCAGCTTCACCGAAGACGAAGTTAAGCCCCGGGGCGTAAAGATCCACCTCGGTCACACCTAAAGTCCTTCCTGAAAGTCGAAGTGCCTTTATCCTGGCGAGAATATCCCCCGAGCGATATTGCCCTCTGGCCGGATCATAAGCATAAGTTGGCTGTTCCAGCGGAGAGGACACCCTGACCTCAAGGCCGAAGGCTTCCCCAAGCTTAGAGCTCAGAAAGTCAACAATCCCCTGCTCCACAACACCTATGGGAACCAGGTTGATAGGGCTCATCCGTTCCATGACTTCAGCCACTCCGATACCTGATGAGCTACTTGCACGTGGTTGTCTCGGTTCACCAAGATGACCCTAACCGCCGGATGGCGCTTAAGCTCATCGGCCCAGGGATGCGGCTTGAGCATGATGGTACCCAGCACTGGCTTCCCGCTCTCGATCGCTTCCTCCACCACCTTTCGAAAAGACAGCAAGATAAGCTCCATCTTGCCGATCTCATCGATAACTATGAGATCGCACCATCTTATCGCCTGACGAATGGCCGGGATGGCCACCCGCTCCAGCTTGCTGAGGTCAACCCCATACTTGCTCACACGGTAAGAACTGCGAAGGTCCACATGAGCCAGGATGGCTGAATTCCCATCCAGGGTGATTATTTTAAAGCCCTGCCGAATTCCTTGAACCCTTATCTCCTCGGTATAAAAGCCCCCGGCCTTTAACCCCGTCCGGGAGATCACCTCCCTGAGGAGGGTAGTCTTGCCGCTCCCCGGCCGGCCGGTGAGCAAATAGGCCCGTTTGACTTCGGAAGCAAATTTGGTCACCTTTTCCTTAGGGTGATGGAGGGTTTCTTCAAATAGAGCGGTTGAAGAGTGGCAAGGTCATCTCTCTCTCCGGCCCTCAACCGCTGCCAGCCCAATTTGCAGAGGTAACCTGGCCTTCTCAGTTGGGAACTCAGGAATCGGGCTTTCTCCCCAAGCTCCTGACGCAGGAAGGTCACCAGCTCCGGCTCCATCTCGCCGCAAAGGATAACCTGACCGGTGATCCTTGAGGATATCTCCGACGGATCAACGACCTGCTCTTCGACCAGCGTTATGAGCTTATCATCTCGAAGTTGAAAAAGGGCCATCGCCAGCTCTCGCCCAAATTTGAGCAAAGGACAGACGGGCAAGCCAAGCCCAGCGTAGGGGAAGGCCAGGGCCTCGAGCGTGCTTACTCCCACCAGAGGAATGTCTAAGGCGAAGGCCAGTCCTTTGGCCAGGCTAATTCCTACCCTAACTCCACTGAAGCTCCCTGGGCCCCTGGCCACGATGATCCCCTTGAGATCCTGAAGTTGTGCCCCCGTCTGCTCCAAAATTCGTAAAAGAGAGGGAATGACCTCCCGGGTGTGATTTCGCCCGGCGACCCAGGTGAGCTCCACCATCACCTCCCCCTTTTTAGATAAGGCCAGCCCAGCTATCTCATTAGAGGTATCTATGGCTAACTCCATCTTCTCCTGAACTCGGACAGCAGGCTTTCATACCGCTCGCCTCGAGGACTAAGCCGTATCCGGCGTTCACCGGGCCCTAAATGCCAGAGTTCTAGAAGCAGGTGCTCCGGGGGAAAAAGGCCCAGTCCTCTCTCGGCCCACTCCACCACACAAACTCCCCCAGCGAAAAGATAATCCTCAAGACCGAGCTCGGCCACCTCTTTCTCCCCCAGCCGATAGAAGTCCAGGTGGTATAGGGGGAGCCTCCCCCGATATTCCCGGGCCAGCACAAAGGAGGGGCTGGGGGTAGGTTCGGCAATTCCCATTCCTTGAGCCAATCCCTGCACGAGACAGGTTTTCCCGGTTCCCAGCTCACCGATGAGAAGTATCAGGTCACCGGCTTGAACCAATTGGCCTAATTCAAAACCAATGCGTCGGGTCTCGGCCTCGCTGCAGCTCAACAACTCCAGGTAACTTTGCCGCTTTTGAAGTGTTCCCATCCGGACTCCAGTTCACCTAAGGAACTCCCCTGATGAAGAACCTTAACTTTTCCCGCTTCGCCGGGGAGAATTCTCCCGACGATGCTCACCGGGGTGGACATCTGCTGCCTCACCCGTTGAATTTTTTCCTCTTCCCCGACGAAGATGAGCTCGTAATCCTCTCCGCCGGCGAGGGCCAACCTTAGGCTGGCTTCCCCGAAGGCCGACCTTACTAGGGGATGCACCGGTAAATTCTCCGCCTCGACCTCCGCCTCGACCCCGCTTGCCTGGCAAATATGCCTTAGGTCGGCCACGAGGCCATCACTCACGTCTATGGCTACCCTTATTCCCTCTTGGACCAGCTTTTGTGCCTCAGCTATCCGGGGAACCGGGTGAAGATGTGCCTGGCGCAGGTAGAGCGTTATCTCCGGGTCGAATTCCAGACCCTCCCGCAACATCTGCAGCCCGGCGGCAGCCGAGCCCAGATAACCGGTCACCCCTATGAGCTGCCCTGGATGCGCTCCCGAACGGGTAAGTAATTGACCCTCTTTGCCATATCCGGCCACCGTGGGACTGATGATCACCATGGGGGAGGCAGTGAGGTCACCGCCGCTGAGAAGCAGGTTGAACTCCTTAGCCAGCCCAATCATTCCCTGGTAAAGCTCCAGAACCTGCTCTACCTCGACGTCCTCCGGCAGGCCCAGGGAGATCACCGCCTGACTTGGCTGGCCACCCATGGCCGCGATATCGCTCAGATTGACGGCCAGGGATTTCCAGCCCAGCTCTCGCCAGCTCGTGATCTTTAAGTCAAAGTGAACTCCCTCGACCAGGATGTCGGTGGTCAGGAGCTCAACCCTCCCCAAGCCAAGCCAGGCGGAGGCATCGTCCCCGATCCCGAGCAACAGATCAGGACCCTGCCCCACGCCCGCCTCCTTCACCACCCGGGAGAGTTCCTCAAGTAGGCCGAACTCACCGAGTTCTCTTATCTTCATCCAGTTAATTTTAGCTTCTTCCGAGGCTTACCACAATTCTCAAACAGGCTCGGAAGGTTGCCAGGGCTACGAGGCCTTCAATTCGATTGAAAACCCTGGGTGATTGAGCTATGCTATTCCTGATGTTCATGCTGGTAGAGGGGTGCGAGAAAGAGGTTTGGGGGAGGCTCAGAACGCGAAGGGCTTGACCTGATGAAGTATGAATGTACCCCCCGAGGGGAAATCGGGCAGCGGATTGCCCGATTTCAGGAACTATTGCAGCAGCATGATATCCAAGGGGCTCTAATTTCCCAAAACGTTGACCTCTTCTATTTTTCCGGCACTATCCAGCGTTCCTACCTCTTCATCCCTGCTCAGGGCAAACCCTTGCTGGCGGTGCAGAGAGATTTTGAGCGTGCCTTGAGAGAATCTCCCCTGGAGCAGATAATTCCTCTCAAGAACAACCGTCAGCTAGGTCAGATCCTGGCCGAATTCGGCTACTCCCTGCGGGAAAGGATAGGCCTGGAGATGGATGTCTTGCCAGCACGGCTTTATCTGGGACTGCAGCGAGATTTTCCCAAGGCGGACTTTGTGGATGTCTCCGAACTTATAAAAAGGGTGCGGATGATAAAATCTAACTATGAGATCTCCCAGATCAGAAAGGGCTGTGAAATTCTGAATCAGATTATGCGGGAGGCTCAGAGAAGCATTCGACCGGGAATGACCGAGCTTGAAGTTGATGGTCTGCTGGGGGGTCTGGCAAGACGGCTAGGGCATCAGGGCCGCCTGCGAATGCGGGGCTATAACCAGGAGATGTTTTACGCTCACGTCTTCTGTGGCCAGACGGCGACCATCCCCTCCTCCTTGAAAGCGCCCCTGGGTGGTCTAGGAACCACGCCAGCCATTGCCCAGGGGGCCAGCTTTAACCGCATTGCCGAGAACGAGCCGATCATTATCGATTTCGGCGTGGGAATCAATGGATACGTCACCGATATCACCCGGACCTTCGTCGTTGGAAAGTTGCCCCGAAAACTACAGGAGGCCTATTCCTTTGCTAAGGAGGTCAAGGACTTTATGGAAGAGTGGGTCAGGCCGGGTAAACGCTGCTCTGGGCTATACTGGGAGATAATGAGGCTGGTTCGACAACGAGGCTACCAGGACCACTTCTTGGGCTATAAGGGTCATCAGGTCTCCTTTGTTGGGCATGGGATCGGCCTGGAAATCGACGAATATCCGCTAATTGCCCCTAACTTTCACATGGAATTCGAGGAGAACATGGTCTTTGCCTTTGAGCCCAAGCTGGTCTTTCCTGGAATGGGGGCCGTGGGGGTGGAGGACGATTATCGAGTTACCAAAACCGGCGTTGAAAGGCTCAGCACCTATAATGATAGCCTGCTAACCGTGGTGTTTGGCTCTGAAAGATGAGCTCAAGGTTTCAGGGAAAAGTAGCTGCTCTTATAGGCTGTTCGGTTGCTTCTTGGTGCCTTGGTGCCTTGGCCTTTGGGGTAATGGGCCAGATGACGCCCATCTGGATGGAGATGTTCCAAGTTGGGAGAGGTACAGTCGGGCTGTCGATGACGGCTCTAATTTGCTCTCTCGGCATCTTCATGTTCCTTGCCGGCAAGTGGTCGGACAGGGCAGGCTCGAGGGTGGTGATCGGTGCTGGCACGATCCTGGCCGGAGCCGCTGCTCTCGGCTTTGCCTACGCTCAGAACATCTACCTGCTTTGTATCTATGCGGTGATCTTGGGGAGCGCCTCAAGCCTGGTATACGTTCCCTCCTTTAGCTGTGTGCAGAAGTGGTGGCCGGAGAGACGAGGCATGGCCTCTGGGATAGTGAGTCTGGCCTTCGGCATCTCGGCCGCCCCCATGGTTCCGCTGTTTAACCACTGGCTGGAGAGCTATGGCTACTTCTCCACGATGATTCGAATAAGTCTGCTCACCTTTGTGGTGGGAACCCTTTTCGCCCAGCTCACGGAATCTCCCAAGCGGCCGAGGCGAGAATTCTCCCAGGTTAGCTTTGCAGGTGCTCGCCGTTTGACGGATGACTTAACTCTTTCCCAAGCGCTGCGGACCAGGGCCTTTTGGCTTATTTGGTCTATTTGGGCACTGGGTGGGGCAGCTGGGGTAGGGATGGTGACGCTTTGCGTTCCCATCTGCCAGGATCTTGGGTTTACCCCTGCTCAGGGAGCCCTGGCCCTGAGCATTTTCAACCTGACCAACGGACTCAGCCGGCTGATAAATGGGATCCTCTCCGATAAGTTCGGACGTCGGATAATCATGGCTTTGACCTTTGTTGGCGGAGCCGGGGCCTATTTCCTCCTGTCCTTTGCCCGGGAATTCGTTTTCTTGGCGCTTCCCTTGGCCTTCATTGGAGGTAGCTTCGGGACGCTGTTTGCCCTTTCCTCTCCTCTGGTCATGGAATACTTCGGCGAACGACATTTCGGAACGATTCTGGGAGTGATCTTCACGGCCTACGCTTTCTTCTCCAGTTGGGCTGGACCATTTGTGGGCGGTTTCCTGAGGGATATTAGCGGTGGCTATACCGCTACTTTTATCTATTTGGGTACCTTCCTGACGGTCTCGGCTGTCCTTTTAGCCTGGACCAGGCCTCCGCAGCGGGTTTAAGTTTTCCCCCTGTGGCCACTCAGAGACTCTTATCGGTGCTATGCCCCTCGTGGTGTATCTCAGAGGCGATCCAGAACATGTCGGCCTCTCGCCGAGCTTCGGGAGGCAGACGGCGAGTGGTCAGCCAATGGGTGAATCCTGAGAGGCAAGGTAGGGCCATGGAGTAGGCCAGGAGGGGGATCGGCTCACTGAAGAGCCAGCAGAGCAGCGGCAGGGGGATAAAAAGGGCCATCCCACACCAGATCATGTTACGGGCGATGAAGAGCGGCACTGCAGCGAGCCCCAGGGTGATTGACATCTCCCTGGGGAGCAGGATGAGCAGGACCCCAATCATCGGCCCGACCCCCCGACCTCCTCGGAAGCGCAGAAAGGCCGGCCAGTTATGCCCTGCTACCGCAGTGCCCCCGGCCAGATACCACATCAGCCACTCCCCACTGAGAGCCCTGGCCACCACCGTTGCCAGGGCCCCCTTCCCTATATCCGCAACCAGGGTGGTTATGCCAGCCATCAATCCCACATGGCGGAACACGTTGACCGACCCTACGTTGCGGTCGCCAACCTGACGGATATCGATGCCCTTGAGCTTGCTAATGAGGTAAGCGAAGGGAATAGAGCCCAATAGATAGGCCACCACCAGACTTAGCGCATCCCCCATGCCACCCCCGAAATACCTAGTTTTACTAGGTCTCTTGGATTTTACCACGTCCGGGGGTGAAAAGTCCATCAAGGTTAACCGGATATGGGGCTTCAGCTTAAGCGGGCTTCGAGTTCCTGCTTGAGGCTGGTCAACTGTTCCCTGAATCGTGGCTGGAAGCGCTCCATAAGCTCATTCCAAGCTGGACTCACCTTGAGATTCACTTCTCCTACAGCGCTGCCGGAGATCCTCAGCCGGTGAAGTTCCTCCCGGATCGCCTTCGCCGCCAGGCTTTTGCCCTTCTCCAGAGCCTTAAGCTTGGCTTGCTGATATTCAGCCAGTAGCTCTCTGATCTTCCCCAGGGCCTCGGCCAGGTCTTCACCTTGCTGCAAAGCCGCTAATCCTTCTATGGCTCTGGCCGTTGTTTTCTCTTCATCATCCAGCTCGATCTTGTCCAGCAGAACGGAGAACACTGCCTGCGAGACTATTTGCCCTTCCTCGCCTTCATATTGCTCTATTTGATGTTTAAGAACGGCTTTGTCACCTTGCTTTAAATACCGGTGGGCTATTCCCTGTCCAATGGCGGAATACTCCTCCTTCTTGGCCTTCTGCCTCTCCTCCGGGGAAAGACGGCCTAACTTCTCAGCCCTTTCCAGGGCCCTTTCCAGGGCGCTCTTCATTCCCTCGCTCATTCCGCCTAAAATTTTAGCCAGTTACCTGCCAGATGTCTACCAATTGCTGCCTTCCTGGCAGCGCTTTTGTAAACCGGAACATCTGATGCTAAAATAGGAAGGCGGAAACGAAGTGGTCGGAGACCTAAATGAGGGTTTCGCTGAAGTGGCTCAGTGATTACGTTCCCATCAGGCTTTCGCCTCAGGAGCTGGCTGACAAATTAACCATGGCCGGTCTGGAGGTGGAACGGATGGAGGCCATTGGCGATCGCTGGGCCAACATCTTCGTCGGTCAGATAATCGAGATAGAGAAGCATCCCCAGGCCGACCGTCTCCAACTGGCCCTCGTGGACCTCAAGGGGGAAAAGCTCAAGGTCGTCTGCGGAGCTCCCAACATTGAGGTGGGGCAGAAGGTTCCCTTGGCCCGAGTTGGAGCAAGGGTGCTTGATCCTCATACCGGCCAACCCGTCAGGCTTAAGCCAGCGAGGATCCGAGGGGTTCTCTCGGAAGGCATGCTCTGTTCGGAGAGGGAGCTGGGCATCTCCGATAATCATGAGGGAATCATGATCCTGTCGCCAGATGCCCCGGTAGGGGTGCCCCTGTCGGACTACCTGGGCGATGTGATCCTGGACATCAGGGTAAGTCCCAACCGTCCGGATTGTCTCTCCGTACTGGGGATTGCTCGCGAGGTAGCTGCCTTGACCGGGGAGAAACTCCGACTTCCCCAGATAAGGTATGAGGAAAGGGGTCCCGGGGTGGAGCAGTTGGCCCAGGTTCAGATCCTGGCCCCGGATCTCTGCCCGCGGTACTGTGCGGGGATAGTTCAGGAAGTCAAGGTGGGACCTTCTCCTCGCTGGATGCAGGAGAGACTTCTGGCCCTGGGCATACGACCTATAAACAACCTGGTGGACATTACCAATTATGTCATGCTGGAGTATGGTCAGCCGCTACATGCCTTTGACTTTGAGAAGTTAAGGGGACGAAGGATAATCGTTCGGCGAGCTCGGGAGGGGGAGCATCTTATCACCTTGGACGGTGAGGAAAGGGCGCTTTCCCCTGACGTACTGGTCATCGCTGACGATCAGGGCCCAGTAGCCCTCGCCGGGGTCATGGGAGGCTTGGAAAGCGAGGTAACCGCGGAGACCAGCGCCATACTCATCGAGTCGGCCAACTTCAACCAGGCCAGCGTTCGTCGCACCGCCCATCAACTGAATCTGCCGACCGAGGCCTCCCTCCGATTTGAGAAGGGGCTTAGCCCCGAGCTGGCCCTTCCGGCACTTTACCGAGCTCTGGGTCTAATGGAGGAGCTCGTGGGAGGGGAGGTGGCTCGGGGGGTGATTGATATTTACCCGGGGAGCAAGGGGAGCCAGTCCATCCGACTGACCGAGCGTCGGGTCAAGCAAGTGCTGGGCATAGAGCTGAGGTCGGAGCAGATCTCCGGCATCCTTTCATCCCTTGGTTTTACCTGTGAGCCTGCTGCCCCCGGTGAGCTTCGCGTCGGCATTCCTTACTGGCGCAGCGATATAACCGTGGCTGATGACCTCGCTGAAGAAGTGGCCCGCATTATCAGCTATGACGCAATTCCCCTCTCACCGCTGAGTGGTGAGCTTCCTCAGTTCGAGCCCAATCCCCTACGTCCCCTGAGGGAAAGGGTGCGCGATATCTTGGTGGGCTGTGGGATGCAGGAGGTCATCACCTACTCCCTGATCAGCCGGGAAGTCCTGGAGAAGGCCTCAACCAAGGGACCTGACCCTATTCGGGTGGCCAATCCGCTGAGTCGCGAACAGGAGTACCTGCGCACCAGCCTCAGACCTGGGCTACTCCGAGCCTTTGCGGCCAACGAGAGACGGCGTGAAGGGGGACTCATGCTCTTCGAGGTGGGCAAGGTCTATTTTCCCCGACCGGGAAATTTGCCCGAGGAACGAGAGGTTGTCTGCGGGGTGGTTGGCGGCCCGAGGTTTGGGAAGTCATGGCTGGTGGGGAAGGAGATGCTGGACTTCTTCTCCGCCAAAGGCATTCTGGAGACCCTCTTCAATCGGCTCGGCTTAGAGGCTGACTTTGAGCCGGCGGAGGAGCTGGGATTGCTCCCCAGCCGCACGGCCAAAGTTATGTTAGATGGCCGACAGGTAGGGGTTCTGGGAGATATCCATCCCCAGGTAAAGGTCAACTTTGACCTTGTCTCCGAGAGCATCAGCTTGTTTGAAATCTGGTTGGATGAGCTTGTCTCCTCGGTGGACCGAGTTCGTCTCTACCGCCCGCTGCCGCGCTTCCCTGGTGTTGCGAGGGACCTGGCTCTGCTGGCGGATGAGGCCCTCCCGGCAAAGCGGATTAAGGAACTTATTCAGGGATTCCCTCAGGTGAGGCGGGTTGAACTGTTCGACGTTTATCAGGGCGAGAGGATTCCGCCGGGGAAGAAATCCCTCACCTTTTCCGTTCTCTATCAGTCCCCCGAGCGCACCCTGACCGATGAGGAGGTAAGTCAGCTACAGCAACAAATACTGGAGAAGCTGGAAAAGGAGCTTGGGGTTGTCCTTCGCCGCTGAGAAGTTCTGTTTGAAGTCTCTCTTTTGAGAGGTTGGTCTTGAAGAATGAGCGCCATCATCCTCGTTGGAGGTAAGGGTTCTCGACTGAATCAGGATAAGTGCCAGCTTTCCCTGGCTGGCGAAAGGGTGCTGGAGAAAACCATCCAGATTCTAAGCGAGTTTACGAACGAGATCATCCTGGTCCTCTCCCCCGGGCAGCTTAGTCCTCTTCCAGGCAACTATCCAGGGATAAAGGAAACGGTGGATGTCTATCCGGGTAGGGGCCCCCTGGTAGGCCTTTATTCCGGCCTGCTACAGGCCTCCGAGCCTTATAGCTTGGCAGTGGCCTGCGACATGCCCTTCCTCAATGCAAAGCTACTTCGCCACCTGCTCAAGCTCTCCCCCGGCTTTGATGTGGTCATCCCGCGGGTGGGTGACAAGGTGGAGCCACTTCACGCAGTCTATTCCAAAAATTGCCTTTATATAATGCAGCGGTTGTTGGAGCAGGGTGACTTCAAGGTAAGCAATCTACTGAGCCAAGTGAGGGTAAGGTACGTGGAGGGGGAGGAGCTCGATCTCCTGGACCCGGGGCATTTGAGCTTCTTCAACATCAACTCACCCGGGGATCTGGTGCGGGCGGAAAAGCTTTTTAAAGAGCAAAAGGGGTATGGTGCTGAGCATAGAGGAGGCCAGGGAGAAGATCCTGGCCGGCGTTGAGCCACTGGAGGCAGAGGAGAAAGCGCTTCTGGGGGCCTTGGGGCAGGTTCTGGCGGAGGACATCCGCTCCCCGGTCAGCCTGCCACCTTACGATAGCGCTGCTATGGACGGTTATGCCTTAAGGTCAGGGGAGACCAGGGGGGCAACCCGCGGAAATCCTCGGGTTCTGCAGGTCATCGGCGAGATAACCGCGGGAGAATCTTCCGGGCTGGAGGTTCGGCCAGGGACTGCGGTGCGCATCATGACCGGAGCCCCACTGCCCTCCGGAGCCGATGCGGTGGTCCAGTTTGAGGATACAGATGAGGAGGAGCGAAGAACTAAGGGCCTGCCTCTCAGCGAGGTAGGGATCTTCGTCGAGGTCTCATCGGGAAAGAACGTCAGGCCAGTTGGGGAGGATGTTGCCCAGGGAAATCTCGTCCTGCGCCGGGGAACGGTTCTGCGCCCGCCGGAGATAGGCCTGCTGGCCTCGCTGGGGAAGGTAAGCGTGAAGGTCATCCGCCGTCCGGTGGTGGCCCTCCTGGCCACCGGCAACGAACTCGTCGAGCCTGGCCAGCCGCTTCCCCCAGGGAAGATCTACAACAGCAACACCTTTAGCCTGGCGGCTCAGGTGCTCTCCCTGGGAGCGATCCCCAAAGTCCTCGGCATTGCCCCGGATGACCCTCAGGTCATCTCGGAACGGATAGCTCAGGCCCTGGATTCTGATCTGGTGATCACCTCGGCTGGGGTGTCGGTGGGGGAATTCGATGTGGTAAAGAAGGTGCTGGCCTCGCTGGGGGAGATAACTTTCTGGAGGGTGCGCATGAAGCCAGGCAAACCTCTGGCCTTCGGTCGGCTGCGGAAGAACGGCGGCTGGGTACCCCATCTTGGCCTTCCCGGTTTTCCCGTATCTTCCATGCTCGCCTTCCAGCAATTTGCCCGACCGCTGATCCTCAAGCTGATGGGAAAGGAGGAACCACCACAGCGGGTGATCAAGGCCATAAGCGAGAGCCGCTTGGAAAACCCAGATGGGCGGCGGGTCTTCGCCCGGGTGAAGCTCAGGAAGGAGAAGGGAAAGTACTTCGCCCGCCTGACTGGGCCTCAAGGTTCGGGTGTCCTTACCTCGCTGACTCAGGCCGATGGCCTTCTAATTGTGCCTGAGGAAGTAAGATCAATCCGCGAAGGAGATGAGGTTTTGGTCCAAATTCTGGATTGGGGGGAGTAAATGCCACCGATCGTCTGCATCGTAGGAGCCTCAAAATCAGGCAAGACCACCCTGATAGAAAAGCTAACGCCGGAGTTCAAGCGCCGAGGATATCGTATAGCCACGGTGAAGCACGTGCCTCACCAGTTCGACTTGGATGTGCCCGGGAAGGACTCCTGGCGACATATCCAGGCGGGGAGCGAATGTGTGCTGCTGAGCTCCCCCGCTAAGCTGGCCCTGATCAGAGAGTTGGACCATGACCTAAATCTGGTGGAGCTGGAGCAATTCCTGGGAGACTTCGACCTGGTCTTGGCCGAGGGATTCAAGCGAGGGAGAAAGTATAAGGTAGAGGTACACCGGCGTGGTCTGGGAGAGCTGACCTGTCCCCCAGAGGAGCTGCTGGCGGTGGTCACCGATGAGCCTCTGGATCTGGACATTCCCCAGTTTTCTCCGGAGGATGTTCCTGGGCTGGCTCAGCTTATAGAGGAGAGGGTGATGGCCCGGGAGGAAGATGAGGTGAGGCTCTTCGTTGATGGCAAACCCATACCTCTCATCCCCTTCCCCAGGGAGGTGATCCTCAGGGTAAACCTGGCCCTGGCCTCGACCCTTAAGGGGGTCAAGGAGCTCCGAAGGATGAACCTCTGGATTAAGAGAAAGGGAAAGTGAAGTCGATCCTGTTTACCGACCTAGATGGCAGCCTGCTCGATCCCCAAAGTTACTCCTACGAGGGCTCCCAGGAGGCCATCCGCTGGCTTAAGGAAAGGCAGATCCCCATCGTTTTCTGTTCGGCCAAGACGAGAGCAGAGCAGGAAGTATACCGGAAGGCTCTGGGAATAAGTGATCCCTTCATCGTGGAGGAGGGGGGAGCGATTCTGATCCCCCGCGGTTATTTCCCTTTTTCCCTTCAGCCCCAGCGATGGATTGACGAGTATGCCGTGGTCGAGTTAGGCCTGCCCTACGAGCAAATCAGAGCGGTGCTTGACCGGCTTAAGGGCGAGTTCCGCGGTGAGATAAAGACCTTCGGCGACCTTCGAGCGGAGGAAATAGCCCAGGACAGCGGACTAAGCCTGGAGATGGCCCGATTAGCTCAGCAGAGAGAGTACACCGAAACCCTAAAGTTTGAGGGGCCGGAGGAGGAGGTGAGGAGATTCCTGCGACGAGTTGAGGAGAAAGGACTTAGTTGGTCCCGCGGGGAGAGGTATTATCGGGTCAGGGGAAAAGCCGACAAGGGGGAAGCCACCAGGGTATTGCTGGATCTGTTTAAGAAGGCCTTTGGTCAAGTGAGGAGCATCGCTATAGGAAATAGCCTGAGCGATGAGCCCATGCTGAGGGTGGTTGATTGCCCCATACTCCTCCAGGAACCCGATGGTGGCTGGGCCTCGGTAGACATATCCGGGCTACACCGCCTTGAAGGCTTTGGCCCGGCTGGCTGGACTCGGGCCATCAAGGCCTTGGCCAGCAAACTCTAAGGGTTACGCCGCGTAATCCGGCAGACGGGGCAACATAAAGTCCTTGAACTTCTTCAGGTCAACTTGGTAAAGAGGGGTGTGAATGAAAGGTTTGGGAGGTTCATCACCCGGCTTGAGGCTGGTCTGTTCCTGCAGCTCTTTCAGGATCAGCTCCTTTATCTCCGGATCACAAAGCGAGGAGTGGTAGATGGTGCTTAACCCCTGGATGAGCATGCCTTCTAGGTGTTCCTCTCCCTTCTGCTCGTGCAAGTGAGGGTTTCGGGTCTCTATCTGAAAGATATCTACCCCCTCAGCTACCGCTTCTTGATGGGGGGTTGGCATAGCCCCACCGAGGTGCTCAAACAGGAATACCAGCTCCTGTGGCTCGACAGCGTAGCCTGATGCCAGCGGCAGTATTTCCGCCAGCTTCATGGTCATGGCGTGCTCTCCGGAATTGGCCGTGCGGATAACATTCGTCTCAAAGCCTGTTTTGGTCGATAGCAGAAGGTTAAAGTACCGATTGTCTATCTCAGAGACCCTCCCCCACTTTTTGAAGTAGAGCTCGTTGGCGGAGATCTTGGGCTTATAATTCCACAGGATCCGAACCATGATGTAGGGGGACCTGGAGAGGCTGAAGCCGGCAGCATAGGCTCGGACATATTCCAGGACGGCGCCGGGGAAGTAATTATCGGCATCTACGAAGCCAACGTACTCCTTTTCGGTCATGGCGGCCAGGAGTAAACCGATTATCATTCCCTCACACTTGCCATCCCTTACCAGGCCGTTTTCGTCCAGAAGGTCGAAGTAGCCCGCTCGCTGCAGGGCCTCGGCCAGGATGGGGTCCTTCTGATGGACGATCAGGGCCGGGCGGTGGGCAAAGTAGCAGAATTGCTCCAGGGCATCCTTCTCCATTTTGAAGCGATTGATCTCCTCCGTCCGGCTGTTGGAGACCACGATCAGCAGTGTATCATGGGGGATTCCGCTGATAACCCCCTCGAAGATCTTGAGCTTCTCATCCTTGACCGGGACGATGACGGCCATCCTTCCCTCGATGGCCTTGATCACCTCCTCATCTATCTTCTCTACCCCCTTAACCTCCTGGCAGATGAGGAATTCCTTTCCACCAGAGTCCAACTCCAGCACCTTCTGCACATCATGTAGTCTAACTGCTCCAAAGCGCTCAGTATATCTGGGTGTCTCTATTCTCATCCGTTCCTCCCACCATCTCTTGGCTAGCCCAGTCTAACACAGTTTGGTCCTCTGAACAAGCTCGTGTGGTGGCTGACCACATAGGTAACACTTTTTCAATATACTCTATCGGCGTAAGATAGCCAAGTGATTGGTGTGGGCGGTTG
>CBFDTP010000022.1:0-19955 GCA_965612975.1 uncultured Dehalococcoidia bacterium | reverse complement strand
GGGTATTCCCATCCCCCTGACCCTCCCCCGATGAGGGGTCTCCAGCTCGACGGTCAGCGGGGGCGGGGGGATGAGGGGAAGCGCTGATTTTAAAGGGCGCTCGCTAATCCCGCTCTCCCGCGGAAGGATTGAGCCCTCGGCCAGGAAGGCCACCAGCCCGAGATCCTCCAGTTGAGCCTGGATTGCCCAGCCATCCTCCACCGTGTCCACGTGCCAGCTTACCTTCCGGGGATCGAGCGAGGCATAGCGCACTGCCTGAACTGCCTGGGGGATATCCTCGAGCAGCATCTCCCGCGCCTCTCGACCCAAAACCCTCCTCCCGGCGGCCGGCAAACCGGCAAAGAAGCGCAGCTCCACCCAGTTGGGGTTCACGCGGCAGGAAGTACGTTCCAGCACCGCCGGGCTGAGCTCGATGGTGCGGAAGAAACCACTCCTCCCCGTGCCCCGGCGCCGACTCAGGTTCTCCAGGGCCGCGGAAAACCTGCGGGACAGGAAGTCCTCTAGGGCAAGCCGGCGGATCGGGTTGGAGAAAAGCTCAGCGGGAAATCCCGCCAGCTCCTGAGAGAGGCGAACTCGAAGATGCGAGGGAGGGGCAAAGGGATCTCCCTGAACATGGTCGAGGAAGAGGACAAAGCCGGGAAAGGAAAAGGGACCTCTCTCTTCAAGTTCTCGGTAAGCCTTGTACCCCCGACCATCGAGTGAGTTGAGGAGCGAAGCGAGATATTGAGATGAGCGCATTAATTTAGCCAGGCAATATGGCTAAGGATTACCCAGCAACCTCCCGAGTAGTTCATGTCCTCTTTTCAGGAACAGCCCAGTCCTCTGGGCTTCTCGCTCGCTGAAGACCCTGGCCCCATTTTCCTCCACGCCGGGGCCCCAGATCAAGAAGGGAACCGGGTCCGGAGCATGGGTGCGCAGCTTTATCGGGGTGGGGTGATCCGGCAAAATCAGCACCCGGAGTTCCGGCCAGGAGAGAAGCTGGCTCACGACTTCCTGATCGATCCGCTCTATCGTTTCCACCTTCTCCCTCACCCGGCCTTCGTGAGCTGCCTCGTCGGGGGCCTCGATATGAATGAACACCAGGTCGTGTCTTTCCAGTGCTTTGAGAGCTCCTTCAGCTTGAGCTGCATGGTCGTTGTCCAGCCCGGCGGTAACTCTGGGAATGTTCAGCACCTCCATCCCCGAGAGCTTGGCCAGCCCCTGGAGAAGGTCAACCCCCGAAGTCAGGGCAGCGCTCAGCCCATATATCTGACTGAAAGGGGGAAGTTCGGGAGCCTTTTTCCCTCCCCAGAAAAGCCAGATGAGGTTGGCCGGGGGTTTCCCTTGCTCCTGTCTTTTGAGATTCACCGGGTGTTTTTGCAGGATCTCCCGCGAACGTTCCATCAGCTTAAGCAGCAGGTCGCTTCCTTCGCCCCGAGGCAAAAAGTCGGAGATAGGCTTACCCGGTATCTCATGAGGTGGGGTACAAACGGCCTTCAAACACTCCTCGCCTTCCTTTATGGTACAAATGTGGCGGTAGCCCACGCCGGGGTAAAACCTCACCCGCTCGTCGCCCAGGCTTTGTTGAAGGGCAGCGATGAGCTCGCGGGACTCAGCACTGGTGATCTGGCCCGCGCTGTAACTCCACATCCTCCCTTCAAGGATGGTCACTAGGTTGCAGCGAAAGGCCACCTCACCTTCCTCCAGCTTTACTCCCAAGCTGTGGGCTTCGATTGGCCCCCGACCGGTGTAGTAGATCCGGGGATCATAGCCCAGGATGGAAAGGCAAGCACAGGCCGATGAGGCTTCCATCCCTGGAGGAACGGTGCGCGCCAGTCCCACCATCCCCCGAGAGGCCAAGAGATCCAGATTGGGCTTCCGGGCCAATTCCAGGCAGGTCTTGCCCCCAAATTCCTCCAAGGGCCAGCCTGAAGCACCGTCTAAGATCAGAACACAATACTTCACCCTTAACATTATAGACTAGGGAAACCTCTTGACCAAGTTGGCTGGGTTTCCCTCTTTTGCTTTGACCTTTTCTTCCGGCAGATGCTATAATATATCCGAGTCCCCACCTAGGGAAAGAGATGTCGAGTCGGTTTGATAAGTTCACTGAACGCGCCCGCAAGGTCCTCGCCCTGGCTCAGGAGGAAGCTCAGCGGTTTAACCACAACTATATCGGCACCGAACACATCCTTTTGGGCCTAATTCGGGAAGGCAGTGGGGTGGGGGCCAAAGCCCTGGTGAACCTGGGAGCTGATCTGGGCAAGGTTAGGGCCGCGGTAGAGTTCATCATCGGGCGAGGGGAGCGTAAGAGTCGTGGTGAAGTTGGCTTAACCCCCCGGGCGAAGAAGGTGATTGAGTTAGCTGTGGATGAAGCTCGTCAGCTCAACCATAACTACATCGGCACCGAACACCTTCTTCTCGGGCTGTTGCGCGAAGGCGAGGGAGTAGCTGCCGGGGTACTGGAGAGCTTTGGGATCACCCTGGAGCGGGCCCGCCGAGAGATAGGCCATCTCCTTAGCCAGAGCCTTCCTCATCAGGTTGGAGCTCGCACCACTACTCGCACCCCAACCCTGGATCAACTGGGCATAGATCTCACCGCTGCCGCTGCTGCTGGCAAGCTGGATCCGGTCATCGGGAGGGAGCGAGAGATCGAGCGGGTGATCCAGATACTCAGCCGAAGGACGAAGAACAATCCGGTGCTCATCGGCGAGCCCGGGGTGGGCAAGACCGCCATCGTTGAGGGAATTGCTCACCGCATCGCTTCGGGAGATGTGCCGGAGACCCTGAAGGGCAAGCGGCTGCTGACCCTTGATGTAGGAGCGCTGGTTGCCGGGACCAAATACCGCGGTGAGTTTGAGGAGCGGTTGAAGAAGGTCATTGAGGAAATTAAAACCGCTCGCAACTGCCTGCTCTTCGTTGATGAGATGCACACCCTGGTTGGAGCTGGGGCAGCCGAGGGGGCTGTGGATGCGTCTAACATACTTAAGCCATCCCTCTCCCGAGGTGAGATACAGTGCATCGGCGCCACCACCGTTGATGATTACCGCAAATACGTCGAGAGAGATCCAGCGCTGGAGCGGCGCTTTCAGCCGATCCTGGTAGAGGAACCCTCGGTTGAGGAGACCATCGAGATCCTGCGTGGGATAAAGGAACGCTATGAGGAACACCATCAGCTCGTCATCAGCGATGAGGCTTTGAAAACAGCCGCTCAACTGGCCTCAAGGTACATCCCTGACCGCTTCCTGCCGGACAAGGCCATTGACCTGATCGACGAGGCTTCCTCACGGGTTCGGCTGAGACACCTGGCCCCTCCCCTCTCCATTGCCGAGTTGCGCCGCGCCTTGGAGTCGGTACGGCGGGAGAAGGAACAAGCCATCGCTAACCAGCAGTATGAATATGCTGCCGAGCTTCGGGAGCGGGAACTTAAGCTGGAAGAGAAGGTTGCCCGGATGCAACTGGAGTGGAAGAGGGAAAAAGAGGTGGAGAAACCCGTGGTCACCCCTGAGGACGTGGCCGAGGTGGTCAGCATGTGGACTGGCATTCCGGTGACCAAGCTGGCCGCCGATGAGACCACCCGGCTTCTCCATATGGAAGAAGCGCTGCATAAGCGCATTGTTGGTCAAGATGAAGCCATAAAGCTGGTCTCTAAGGCAGTCAGACGAGCCCGGGCTGGACTCAAGGATCCCCGGCGGCCCATCGGCGTCTTCATCTTCATGGGCCCGACCGGAGTGGGCAAAACTGAGCTGGCTCGAGCCTTGGCCGAGTTCATGTTCGGCAGCGAGGAGGCCATGATCCGCCTCGACATGTCGGAATTCATGGAGAGACATACCGTCGCTCGTCTGGTCGGCGCCCCGCCCGGGTATGTTGGCTACGAAGAAGGAGGGCAGCTTACCGAAGCAGTAAGGCGCAAGTCCTACTCGCTCATTCTCCTCGACGAGATCGAGAAAGCCCACCCGGAGGTGTTCAACATCCTATTGCAGATCTTCGACGACGGTCACCTTACCGATGCCAAGGGTCGGAAGGTGGACTTCCGCAATACCATCATCATCATGACCAGCAATATCGGGGCGGAGTTCATTCGCAAGGAGAGCACCATTGGATTCAAGCCCACGGATGAGAAAAAGGCGGCTCAGATATCCTACGAACGAATGAAGGAAAAGCTCCTCGAGGAGCTCAAGAAGAACTTCCGTCCGGAGTTTCTCAACCGGCTGGACGGCACCGTTGTCTTCCACCCGCTGACGCGGGAGCACATTCTCCAGATCGTGGACCTGATGCTGGCTCAGGTGGGAGAGCAGCTTAAGGAGAAGGACATCGGGCTGGAGGCCACCTTGGAGGCCAAGGAGCTTCTGGCGGAGAAGGGCTATGATCCCCTCTTCGGGGCGCGACCTCTCCGCCGTGTAATCCAAACCATGGTTGAGGATCCGCTCTCGGAGAAGCTTCTGGCCGGAGAGTTCCAGCCCGGTGATGTGGTGTGGCTTGATCGAGAGGGTGACCAGATCGTCTTCCACGCCGCCACCCTAGCCAGGGCCTAACCAGAGACCAACGCCCTTGTAGGAAGCCCTAATGGGCTTCCTTTTTTGTAGTACCCACATTTAAATTTACGGGGTCCCCAAAAATTGCAGAATTTTTGGGGTGAAAATAAGCCCATGCCCAAAGGCAAGGTCGTCTACGTCTGCGAAGGCTGTGGGAACGAGAGTCCCAAGTGGCTGGGGCGCTGTCCTCAGTGCGGGGCATGGAACAGCTATGTGGAGAAGGTTAAGGTCGGCGGCCTCGGCGTTCCCGCCGCCGAAGCCTGTGAGCTCTCTCAGGTCTCCCTGGCGGATAGCCCTCGAATGAGCCTCGGCCTCGCGGAGTTCGACCGAGTTCTGGGCGGTGGGCTGGTGCCCGGCTCGCTGGTGCTATTGGGCGGTGACCCGGGGATCGGCAAATCAACCCTCCTGCTTCAAGTGGCGGGCAGAGCTGCTGAAGCCGGGCAGGTGCTCTACGTAGCTGGTGAGGAATCGGCTTCCCAGATCAAGCTTCGAGCCGAACGGCTGGGGCTCAGTGGTGAGAGGGTCTTCGTCCTGCCGGAGACCAGGCTGGAATACGTCCTGGAGGCCGCGCAGCATAGTTCGCCCAAGCTTATGATCGTTGATTCAATTCAAACGGTTTACTTGGAAGGGATGGAGGGGGCGGCCGGTAGCCTAAGCCAGGTTCGGGAATGCGCCCTGAGGCTGCTGAACTTTGCCAAGTCGAGCGGGACGCCCACCTTTCTCATCGGCCATGTCACCAAGGAGGGAGCCATCGCCGGCCCGCACACCCTGGAGCACATCGTTGACGTCGTCCTCTACCTCGAGGGGGAGCGCTTCAGCACCTACCGAATTCTGCGCAGCGTCAAGAACCGCTTTGGCTCCACCAACGAGATAGGCATGTTTGAGATGAGGGATCGGGGGCTGGTGGAGGTCACCAATCCTTCGGAGGCCTTCCTCTCCCAACATGGAGAAGCCGCCATCGGCTCGGTGGTGGTACCCACCATGGAGGGCACCCGCCCGCTCCTGGTGGAGATCCAGGCCCTGACCAACCCCACGGCCTTTGGCCTCCCCCGCCGGACGGCCAACGGGGTGGACTTCAATCGACTGCTTCTGGTGGCGGCCGTCCTCTCGCGAAGGGCTCGCATCCCCCTCGGGAATCAAGATATCATCGCCAACGTGGTTGGGGGAATAAGGGTGAGTGAGCCGGCGGCTGATCTGGGCCTAGCCTTGGCCATAGCCTCGAGCTTTCGCGGCCGAAAGGTACCAGCGGAGCTGGTGGCCGTGGGCGAGGTGGGGCTGAGCGGGGAACTGAGGCCCGTTCACCAGCTCGAGCGTCGAGTGGCCGAGGCGGCCAAGCTGGGCTTTAAGACCTGCATCCTGCCGCCCTCAAAGCTTGGCTCCCTGCCAGAGATAGAGCTCCGAGCAGTGCGAAGCTTACCCGAAGCCATAAAGGTAGCGCTGGGCTAGGTAGCCTCCCCAGCGGACTTCTTCAAGGTCAGGAGCATGGCTATCTCATCACAGTAGGGATATTTGGGGCAATGCTGACACTCGCCCCATATCTTTCGGGGAAGGGACATCAGATCCACTTGGCGAAATCCGAATTGTTCGAAAAACTCCGGCTTATAGGTAAGGCAAAACACCGTAGAGATATCCAGTTTCTTGGCCTCTGAGAGGCAAGCTTTCACCAGAGCCTTGCCAACCCCCTTGCCCTGCCATTCATCGGCCACCGCCAAGGCTCTTATCTCCGCTAAGTCCGACCAACAAACATGCAGAGCAGCACAACCTATAACTTCATCGTCCTGACGAACGACGAAAAAATCCCGGACATCCTCATAGAGTTCACTCATCGACCGGGGAAGTAACCTGGCCTGCTCGGCAAAATTGTTGACCAGCCGATGAATTTGGGGGACGTCCCTTATCTGAGCCCGTTTTACCTTGAATTTAAGCATAAGCCCGCTTTCCCGAGGCGTAGGTCACCAGAGCCCCGGTGGTGAGTATCGTTAAGGCCATGCTGGCCGCATGCTGAATTTGACTGCGAACTACCTTGGTGGCATCAATTATCCCCCTCTCCATCATGTCCACCCCTAGCTCCCCGGTCTCCGCATCATACCCAATGCCTTTGTCGGCCCTCTTGATGAAATCAACGACCAAGGAGGGATCCAGGCCGGCATTCAGGGCTATTATGCGCAGTGGCTCTTCCAAAGCCCTCATCATCACCCTGACACCTGTGGCCCGGTCTCCCTCAAGTTTTGTTGCCAGATCGTGTAGGGCAGTAGCGCAGTTTACCAGGGCCACCCCTCCCCCGGGGACCACACCTTCCTCTACCGCGGCCAACGTGGCTGCTAGAGCACTCTCAATGCGTCGCTTTTTTTCCTTAGCCTCAGCTTGGGTAATTGCCCCCACCTTCACTATCGCCACTGCGTTGGCCAACCGTGCCAGCCGCTCCTGCAATTTGTCCAATGCAAAGTCAGAGCTGGCCTGCTCCATCTCAGCCCTTATCTGTTGAATTCGCTGGTTGATTTTCTCCGGCGACCCCTTACCTCCGATGATGGTGCACCACTCCGCATCAGCCACAACCTTTCTGGCCCGACCAAAGTCCTGCAGCCGAAGCAAGTCAAGCTTCCGGCCCAGTTCACTGCTGATGAACTCGCCTCCGGTGAAGATGGCTGCATCCTCAAGCCGGGCGCGGCGCCGTTCGGCAAACCCGGGGGATTTCACCGCCAAACAATTAAGGTTACCCCGGAGCTTGTTTGTAACCAGCGTGGCCAAGGCCTCCCCGCTTACTTCATCAGCGATGAGGACAAAGTTCTTGCTCCCTGCTTTGTGTATGAGCTGCAAAGCGGGCAAGATATCCGAAAGGCTCGAGATCTTCATATCGGTGATCAGAATGTAAGGATCCTCGACCACCGCTTCCCCTTTCTCGGGGTTGGTGATGAAGTGGGAACTAAAGTAGCCCCGATCAAGCCTTAGCCCTTCAATGTATTCCACCTGCAGTCCGAGCTTTTGAGATTCCTCCACGGTTACCACGCCATCCTTCCCAACCCTATCAACAACCTCGGCAACCAGCATGCCGATCTCCCTATCCCCGGCAGAGCTGATAGCTACCTGAGCGGCTCGCTCCTTGGTCCTCACCTCGATGGAATCCTCCTTTAGCTTCTCCACCACCACCTGCACGGCCTCCTCGATCCCCCGTTTAAGGGCCATCACATCGGCACCAGCGGCAACGTTCTTCATCCCCTCCCGAACAATGGCCTGGGTCAATACGATCGCTCCTGAGGTACCATCGCCACACCTTTCGTTGAGCTTGGTCGCCACATGCCTCAAAAGCTGGACCCCCATATTCTCAAAGGACCCGGGAAGCCGGTCGATCTCCCTTACGACGTCCGCCCCCTGGTCATATCCCATCAGTGGTCTGACCCCGGTTTCTATCATGACCGGGTGACCCTTTGGTCCCAGCGTTACCCGGGCCAATTCGGCCAATGCATCAACCCCCTTCATTAAAGCCCTTCGAGCTTGCTCCTCATAGGCAATCTCCCGTGGCCTTCTCATATAACCCCCTCATACATTTGCAAAGCAGCTTGCTTCCTGTCATGCTTGAGCGAATTTTTAAACTAAGGAAACAACCTCCCTACCTCTTGAACCGAATCGAAAAGGTAGTCCGGGGCGATGGAGGATTTCAGATCCTTCTCTCGAAATTCGCCCGTCTTCACCAGGGCTGACCTGAGGCCAGCTTCCCTGGCACCGAGGATATCGGTTTCAACCTTGTCCCCGACCATGAGAATCTCATGTCGCTCAATGTTCCTCAGGGTGCCAAGGACGATGTCGAAGATGTAGCGATTGGGCTTGCCAATATAGGTTGCTTTGATACCAGCAGCATCCTCCAGCATCCTCCCGTACGCGCCCACGGTTAACTCCAGCTCACCCAAGCTATTGTCGATCTTCTCCGGTATCATGACAATCAATTTCGCGCCCTTATAAAGCAATCGGAGCGCCTTATTCAAGTTCTGGAAGCTAAAGTCCTCACGTAAGTCCCCCAAGGCGATATACTCGGGGTCGTTGGTGTCCTGAGGAAGTCCTCGGAATTCCTCCAGGCCTTCGCCCTTCAACATGACCCAGCAGGACCTAGGCTGCAGGGATTTCAAGTACTGTGCGGTAGCAGAGGAAGCGGTCACCACCTCCTCATCATGAGCGGTAAAGCCTCTGCTCCTTAATTTCTCAGCACATGATTTTCGGCTGTTAATGGTGCTGTTGGTGAGGAATCGCACCGCAATTCCTTTGTGTCGGAGCGATTCAACGAGTTCAATGGCTCCGGGATATACCCTTCCCTGAAATTGGAGCACCCCTTCGATGTCAAATATGACCGCCTTGAACATGACATGCCTCCCGTTAAGTAAGAAGCATCTTCAACAGAGCCATGCGCACATAAAGTCCGTTTTCCGCCTGCCGGAAGTAAGCTGCTCGGGGATCATCGTCAACCTCTGGTGAGATCTCCTCATTACGAGGTAAAGGGTGCATGATGATCGCATTTTTCCTCATGAGGCTGAGGATATCTTTATCCACTATGTATGATCCCTTTAAAGCTTGCATCCTCTCCACAAGGCTTCCCCGCTCTCGCTGAGTCCTGGTCTGATAAACCACGTCCACTTTGGGAGCTACCTCCCTCAAGTCCCCTTCCTCCTTAAACCAAACTCCGTGTTCGGCTAAATGGTTCTTAACGTCATCCCTCATTCGAAGGTTTTCGGGCGAAACGAAGTAAATCTTGACATCGGGGAACTTGGCCAGCAGGAATGAGAGAGAGCGAACCGTCCTCCCCTTGGCGAGGTCACCGACCATGGCTATAGAGATGCCGGCAATCCGGCCAATCTCCTTCTGGATGGTATAAAGGTCTAACAAGGCCTGGGTTGGATGTTCCCCCGCCCCATCCCCGGCATTGATGATCGGCACAGACGAAACTTGAGCTGCCCTTTGTGCCATTCCCTCTTCATCAGTTCGAAGTACAATGACATCCGGCCGATAGCGACAGAGCACCCTTATCGTGTCCTCAATGGTTTCACCCTTGGCCACGGATGAGAATTGGCGGGCGTTCTCAGTTGAAAACACCACTTTGCCGCCCAGCATGCTCATCGCTATCTCGAAAGAACACCGAGTTCTTGTGCTCGGTTCATAGAAGAAGGTGATCATATGTTTTCCATAGAGTATATCGGCTCCACCCTTCTCCACCACCCCTTCCATTCCTCTTACCTCCGGAAAGAACTCCTCCTCCAGCCAGGAGCGCTCGAATTGAGCCGCTTGGATAACATGCTTTAGCTTCATTTTTCTCCACCCCCTAAAACAGAATAAATTCTTTAGCCGGTCGGCTTTTTCTGTCTTCTCAGCAGGGGCTTAAGCATTGAGGGAGTGATGAGCGTGCTGACCAAGCTTACGAAGACCGCGGCTCCAAATAGGGTCTGGGTGATCGCGCCGGAAAGCAGGCCTGCCCCAGCCACGATCAGTCCCACCTCCCCCCGGGGAACCATCCCCACACCCACAACCAGGGCTTCAAGGTGAGAAAATCTCCCCTGCAGCTTGGCCGGAAGGTAGCAGCCCACCACCTTGCCCACCACAGCGGCCAGAAGCAGTAGGAGGGCCACCTCAATCCCTTTAGCCAGCAACGGAACATCGACCTGCATCCCCAGATAACAGAAGAAGAAGGGGGCCAGGAAGAGCATGACCGGCCGAGTTCTCTCAATGATGTCCTCCTTTTCCTCACAGGCGGCGAACATCAGTCCGGCGACATAAGCCCCCACCACCGGATGGAGCTGTACCTTGGTCACCAGATAGGCGATGAGGTATCCCAGGAGCATGGCGAAGACGGGGGCAGTGCCTGATCTTTTAAAGGGGCGAAGAATTATTCGGGAGATATAACGGTGAAACCTGACCCCGAAGATGAGAAGGGCAAACCAGACAGCAAAGCCGATGACGATGATTCGGAGCGCGTCGAGGGTGATCCGCCCGAAATTTACCTCCTGGCCAGAGTTGATCATCCCACTTATCACGATGACCACCGAGAGGATGACGATGCCGATTATGTCATCGATCACGGCGCCGACCAGAATGGTCGTCCCCTCACGGGTTTTAAGCCTCCCCATTTCCATCAGAATACGCACCGTGAGACCAATGCTCGTTGCCGTGAGGGTGGCTCCCATGAAAAGCCAGCCCGAAAGGCCTTCCTCAGGATAAAGCCACCAGGTGATGAAATAACCAAAAAAGAAGGGGAGGAGCACCCCCCCAAAGGCCACCAAGGCCCCGGTAATCCCCTGCCTTAGGAAGGAACGGACGTCGGTCTCCACCCCGGCCTGGAAGAGGAGAGCAATCACTGCCAGCTCGGAGATGACCTCCATGACGTTGAACTCCTCCAGGCCAAAGGCGCCGTGAATGGTGGCAAAGTTCAGGATTATCGGATCATGGAATAATCCCCCCAGGGCAAAGGGAGAGATGACCAGTCCCGCCACAAGCTCTCCCAGAACGGGCGGCTGCTTGAGATAACGCTCAAAGAGTTCCCCGGCAATGCGGGCGGCGATCAGCACCAGGGCAAAGGTCAGGATGAATTTATAATAGACGCCAAGTTCCACAGAGCCTCCTTACTGGTTCTTAAGGAACTCCACTGAGGCAGCCAGGATGCTGAAATAGTTTATCTCCCCCAGCACCCTCCCCTGCTCATCAACCACCGGCACCTCATAAAATCCACCCTCAAGCATGAGACCTATGGCCTTCTCCACCTCGTCATCCGGCCTCACGCTAGTGGGGGCGCCCATTATATCCCGGGCATACCGGGAAGTCAGCAGGTGTAAGGCTTCCCGAGCCTCAAAGAAGGGGTATCTCATTGTTCCGAACTCGCGCACCTCCACCGCCTTCAAAAGCTCTCGCGGCCTGATGGTGCCCACAAGCTTCCCCTGCCGGTCCACCACACAGGCGAGCATGGTCTCTCGATCCTCAACCACCTTCTCCACCACCCGATATATTTGCTCCTCCTCCTGGACTGGCACGAACTTACTGATCATAAGCTCCGAAACTTTCTTTCCCATCCCTGACCTCCCTAATCTGGTTGAATAGCACTATCCCCTGTCATGCTCTTCCGGGACTGAATGATGGAGATCGGAGTAGGCCATGGCCTGCCTTGCAGGAAGGAATCCGGGTGCGCTCTTAGCTCGCTGGGTCACCTTCAATGCCTCGTGGGTCAGCAATAATTCCTGATCAAGCTCCCAGCGTGGCCACCATGACTGCCTTTATAGTATGAACTCTGTTTTCGGCCTGGTCAAACACGATGGATACATCCGATTCAAAGACCTCCTCCGTTACCTCCATGCTCTCCAGGCCGAACTTTTGATAGACCTCTTCGCCGATGATCGTCTCACGGTTATGAAAGGAGGGTAGGCAGTGCAAAAATTTAACCCTTGGATTACCAGTCATTGAGACCACCCTCTTGTTCACTTGGTAAGGTTTTAAGAGATCAATTCTTTCCCTCCAGAGTTCCTCGGGCTCGCCCATGGATAGCCAAACGTCGGTATAGAGGAAGTCACAATCCCTCACCCCTTGCTCGATGTCGTCGGTTACCGTTATTCTGGCACCGGTCTCACTGGCTATTTGCTGAACCTGCTGGAGTAATTCCTTCCGTGGCTGCAGGTTTTGTGGGGCAACGGAGCGGAAATCCATACCCAGCTTGGCGGTTATCACCAGCAGCGAATTGGCCACGTTATTTCGCGCATCGCCCAAATAGGCCAGTTTGACCTCAGGCAGCGGCTTGCCACTGTGCTCCATTATGGTGAAGATATCCGCCAGTGCCTGGGTAGGGTGGAATTCATCCGTCAACGCATTCCATACCGGCACGTTCGAGTATTCGGCCAGCTTTTCCACGATTTCCTGCCCAAACCCGCGATAAACTATCCCATCATACATTCTTCCAAGTACTCGGGCCGTATCCTTTAATGACTCCTTCTTCCCCAACTGAGAGCTGGCCGGATCTAAGTAGGTAACCCGGGCTCCTTGGTCATAGGCAGCGGTTTCGAAAGCACACCTGGTTCTCGTCGAGGGTTTTTCGAAGATCAGGACCACATTTTTCCCCACAAGGTGCGGCCGTTCGCTCCCGGCATACTTGGCCCTCTTCAACTCTCCCGCGAGAGCCAAGAGATACCGAATCTCTTCCGCCGAAAAATCGGTCAGCTTTAAGAAACTCCTATTGCGAAGCTTGCTCCTGACATTATACTTCTTCACTTTCCCCCTCCTCGTTAATTTTTAAAAGCAAATCGATTAGCCTATTTGACTATCGGGTAATGCGGGTGCCCGTTTTATGCTCCAGCGCCGCTGCCGCAGTTTCGGGAAGGGTTATAATCACCTCTCGTTCGCGGGACGGATCCTTATTCACCCCTTCCAAGAACATTATGGCAGCCCGTATCTTGGGTTCCATGCTGCCCCGGCCAAAGTGTCCTTCCTGAAGAAGCTTTTTGGCCTCAGCAACGCTCAACTCTCGCAAAGCTTTTTGGTTGGGCCTGCCAAAGTCCCGGTAAACGAATTCCACGGCCGTAAGGATAAGCAAGACGTCCGCATCTATCTCAATGGCCAAGCGAGCTGAGGCATAATCTTTATCTATCACCGCCTCAATGCCTTCCAAATCCCGGTTCTCCTTCCTGACCACCGGAATGCCACCGCCGCCAACCGCGACCACTATCTCTCCCGCATCCAGCATCGCCTTGATTATCCTGGCCTGCTGAATATGCACTGGCAAGGGAGAGGGAACCACCCTCCGGTAGCCCCGCCCACTGTCCTCAATGATATCCCAACCCCTCTCCCGATGCAACCGCTCCGCCTCGTCCGCACTGTAAAAGGGGCCTATCGGCTTAGAGGGACTCCCGAAGGCCGGATCATTCCTATCCACCACCACCTCAGTTACCACGGTGGTGATGTTGTGGGGCGCCCCTGCCCTTCTCAGGTGATTCGCCAGGGTGGTCTGGATCATATAGCCCATAAAGCCCTGGGTGGCCGCTCCACAGACATCGAGAGGCAATGGGGGCACGACGTCCTTAGCAATCTCACTGGCAAGGAACAAATTGCCAACCTGTGGCCCATTACCGTGAGTGATTACAATGCGGTTCCCACTTCGCAGGACGTCCAAAAGCTGCTCGGCGGTGCGTTCCAGGTTCTCATACTGCTCGCTGATGGTTCCCTTTTGCTTTGCCCTGATCATGGAGTTGCCGCCCAGGGCAATGATCAAGGTCTTTTTCCTATCAGTGTCCATGATTCACCCCCTCGGACTTGTTGTTTTCGTTCTCCAACCCTACTGCCTGAACTTCCAAGCTCACCGCGCAAAAACCTGGTGGGATGGCCCGCCTTTAGGTTAAGGTAGGCCACCCCACCTCTGACCCAAGCTGGTCAGTCCTCATGAAAACAAGCTATGCCCAGCAAAACCACCTTATGCCACTCCGGTGAGGATTTCCTCGTCCGTCGGAACCCAATTAACGACCTCATGCCTCGGCGGGTGGCTCTTCTGAGTCATCAAGCTCACCGGCACCATCACCAGCAGTGAAACGACCGGAGGTATCAGGGTATCCAGACCGGCCAAATGCTCTGGAATGGTAAAGTAGAGGATGAGCCGCAGTATCGAGCCCACGAAGATCGCTGCCAGAGCGCCGGGCATGTTGGCCTTCTTCCAATAGATGCCCAGGGTTAAGGGAACAAGACAGCCAGCAAACACCACATCGAAGGCAAGCACGAGTAACATCCCCGGTTCAGGCTTCACAATGGCCATATAGATTGCCGCGGCCACCACCGGGATGGCCATTATTCGGCTAGCTATCAGAAGTCTCCAGTCGGCAACCTTCTTCACCTGCTCAGTCCACTCCACACCTCCTCCGTTTGCCTTTTTCGCTCGTCTCTCCCACAGGGGCCGGTAAACATGGCGCAGAAGGAAGTTTCGCCCCAGCACGGTCGAGACGCCCAGTATTCCGCCGTCAGCGGTGGACATCCCCGCAGCGATGACGCCGCCCATCATGAACAGGCCGAGCATAAACGGAACCTTGGTTAGGGCGATGAGAGGCATCACATCTTTGGGATCCCCTCCAAATCCCTTAAGGACTGTAAAGCTCATAAGCCCAACAAAGGAACAGGCCAGGCCAGCTATGACCGTTCCTCCAGCGGCCCAGAAGCAGGCTCTCCGTGCAGTGCTGGGGGCCTTAGCGGAAAAAACTCGTTCCATGAAGTCCAGGGCGATCACATCACCTATGCCCAATGCCGCAAGGTTGGCCCAAACGATGAGGGCACCGTTATCGATGGAATACAACCCACTGAAATCAAAGTAGCCCGGTGGAATGTTCGCCGCAAATGTGCTCCAGCCAGCACCGCCATCATAGGCGACGAACATGTATATGGCCGCCGCTATAAAGGCAAGGATAGCGGGATAGATCTGAACGATATCCGTGGCCACCACGGAGAACAGTCCGCCAGCAATGGTATAAATGAAGATGAAGCTGGATAGCATGATCAGACATTTCACATAAGAGATTCCCAGAATATCTGATAGTATCCAGGCGCCTCCGGCAAAGTTCCCTGCGACGAGGATGACGAAGCTAAACATCATCAGTAGCGCGACCAGGATCTCAACCAGCGAGCCATATCTTCGATAATAGAAATCGGGCAGGGTTAGTAGCTTCATCCGGTTCAGCGGCTTGGCATACCAAAGTCCCACTACCACTAGGCAGATGGCCAGGCCCAGAGGGTAGGAGAAGCCAAGCCAGAACCCCCCGTCGTGCAGCGAGGCCACATTTCCCAGGGAGGCATTGGCATCCATCGACTGGGCCAGCAGTGTGGCCGAGACCAGAATGAAGGGGAGGGCTCTTCCGGCGACGACATACCGCTGTCCGCTACGCCGGATGAGCGTGATCATCGCACTACCTAATATGACGAAGAAGACCACGTAAATGATGATGCCGATCCCCATCGACGTCATTTACTCACCTCCTCCGTAAAATTGGGTTCGGATAAACCAAAAAGCCGGAGGGGGTGCGCCCCCCTCCGGCTACGGCTACGAATGTTCCGCTGCTGTCTCCCACCAGCTTCCGCTTCCAATCCCACTCGTTACTGCTCATCTCTCCGGCAAGCCCCTTTTTCAGGATATTTGCTCACTAGTACCCGGGCACCTGGTGCGGGAAGTAGTCCTCACACTTGGACTCCCGATAGACGTCCAGTGTGGTGCAGTGCAGGGCCCCGCCGAAAGGTATGACCTTCTCATAGGGGATGGGAACAACGTCCATCCCTAATTTGGTCAGCTGCTCAATGTAGTCCGTCTCATGGGCCTCTACACAGACCGTCTTGGGATCAATGGAGAAGGTATTCATGGAGATCCAGGACTTGCGCTCATAGAGGTCGGTGAGATAGACCAGGTTTCGATGTACGTACACCGGCCGGGCGGCCGGGACCAACTCCCAGTCGTTCTTCTTGAACAGCTCCCAGAACTCCGGGGTCCTTGGTGACCAGTCGGGGTTGTACATGCACAGACCGGGTCGCATGACCGCCAGGTTCACATCGATATGCCAGGGGTGATAGTTGTTGGGCCTCTCGGGATCAGGTGGCCAGGGAGTGTCGAACTGCACCATGTGAACTCGGATGCCCGGCTCAAGTGAAGCGAACATCCGCTTCAACCAGTCCATCCCCGGCCTATTGGTCACACAGGAAGCCTGATGGAAGATGTCCTTACCACAGCGGAGGGCATCGGCAGCGTCCCAAAGCGGCTCCTTGTCCGTCAGCTGGAACTCCCAGTTGTACAGCTTCTGCCTTTTCTCCTCCTCGGTCCAGACGTTGTTGAAATAATAGTAATAGTTCTTAACGTAGGACTCATCTGTAAGCCTTGGCTTGGGCGCGGTAAACCAAACTACCTCCGGATCCTCCTTAAAGTACTGCTCGAACAATGGTCGGAGGTTCAGGTACTCATACCACCGCGACCGGCGGCAGGTCGTCGCCTCAATGAGGTAGTTGCCGTGAATGAGGAACACGTCCCGGACATTGTTGACGCCGTGGCAGTTCAGCTGCGTCCAATCTGGCGTCGAGACCGGCTTGTTGAACATGCAATCATGAATCGTGGGCCGATCAACGGTAACCCCTCTTTTCTCCAGCTCGGCGACGAAGTAATCCATCTGCTCATTGGCGGCGTCCACCATCTCCTGAGGGAATGGCCCATACGTTGGAAGCGGATAGCCGCCCTGTGGAAGGTCATACCACCAGGCAGGCTCAGGGGCCGGCACATTGGTGCCCTCTGGCCTACCCACGATCACCCTCTTCAGTGGGTCCCACTCGTTCCAGGAATTCACGATCTTCGGCATTTCTTCACCTCCTCCTTTCTTTTTATTTTTGTTCCGGCCATGCGACCTGCTCGACCCGGGGGAGCCCGTGAGCCATTCAGCAGAACCCAATTTTGCGGGTAGCTATTCATATCCTCACCCCCGCGCTATTTTAAACCACCCAAAAATCAAGAATCCACAACCCAACAAAGGTCGGCTCACTTCAAGCTAAATTGTGTCGCTTCACAAACTCGCCAAGCACATCGTCAAGGGTCGGTGACCCAATCTCCTGCAATTCGTAATAAACCCGAGTGGTCGGTTTATTGATCTTGATAACCCTATTCAGGTCGATCGGCGTGGCTATCACCACCGAATCACAATCCGTCCGGTTGATGGTGGTCTCCAGATCCTTTAGTTGCTGTTTGCCATAGCCCATCGCCGGCAGAAGGCATCCAATATCGGGGTAAACGCGGAAGGCTTCGGTTATCGTACCTACGGTATAAGGGCGGGGGTCGACAAGCTCACCAGCCCCATATCGCCTGGCAGCAACCACACCTGCTCCGTATTTCATCTCCCCATGGGTTAGCGTCGGACCATCTTCAACAACAAGCACCCTCTTCCCTTTGATGACCTCCGGCTCATCTACCTTGATCGGTGAGGCTGCCTCAATAAGCGTGGCATTGGGATTCACCTTGGCAACATTATCCCGGACCACCTGAATGCCTTCCGGATCCGCGCTATCAATCTTATTTAACACCACTACATCAGCCATTCGGAGGACGATTTCCCCCGGGTAGTAAGAAAGCTCGTGTCCCGGCCGATGGGGATCGGCAACGGTTATCATCAGGTCCGGCTTGAAGAAGGGAAAGTCATTATTTCCGCCATCCCAGAGAATTACATCACACCCCTTCGGATCCTGCTCCGCAGCTTTCAGGATGGCAGCATAGTCAACCCCGGCATAGATCACGTTTCCGCGCACGATGTGCGGCTCATATTCCTCTCTTTCCTCAATGGTACAGTTATGTTTATCCAGGTCAGCCAGTTCCGCAAAGCGTTGCACCCGCTGGGCTACCAGGTCACCATATGGCATGGGGTGGCGCACTGCCACCACCTTGAGGCCCCTTTTCATGAGCAGCTCGATGACCCGTCTCGACGTCTGACTTTTGCCCGAGCCAGTCCTCACCGCGCATACGGCAATGACCGGCTTACTGCTTTTCAGCATCGTTTCCCCGGGCCCGAGCATCAGGTAGTTCGCCCCCGCTGCCTCCACTATTGCTCCTACGCCCATAACATGCTGATAAGAGACGTCGCTGTAGGCAAAGACGCAATCATGAACGCCAAGCTCCTTTATAAGCCGGGGCAAATCCCTTTCATCATATATCGGGATCCCGTCCGGATATAATTCCCCCGCAAGCTCCGGAGGATATCTCCTCCCAGAGATGCCGAATACCTGCTCTGCGGCGGTAAAGGCTACCACGTTGTATTCCTTCTTATCCTTAAAAAATACGTTGAAATTGTGGAAATCCCTCCCAGCGGAACCGATGATCACCACATTCCGTCGCCGCATGTATTACCTCCCTTACTTGTATATTAAAATCAAAAGACGAGCTCACACGAGGAGCTCGTCTTTCGTTCGCAAATGGTCCTGCGAACTACCTCTCCTTGGTCACACTCAGTGACTCAAGAGCCGCCTGGCCCCCAGGCAATTCGCAAGCCTAACCAGCACGCTATTCAGTTTTCTCTCTGCCTTATTATAAAACAACTTATCCCAGTTTTGTCAAGAGCATTTTGAACCTTTTTGGGAATTTAAACCTGTCGATTTTGTTTTTTAAAAATGTTCAGGCAAGGTACATCTTCTTTCCGAGGGCGAAGAGCAGACTCACGATGAGGTCTATCGGACGCAGGAGCAAGAAGCGATGACAGGCATAGGCGGTGAGCACCCCGATAACCAGCCCGCCCAGGACATCCAGCGGATAATGCACACCGGCGTAGACGCGGGCAAAGGAGAAGAGCAAAGCTAGCAGAAGGAGGGAAAGTGAGGCCCGGCGGTTGTAAAACCACAGGCCTGCGGCTGCAGCAAAGGTGGTGGCAGCAGCGTTGGATGGGAAGGAGGGATCATGGGGGTAATAGAAGACGATCCGTGCCGCCAGGTAAGCGCTCGGATAGACCTGAAAGGGGCGCGGCCAGGGGTCCAAGTGGAAGGCGTGGTTCAGCATCCAAACTATGAGGTTGGCAATGCCCAGGGAGAGGGAGGCGCTTACCGCTCCGTGCTGATTCCTCTCGCGTTGGGCCCGGTCTCGGGTGCCGAACCAGATGAAGAGCAGTATTAAGCTCAGACTAACGGGAACGAAGAAGTCAGAACAAAACAGGGTCATGGCCCGATCCAGGGGAGGGAATCGGCCAACTAACCCGGTTAGCCAGCAGGAAAGAACGCCATCCGGCGCGTTCATCGGTCTTTCCTCCCGAGCCGGCGAATTAGCTGTAGAAGGGTTAGCTCCCTCAGGGCTTCCAGCCCTTCCGAGACTGGGCCGCTGGCTTCGGCGCCCCGATGGTGGAGCAGCGAGGAGACGAGGAAGGTGAAAACGACAGCGCAGAGAGCTCCCAGAAGAAAGAAGCCAAGTTGCTGGGAGCCCTCGACTTCGGCATGACGCATATTAAGGTTGGCCTGGGAAAAAAACCAGGTGTAGGTCGCGGCCAGGAGGAGGAAACCGCCCAGGTAATTAAGAGCCCGCCTCCAGAAGAAGGAAAGCCCTTTAAGTCCGGCGCGAGTTACTGCGATCTGAAGTACGCCAAGTGAACTTCCAAAGATGAGCAGCAGGTAATTCAGGGCAAAGTTGGTCTCTATCATAAACGAAATTAACGAAATTGGGACTCTTCCAGGCTCGCTGAAAGCTTATTTTTTCGCCGCTATTATAACAAAATCGTCGCTTGGAGCGAAGGAGGAAATTGCCCGTCTGACCCGTGGAAAACCGCATCTGAAGCTGGTACTGAAGCTATGGCGGAAGAGAGAGGGCAAGACCAGGGTGAAGGAGGAAGCCAGAATTTCAGCATAACGATGATTATCTTGAATTTCACTATGAGGAGGTGAAGGGTGACAACGCCGATGAGACTGTCTCTTATACACATCTCCGAGCCCACGAGACTAGGCATGATCTCG
>CBFDTP010000021.1:0-20861 GCA_965612975.1 uncultured Dehalococcoidia bacterium | reverse complement strand
GTGAGGAACCTCCAGATAGGAGGCCACGAAGGGGAGGTTTCGCTGGGGAAGGCGGGGGAGGAAAATTCTCACCAGCTCTAGGGTGTCGTAGGCGGGCCCCAGCTTTTCTATCCCTCTCTTCCGCAGGAAGTCAAGGTCGAAGGAGATATTATGGCCCACCAGGGGAAAATCCCCCAGAAAGGAGGCAATTCGTTCGGCAATCCGGGAGAAGGGAGGGGCCCGATCCACCTCCGACTGGGCCACTCCACAGAGCAGGCGCACTCGAGGGGAGAGCCTCCGGTAGGGATTGACCAGGGAATGGAAGATTTCAAGGACCTCCTCGCCGCGGAACTTGACCGCGGCCACCTCAAAGATCTCATCCCTCTCCGGATCCAAACCGGTGGTCTCTAGATCCAGCGCGATAAAAGTCTTCAACTCCACCCCTCGGGTTCTGTTAAAGTATATCCGAAATCACCCCCCGTTTCCAATTTGTAGCCCCTTGGGGTCTTTTGGGGAGCCTTGGTTTTTGACAAAACCTTAGCCTGGGTTGTAGACTTGGCCGGTGAGGTTTCAGCATGGAAAGCTTCGCTGAATTCGTCTACCGCCGGGCCAGGATGATCATCGCCCTGGTGATAATTCTGAACCTGGTGGCCCTCATCTCCTTTATTCGTTTCAGCCTGGATACCGACTTCCTGAGCTTCTTCTCTAAGGGCAACCCCCGGGCAGAGGAGTTCCATCAGATTAACGAAAAGTATCAAAGCGGGGAGATAATTTCCGTCCTCCTTGAGCAAGACGGTTCATTGCTCGCCAAGGAGAGTCTAAGAGAAGTTTTCCGGCTTCAGGAGGAGATCGGCTCTCTTGATGGCGTGGCCCAGGTGCAAAGCTTCCTGCCGCCGGAAATTCTCACGCCGAGCGGGCTGATGCTGGTAACCCAGGATTTCCTGGAGCAAAACTATGCCCTTCTGAGGGACTTTATTGAGAACAAGTACTTCATGAAGGATCAGTTCCTCTCGGCCGATGGCAAGAAGGGTCTGCTTCTGGTTAGCCTTGAGCCCGATGCCCCAGCCGGAGAGGTGATCAAGGCGTTGAAGAAGATGGCCGGGGACGAAGATAGGCTCACCCTTTCCCTGGCGGGCAACGAGATCATTAAGGATACTCTATGGCACTATCTCATGAGAATATTGCTCATCATTCCACCCTGTGCCATCGTTCTCGTGCTTGCGGTGTTTTTCTTCGTGCTTCGAAGCCGTCGGTTCACCGCCCTGGCGATGATCCCCGCTGCCTTTGCCGCCCTGTGGACCTTCAGTACCATCTTCTGGAGTGGTCAGGAACTTAACCTGGTGACGGTCATCAGCCCTCTGTTCGTCATCGTGATTGGCTCAGCTTACGGATTGCATTATGTAAGTCACTTCATGGAAAACCTCAGACAATACCCTGAGCGGCGGGAACCCGTGGAGACCCTGAAGATGGTCGGCCCCCCAATACTTCTGGCAACCGTCACCACCATGGCCGGGTTTGCTTCCTTGACCTGGTCGAAAGTCCTGCCGATGAGGCAAATGGGATTATTCGTCACCTTGGGCATCGGCTACGCTGGGCTTCTGGCGCTCTTTTTCCTGCCGGCCCTGCTCTCCAGGATGAAGTTGCCCTCAAAAGTGCCTCAGCCCAGGGAAAGCTTGGTCCAATTCATTCAAGCGGCCTCCCGGCGGAGAGCGCTGGTCATCGGAGGCTTCCTGGTGATCATCGGGATTTCCGCCTTTTACATACCTCGGCTTGAAGTGGTGTCCAACCAGCTCATGTTCTTTAAGGAGGGTTCGGAGATCCGCAAGACCTTTAATAAGGTGGAGCAGTATTTCGGAGGAGCCTTCCCCCTGACGGGGGAGATCACCTCCGAGAAAGGGCTGGCTGACCTGGGTGATTACCAATTTGCCAGCCGGGTATTGGCGACCGAGCGGGAGCTGGAGCGCCTACCTGGGGTGAAAAGCGCCTTTTCGATCTTCGATTTAGTTCAGGGCATCAATAAGATGCTCACCGGCCAGGAGACCTATCCGCAAGACCCGGCTCTCATTCGGGGATTACTGATGCAGTTGGACGGCAAAGCTCTGAAAACAGGGGCCTCCTCCGATGGCTTCAGGATGATGATCAGGACTCAGGCTTTGGGTTCACGCGACCTGGATAAGTTGAAGGCCTTCGTCGCCGAGCATAAGGAGACCATCCGAACGATCACCGGCATGCCGGTGCTGTTTGATGAGATGAACAAACTGGTGGTTCGGAGTCAAATTCAAAGCCTGGGCCTGGCCCTGACGCTGATCTTCTTGATGCTCTTGTTGACCTTGAGGAAGCTGGGGGCAGCCCTCCTAGGACTTCTGCCCATAATGATCACCGTCATCGCCATTCTGGGCCTGCTTTCCATAACCGGGTTCCACCTCAACATCATGACGGCCAACCTCTCCGCCATTGCCATAGGGGTGGGGGTGGATTATGCCATACATCTGCTCCTGGCCCTTAACTATTTTCGGAAGCTTGGCCTGGGTGGAAGAGAGGCGATTGATGCATCCCTGACGAGCGTTTCTCGGCCGGTATTGGCCAATGCCTTTGGCCTGGCCATTGGCTTCTCCGCCCTTTTCTTCTCTCCGCTGAGGATCCACTTCCAGGTGGCGTCGGTCATGTGGGTGGCGATGGTGGTCTCTTCTATGGCGGCCCTACTTTTGGTTCCCACCTTGTACCTGGGGAGGGGAACCCACCTCGATCGGGTAACCTGAGTCCCGCCAGGAGGGGTAGCCAAGCCAAGGAAAACTTCCTTTGACAAATCCCGGATGGGGATTGTAGACTGAGCCAGCGAGGGAGGAAGATGAGGGTTGCCGAAGACATCACCGAGCTCATCGGGAACACGCCTCTGGTGAGGCTAAATCGCGTTACCCAGGGGTTGGGGGCAGAGGTGGTGGCGAAGCTGGAGTTCTTCAATCCGTGTGCCAGCCTTAAGGATCGCATCGGGGTGGCCATGCTCGAGGCGGCTAAGAGGGAGGGGTTGATCAGACCGGGTGCGGTCATCGTTGAGCCGACCAGTGGCAACACTGGCATTGGCCTGGCATTTGCCTGCGCCGCCTGGGGTTACCGTCTCCTCATAGTCATGCCGGAAAACATGTCGCCCGAGCGGCGGAGGCTCCTGCGAGCTTTTGGAGCGGAGCTGGTGCTGACTCCGGAGAAGGAGGGGATGGCTGGGGCGGTAAGGCGTGCCGAGGAACTGGTGGCGGAGAATCCTGACTATTTCATGCCCCAGCAATTCAAAAATCTGGCCAATCCGGAGATACATCGGCGGACCACCGCCGAGGAGATCTGGCGGGATACCGAGGGGAGGGTGGACATGGTGGTGGCCGGGGTGGGGACCGGGGGAACCATCACCGGTGTTGCTGAGGCCCTCAAGCCGCGAAAGCCGGAGCTCAAGTGCATAGCGGTGGAGCCGGCCGCCTCGGCGGTTCTCTCCGGCGGAAGGCCGGGGCCCCACCGAATTCAAGGAATCGGAGCCGGCTTTATACCTGCGGTGCTGAAGCCAGAGCTGCTGGACGAGGTGGTCAAGGTCGGGGATGAGGAGGCGGCGTGGATGGTTCGCCGGTTAATTCGGGAGGAGGGGATATTAGCCGGGATATCCTCGGGCGCTGCCGCCTGGGCAGCTCTCGAGCTTGCCAAAAGGCCTGAAAACCGGGGCAAATTTATCGTGGTGATCTTCCCCGACAGCGCAGAGCGCTATCTCTCCACTTGGCCCTTCGAAGACCTCTAAATTAACCCCCAATTCAAATTTACTTCACTGGAGAAAGCTGGGCCAGAAGAACTGGAAGGAGCCCCAGCCCAGGTAAGCTTCGGCCAGGGAGCGGATGAGCCTCCCGACCCAGCAGGCCAGGAGAAACTTCCACAGCGGGAACCTGAGGGCTCCGGCGGCAATCCCGACCAGGTCAAATAGCAGCAGCGGCACCAGGGCGAAGACGAAAACGGTGGGGATGCCATAGCGCCTCATCCACCTCTCCGCCTGCTGGTACCTTTCCTGATATTCGCCAGCGATGATCCGGCGGCCCCAGTAGCCAGCCAGATATCCGGTAAGCTCTCCCAGGGTACCCCCGATGCTGGCCACCAGCCCCAGCCAGAACGGGTTTAGGACCCCTCCGGCGGCGATGAGGATGGCCTCTCCGGGGAGGGGGAAGATGATGGTAGCGCTGCAAACCACCGTCAGAAGGAATATGCCCAGATAACCATAGAGGAGGAACTCCTCCAGGTTGAAGTAGAGTCGGAACAGCAGTACCAGGACCACGCTCAGGCCCAGAACGCCCAGGAAGAAGGCTATCTGGAAGGACTTTCGATGAAGGAACTTTTCTTCCAGAGAGTGCAGCCTGGGGGAGGAGAAGAGAGATAGCACGCCTTTTCTCGGAGAAAATCTCACGGTTTTACTTTACGGCAAAAGATTCCCCTAAGGCAAGTTCTCGGGGAGCATCCGGGCGAGCCGGGCCCACTCCTCCAGGGTGAGCGTCTCGGCACGTCGCTGTGGGTCAATCCCGGCCTCCTCCAGAAGCGGGGTGATCGTGGCTGGGGGGAGGCCAAGCCCTCCCGAGAGGGCATTGCGCAGTTGCTTTCTCGGGGCACTGAACCCGGCCCGTGCTATTTTGAAAAACCTCTCCCGATCAACATCTACGGCCGGTTTATCCCGAATCTCAAGCCGTAAGATGGCGGAGTCCACCTTTGGCGCGGGATAAAAGCTCTTAGCCGGCACCCGGCCGACGATGCGTGGGCGGGCGTAGAGCTGTATCGCCAGGCTTAGGAGGCCCAGCTTGCCGGACGAGGCCACGATTCGCTCAGCCACTTCCTTCTGCAGCATGACCACCATAAGTTTTGGCTGAGAGCAGGCCTCCAGGAAGTGCCGCAGGATCGGCGAGGCCACGAAGTAAGGGAGGTTGGCTACCACCTTATAGCCCCGGTGCCTGAGTCCCAGCTGCTCGGGGTTAAGTTCAAGAACATCGGCGCGGATCACCCTCACATTGGGGAATTCAGCCAGGTTCCCTTCCAGAGCCGAGGCGAGCTGGGGGTCTATCTCCACGGCCAGGACGTTGCCCCCCCCTCGGGCCAGCTCCTGGGTCAGCACTCCCAGCCCCGGTCCCACCTCCACCACCACATCTTCCGGGCCTAGCTCGGCAGCGGCGACGATCTTGCTCAGGGCCCGACGGTCTATCAGGAAGTGCTGTCCCAGACCCTTCTTGGCTCGGATTCCAAGCTGCCGCAGTGCCCCCTTCGTCTCCAGAAGCAAAGACGACCTCATCTTTTTAGAGATCGGGGTCGTGCACCCGTCTTCGATCTACCTCCCGGCCTTCTCCTCGGAGGGTGACTCCAGCCAGGAACCCCTGCGGCACCCAGAGTCGGCTACTTACCGCTGCTTCCTTCCGGACCTGACGGGGTTCATAGCCCTCTGCTGCACAGGGCCCAGCCTTCAACGCCACCAACCGAGGCCGGTCCCCAGCAGGCTAAGACCTCGGATGGGAATTCAGCCCCGCTTTAGCGGATTTCGGGTACAGGGCACCGCTAGCTCCCCGCCTAGCACGACCCCTTAAAATCCTACCTCCGAAACAGCCGCAGAAAGCGGTCCTCGTATTCGTGGAACAGCCCCCAGCGATCCAGCTCCCGCTTAAGTTCGTAGGGCTCGACCTCGCCCATCTTTACCAGCTCAAAAAGCCTCTCAATCCGTTGCCGGGCATCTTGAGGAACGCCGGAGCGGTCTACCTCCAGCAGGCCCCTTAGCTTGAGCTCCAGGATGTTGCTCTCCAGCGACCTCTCGGTGAGCTCATGGATGAACTTGATGAGGGAAACGTCCCAGAGCTCATCCACCCCCTTAATGATGGTGCTCAGGGGGTTCTTCTCCTCATCCAGCTTCTCGTTGAGCTTGGATACCACCGAGTTCAGATCCTCGGAAACGATGGTTAACCCTTTCGGCTCATTTCGGTAGCGGTAAAGTAGGCCCGGCGTATAGGGCCCTTGTTCCTGCATGATCAGGCGGAAATATCTCTTGGCCTCCTCGCTGAAGCCCTCCAGGTTTATGAGGTAGGAAGGCGTGACCACCATGGGCCTCTCAGCGCTCACCCGGCCTTCGCGGATGACCACCTCGGTGGGCTTCTCCTCCAGCAGGTCGGCATAAGCTGGCTCGGTAACCAGGTAATAGTAGATGTTGGTCACCCCGAAGGTGGCCAGGGTTTGCCGAGGAGACCGCAACACCTCGGTGTGCTCGATCGCGTATCGGATTCGTTCGTCTTCGACGCTCATCTTGCCCTCAAACCTTATCCTCAGACGAAGCTTTCCTTCAGGGCCAGCACCGCTTTCTCCACTCCTCCATCATATTCTGCTTCAATCCTTCTGCGAAGCTGTTCTACCCTCTCATACTTGTAGGGGCTTTCCAGGTCGGCCAGGCTTTCGTAATATCCCAATCTTCGCCCCAGCACGAAGTTGCGGCGCTTTTCCTCCGGCAGGCTGAGGTAGCGGGCGATAACGCCGAGCATCCTTTCCTTATCTTCAGGCAGCTTCCCCTCCACCTCGGGTAGGAGGTTCAGGATGTGGTCGCTCTTGAGGAAGCTATGGCACTCGAGCCTCTCGAGGAGTTGGCCTATTTCCTCGACTACCTCATCCTCGCTACGGGGCTCAAAATCGCCGCTCATCATCTTCTGATAGAGGGGGGAGTCGCCCACCACATGGAGGCTTCTCAGTCGGATGTAATCCGGGTCTATTTCATTCAGTACCCGAGCGGTCTCGACTACGTGTTCCCGCCATAGCTCTTTTCCACCCAGGCCTGGCATGACATACTCACAGAGGGAAATACCGGCCTCCTTCACCTTCCGGCCGCCCAGAATTTGCTCCTCCGGGGTCACCCCTTTCTGCATGTATTCCAGGACTTGTCTCGAACCCGATTCCAGCCCGATGTGAAGCCGGGATAGCCCGGTCTCACGCAATTCCCGGAGTTCCTCAACGGACTTCTTGGCGGCGGTCTTTGCCCGGGCATAGGAAGTAATCCTTTCCACCTCGGGGAAGGTCTCCTTCAGAAACCTTATCACCTCGGCGAGCTCCGGGGTGCGCATGATGAGGGTGTTGGCGTCCTGGAGGAATACGGTCCGACTCTCATAATAAAGCCAGAGAGCCACGTTCCGCACCGCATCGCTGGCCTCCGGACTTTGCAGCAGCATTCCGGCCACCTCTTTTGTTCTCCCTCCGTAGCCCATTCTCCAAGCCAGCAGCTTTATCTCCTCTTGAATGGCTTTAGCTCTGCTGATGTCCTCCTTTACCTCCTCCACACTCCGATACTCAAACCTTTTCCCCTTGTAAGTGTGACAGAACTGGCAACGGTTCCAGGGACAGTTCCGGGTAACCCTTATGAGCAGCGAGAAGGCCTCACTGGGAGGCCTAATCGGCCCAACTTCAAAGGCAAACCGATTTAAGCCCTCGAGCTCGGTCGCCCGAATCATGGAACCAAAGATGGCCATTTATCCCCCGGGAAGGTGAACCCCTATCTAGTATGCACTACGCTGGCAAATTGTTCAACTTGGCGGGCGGTGGAAGGTCGCCGATGCCGGGCCAAGCTTTCCACGGCCGCCAGAATCTCGATCTTAAACCTTTCCTCTGAAAAGCAGCTCACGCTCATGCGAAGCTCCCGGGCCATTTCGGGGCTCCAGATCTCGAGGGCCAGCCTTATCTTGGAAGCCGCCTCAGCCGCATCCCGGTATCTCCACTCCTGAGGGACGAATTCCCGGGGTCCACCGGAGTCATGAGCTATCGGAATGCAGCCAGCCGCCATCCCCTCGGCGATGCCTATGCCGAAGGGCTCACAGATGGTGGGGTGAAAGTAAACCTTGGCCCTCTCCAGCAGCCTCACCTTCTCGGCTTCAGAGGCGGAGGGAAGGTAGATGAAGTTTCCTGACAATCCCTCCTTTTCCAGCTCCGCCCTGATCTCCTCCAGGAGGTAGCCAAACTTGGGATAGAAGTAGCCGGCGAGGACGAACTTGGCCTCGGGCACCATCTTGGCCACCTCGGCAATGAGCTTCAGATTCTTGCGAGGATTGAGCGCCGAGAGGGTGACTACCAGGTTCTCCCTCTCTCCGTTGGGCCTCTCGGGATAGAGATGAAGGGGAACCGGTGGGTAAACGACCTTGGCCTCCCTTCTCAGGAATCTCTTTATCAGCTCCTTGGTGTAGAGGGAGTTGGCCAGGAAACGAGTATTCCGGGCCATAAACAGTCCCAGAGGCCTTTGAGCAAGGTCGTAGATCGTATTGAACCTCGGGGAGCAGAACATCCCATCTCGAGCCGGCAGGTGCACATCCTCCCCGGCCGGGGGCTGTACGTAGACCAGATCGGCGAAGACGAAGCTGTCGGAGGTGAAGATGAGGTCATATTTCTGCCGCAGGAAGAGCGGCAGATAGCCGAAGAGGGCTGCCCCCGGCTTTCCCAGCCGGGCCAGCCGGCTTTCCTCGAAGCAGAGAAGCCTCACGTCATGCGCTCGGGAAAGCGCCTGATAAGCCAGACTCTCCGCATATCGGGCACCGGTCCTCAGTCTCGTGGTCAAGGTAGCAAAGAGTACCTTCATTATCCCACCTCCTCAACCGACAACTTCACCCAAGAAGGCTGAAGAAGACCTTAAAAAGAGACGCTTGGGTTTAAGTGGACGCTAGAGGAAATCAAACAGGGCTAGGGAAGTAAGACCCCCTGCCCGAGGAAAACCAAGATCGACCTCTGACCAAACCCCTCGCCTCTCCACTAATTTAATTATACCACCATCTGTCAACCTGAGGGCGGCTTGACCTGGGACCAGAGAATTTCCTCCAGGTTGAAAACCGGCCCCTCTCGACAAACTCGCTTGAGCCCGGCCATTGTCGGCACGGAACACCCCCGACAGGCACCCACCCCGCAGCCGAGCATTTGCTCTAAGAGAACCTGGACGGGCTTTCTCAGGTTCATTTCTGCCATGACTTGGTACATCGGCAGTGGGCCGCAGGCGAAGATCTGGTCTGCGGCCGGGGCCAGCTCAGGCAGGAGATCGGTGGCCATTCCTCTCCTTCCCGCTGAGCCATCCTCGGTAGTTACGACGAGGTTGAGGCCTTCCGGGAGCAGCCTTGCAGGATAAAGCTCGGAGGCGGTTCTCACCCCCAGAAGGAGGGTTACCTGCCGGCCTGAAGCGAGCTCCCTTTGGGCCAGGAAGAGGAGGGGGGCAATCCCCACCCCACCGGCAACGAGTAAGAGGTGCCGGGACTCGGGTGAGACCGAAAAGCTCCTTCCCAGAGGACCCAGCAGGTCAAGTTGGTCCCCCGGCTGCCGCTCGGCCAGCCAGCCAGTTCCCCGGCCCACCCGCTTGAAGAGCAGCGCCAGCCTTTCTCTCGCCACCCGGTGGGTGCTGAAGGGCCGGCGGAGGGTGAAGTCAAACCCCTCCCCACACCTCACCATCACGAACTGTCCGGGCCGAGAAGCTGGGGCAAGCTCTGGAGCTTCAAGCCAGAGGAGGTGGGTTCCTGGCAGCAGTTCCTCATTGGAAATGACCCGGGCTTTGACCTTGTAGGGCTTATTTTCGCTCAAGGCTCGCCTCTTTTAGGTACTCCTCCAGTGGCTTGATGTTATAGTTGCCTTGGCCGTTGGCCAGGGCCTCGATGGCCACACGGGCGGTGTCCAGGGAGGTAAAGCAGGAAATGCGGCGCTCGGCGGCCGCCCGGCGAACTTGAAAGCCGTCCTTCAGCGGGATGCGCCCACTGGTGACGGTATTGATGACCGCGCTGACCTCACCACTCTGGATGACGTCCACCACATTGGGATGTCCCTCGCCGAGCTTCTTGGTGATAAGGGTGACCGGCAGCCCCAGGCTTTGGATAAGCCGGGAGGTCCCCTCGGTGGCGTAGAGCTTATACCCCAGTTCAGAGAGGCGGCGAATGAGCGGCACCGACTCGGCCTTGTCCCGGTCGGCAATGCTGATAAGCACTCCCGACTGAGTGGGGAAGGCCAGCCCGCTGGAGAGCAGGGCCTTGGTCAGAGCAGCCTCAAAGGAGAGATCTATCCCCAGCACCTCCCCGGTGGACTTCATTTCTGGGCTGAGGTAGGTATCGACCCGGGGCAGCTTGGACATGGAGAAGACCGGGGCTTTTATGCCGAAAAGCCGCTGCTTTCTCCAGAGGCCTCCCTGGTATCCCTGCTGCCTCAGACTTTGTCCCAGCATGACCTTGATAGCCAGCCGGACCAGGGGGACCCCGGTGACCTTGGAGATGAAGGGCACCGTTCGGCTGGCCCTGGGGTTGACCTCCAGCACGTAAATGGTGGAATCGGAGTTCTCCTGGTCGCGCATGATGACGTACTGCACATTCATCAGCCCCCTGACTCCGAGGGCAAGTCCAATTCGGGTGGTATAATCAACGATGGTCTCCACCTCTTTAGACGTCAGGTTTATCCCCGGATAGACGGCTATGGAATCCCCACTGTGCACTCCCGCTCGCTCAATGTGTTCCATGATGCCCGGGATGAGCACCTCCTCACCGTCGGCCACGGCGTCCACCTCGACTTCCTTCCCTTCAAGGTACTTATCAACGAGGATCACCTTCTTGCTCTCCAGGCTGGCGGCGAGCTCCACAAAGCGGGTGAGTTCCTCCTCGTTATGCACGATCTCCATGGCCATACCGCCCAGCACGTAGCTGGGGCGGACCAGCACCGGGTAGCCGAGGAAGCGGGCCACCTCCCGAGCCTCCTCCACCGTTCTCACGGCAGCCCCCGGTGGTCGAGGGATGCCCAGCCGGGCAATGAAATCGTCAAAGCGCCCCCGATCCTCTGCCAGGTCAATGGTCTCCGAGCCTGAACCGAGGATTGGCTGACCGCTCCGCTCGAGGGGCCCGGCCAGGTTGATGGCCGTCTGTCCCCCGAACTGAACTATTGAGGGCGGGTTTCCCTCGTTCTCCAGGATATCGCGCAAGCTTTCCTCATCCAGTGGCTCGAAATAAAGGCGGGAACTTATATCAAAATCGGTGGAGACCGTCTCTGGGTTGGAGTTCACCATGATGCTCTTTACCCCGGCCTCCTGGAGGGCCCAGGAGGAATGAACGCAGCAGTAATCGAACTCGATCCCCTGTCCGATGCGAATGGGGCCCGAGCCGATGACCACGGCCTTCCGGCCGGGAAGTGGCTGAGCCTCGTTCTCCCTCTCGTAGGTGCTATAGAAATAGGGGGTCTCGGCCTCGAACTCGGCGGCACAAGTGTCCACCATCTTATAAACGGGCTTTATTCCCCAGCTTTGCCGCAATTGTCTTACCTGCTCCGGAAGTCGGTCGGCCAAGGTGGCGATCTGCTTGTCGGAGAAGCCCAGCTGCTTGGCCTCCAGAAGGAGCTCCGGCGTGAGGCTCTCGGCAAGAAGTCGTCTTTCCATCTGAACTATGTTTTTCAGTTTAGTGATGAACCAGGGGTCAATGCCGGTTCGTCGGGAGATCTCTTCCACCTTCATCCCCCGCCTCAGGGCCGCCATGATGGCCCAGAGCCGCAGGTCATTGGGCCAGAGGGGGAGGTCCCCCTGGCTCCTCCAACTCAGGTCCTCCCAGAGAAGGGTTCGGCCACCCATCTCCAGGGAGCGGACGGCCTTCTGGAGCGCCGCCTCGAAGGTGCGGTCAATGGCCATGGCCTCCCCGGTGGACTTCATTTGGGTGCCGATTTCCCGGTCGCCCAAGGCGAATTTGTCGAACGGCCAGCGAGGGATCTTGACCACCACGTAGTCCAGAGCCGGTTCGAAGGCCGCCAGGGTCTTGCCGGTAACCCGGTTGGGGATCTCGTCGAGCCGCTTGCCAATGGCGATCTTAGCCGCCACACGGGCGATGGGATATCCGGTGGCCTTGCTGGCGAGGGCGGAGCTGCGGCTCACCCGGGGGTTGACCTCGATGACGTAATAGGGGGCATCCCCCGGCTTTCTCTCCCCGACAGCCGGGTGGGGAGGCAGGGCGAACTGAATGTTGCAGCCCCCCTCCACTCCGAGCGCCCGGATGATTCGGAGGCTCGCCGAGCGAAGCATCTGGTACTCCTTATCGGTCAGGGTCTGTGAGGGGGCTACCACGATGCTCTCGCCCGTGTGGACCCCCATCGGATCGAGGTTCTCCATGTTGCAGATGGTGATGCAGTTATCCGCCCCATCGCGCATGACCTCATATTCGATCTCCTTCCAGCCTAAAAGGCTCTTCTCCAGGAGGACCTGATGGATGGGACTCACCGCAAGGCCGATGGAGACGATTTGCTCCAGTTGCTCCATTGTCTTGGCCACCCCGCCCCCGGTTCCTCCCAAGGTGTAGGCTGGGCGGACGACCAGCGGCAAGCCGAGCCGCTGGGTCACCTCCTGGGCCTCCTCCAGGCTGGTTACGGTTTGGCTTTCCGGCACTGGCTCGCCGATCTCCATCAGCATGCGCTTGAAGAGCTCCCGGTCCTCCGCCCTGCGGATGGTCTCGATGGGCGTGCCCAAAGACCTCACCCCGTATTTGTCCAGCACCCCGGCGTCGGCCAGCTCCACGGCCAGATTTAACGCCGTCTGCCCACCGAGGGTGGGCAGCAAGCCATCCGGCTGCTCGCGCTCGATCACCCGGGCCACTGCCTCACAGGTCAGCGGTTCAATGTAAACGATGTCGGCGATCCCCTCATCGGTCATAATGGTGGCCGGGTTGGAGTTCACCAGCACAGTGGTCACTCCCTCCTCCCTTAAGGCCCGGCAGGCCTGGGTGCCGGAGTAGTCAAACTCCGCCGCCTGACCGATGACGATCGGACCGGAGCCGATGACCAGAACCTTCCTTATCTTATCCATGGTCGGGGAAAAGAGCCCGCCTCACCTCCTCCAGTCGCCCCGTCCCTTTTATCTCATGAGGGAAGAGGGGCACTTCGATTGGCTCCAGACCATGGTGGTTTTGGCGCAGAGCCTCGAGATAATTCCTCTGCTCCTCTGCCTTCTGGAGCAGGAACCCCGAGTCGGGTTTTTGAATGACGTTGTTGATGATGAGCCGGGCAAATCTGAAGCCAAACTTTTCAAACTCGGAAAAGATCTCTTGAAGCTGCTGAACGGCGAGGCCCTCGGGGATGGTGACCAGCCAGAAAGCCACCTCATGGCGAAGGAATTCGATATCTAGGGTGGAGAGCTCTTCCCAGCTTTTCAGTATCTCCAGCAACGGACGCCGGCTCCTTTCGCCGAACTTGAGCCGGGAGTAAATCCGGGGAGCAGCCCGCAGGTGCTGGCGCAGAAGGGCTGGCATCCGGAGCAGGCCCAGGGTCTGTCCCAGGGGAGCGGTGTCCCAGATGAGACGCTCATAATCGGCCGAGTGGCTCAGTTCCCGGATATAATCCACCATGAACTCCTCCCCCAGTCCGGGCAGGATGGAGGTAACGAAGTCGGTGAACTCCTCGTAGCCGATGTCCACGAAGCTGGAGAAGACCTCATAAACCTCGGGTCCGAATTTGCGTTCCCACATCTGCCGGATTTCGGTTGGGCCCAGCTCGGCAAGGTAGAGGTTCTCGGCGACCTTCGTCGGCCCCCTGGCTCGCTCAACCTCGAAAAGATGGGAGAGCGAGGGGGTGGGGTCGGTGGAGATGAGGAGCGTCTTCTCTCCCCGCCGGGCATAGTGCAGGGCAGTGGCCCCGGCACAGGTGGTCTTTCCCACCCCTCCCTTCCCGGCAAACATCAGCACCTTTTTCTCGGCCAAGGCTTTTAACCCTTTATCCTTCTATTTTTCGTTTAATGAAGTCGAACACCTCTAGCATGAGCTTATGGTGGTCACGGATTCGATGGAATATTTGTTCCGCCAGCGATTCTATGTAAGTATGTGAGGTTAGGTTTCGGTCATCTGACATTTGAAGGCATGCCATGGCCTGCTCCTCAGCGAGAAGGCCGACACTCAGAGCTTCTCGGAAGCAAGATTTGGGAGAGTTGCAGATAAGGCCTTCATGCTCCCTGAGATATTCGCGAAGGAACTTCCAGAAAGATTCGAACGTATATTCAAACCTTTGGATAGTGGCATCCCTCACTATTGTCGAGTAGGGCTCCTTGAGGATTTGGGTCAATGTTTGCAGAGCTTGTTCGGTCTCCCTTGCTCTTCTCTTCAACCTTTCCAAATCATCACCCCCTTGCTTAGCGCTTGCTGGGCAAATTCATCATCTACCTGAGAGAGGTCAACTATATCCACCTTGTAGGGAATGTTAGAATTTTCCAGCCTCTCTCGGAGAAGGGCGAGTTTCCTCTGATAGCTCGGAGGCTGGCCCTGAGGCAGAATTCCCAGATCTATATCTGAGGTTTGGAGGTGATCTCCCCTGGCCCTTGAGCCAAATAGCACCACCTTCACTTCCCCGGGCTTAAAAACCTGCCCTAGTATCTCCTTCAGCATCCGGATGGACTCGTCGTATACCTTACTCATAACCTTGAGGCTGAGCTGCTTGGATATTTTGACACAATTGGGAAACTGCCTGGCACAGCTTCTCGAACTGGCCTTCTTCCTTAAGCAACTCCAGCTTTATCGAGGGGTACTTGTTTGCGGTCAAAACCTCCTTCCCGATATTCACTCCCTCGATCTCATTCAACCTTTTCCTGAATTTGTCGAGGCTCTCCCTACTTACCCGGTCTTTTAGTTGATCAAATCGGACGTATACGAAGCCATCGGTTTGAACTGAAAGTACGGGATAATCCTGCATTTGAAAGGTAAAAGAGCCTATAACTGGGCCGGTTCCCCATTTTATCTTGCCAAAGGATTTAAGAAATTGATAAAGTTTGTACGCTGTGTCCTTCACCTCTTCGCCGCGGTGTTTTTCCATCTGTGTAAGAAAGGAACGAAGATTCCAGGTGGTTCCCTTCTTGTCGTATGGCCGAGGATAGCCGAAGAGGGTGGGGGCCACGATCCTTTGCTCGGCATCCCTAAAAGTTCGCACCACCAGGAGGAATATGTCAAAGTTGCTGTTCTCGTTTAAGAAAGTGACTGTCGATTTAAGCGGCTCGACAGCCTCATCCACGGCTATGATTAAGCGCATCTTTCCCTTACGCAGGTTCTCCGCTAGCTTGGCTTGGAAATCCTCATCCGCCGGGAGGCTTGCAGAGTAGCCCCCCGCCACTTGGTAAACATCATCCACCGTCCATCTGGAGACGTACGAGGCATATTCAATGATTTGCCCCACAACCGTGCGTCTGGCCTCTGGATTCTTAGCCAGCTTTGTCTCCACCAGCGTAAGGACGCCGTCGTTGTCGACGTAGAGAAGGTCAACGGCGGAGCCCGAGGGAAGGTTTACTTCCCTTCCTATAAGGGTGAGCTGGCTTTCCTCCCCTATTTCTTCCATCGGAATGATGGAGGGGTATTTCTCCAGGAGGTCTTGAAGTTCGCTTTCTTGAAGCAAGGAAGCTTGATCCATGATCCTGCTCTTACCTTCTTTGATAACCACTAGCTTTGCCATCTTACCTCCTTCACCATCCGCAGGAATTCCTCGAAGATGTACATATTATCTAGCGGGCCAGGGGAGGCCTCGGAGTGGTACTGAATGGAGAAGGTCGGGAGTTCCTTATGGCGCAGGCCCTCGACCGTGCCGTCGTTGAGGTTGATATGACTCACCTCGAGCTCCGACGGCAGGGTCTCCGGGTCGACGGCGTAGCCGTGGTTCTGGGCGGTTATGTATACCCGACCGGTCCGGAGGTCCCGCACTGGATGATTGGCACCGTGGTGCCCAAACTTTAGTTTAAAGGTCCGGGCTCCGAAGGCTCGGGCGATGAGCTGGTGCCCCAGGCAGATGCCCAGGGTGGGCTTACTCTCCACGAGCTGGCGTACGGTCGGCAGGAGGTAGTGTAAGAGTGCCGGGTCGCCGGGCCCGGGGGAGAGCACCACCCCATCCGGCTGAAGCTCTCTCAAGATAAAATCAGCCGGGGTGGCGCAGGGGACGGCCAGCACCTGACAGCCCAGCCTTTTTAAGCTGCGCAGGATGTTATACTTCAGCCCACAGTCAAGCACCACGATTTTGTGAGTCCGAGGTCCTGAGTCCGGAGTCCTGAGTTCCCCACCCTCCGGCTCCCATTCGTAGGCTTTCGGAGTGGTCACCTGCTGCACGAAGTTGGTGAGGTCGTAACGGGGGAGGATTTCCAGCCTCTCCAGGGCCTCCTCCGGCTGTCGGGTGATCATCCCCATCATCACGCCGAAGTTGCGCAGTCGGCGCACTACCGCTCGTGTATCCACCTGGGCGATTCCGGTGACTCCCTGAGAGCTTAAAAACTCGTCCAGGGTTCGAGTGGAGAGATGATGGCTGGGGGTGGGACATTCCTCCCGCACCACAAACCCCGCCACCTGGATCTTCCGGGACTCGAAGTCCTGCTCGTTGATCCCGTAGTTGCCGATGAGGGGATAGGTTAAGATAAGGATCTGACCGGCGTAGGAAGGGTCGGTGAGCATTTCTTGGTAGCCGGTCATGGCGGTGCTGAACACCACCTCTCCGAAGGTCTCCCCCCTTGCTCCAAAGAGGTAACCCTCGTAGGTCGAGCCGTCCTCGAGAACCAGATATCCCTTTTCCCTCATCATCATTTGTCTAGGGGCAGCCTTAATTGTCTCAGCATCTGCGGGGCCTCCTCTTCGACAATTCGCCCTTCGGCCATCACCACCCTCCCTTCGACGATGGTCATGACTGCCTTACCCTTAAGCCTCCAGCCGGCAAAGGGGCAGTTGCGCCCTTTGGACTCGAACTCCTCCGGGTCAACCACCCACTCCCTTTCCGGGTCAATGATGGTTATATCGGCCGGCAGGCCGATCTGAAGCCTTCCCCTCTCCAGTCCCAGAACCCGAGCCGGATTTATGGTCAGCTTTTCGATGGCGGAGCGAAGTGAAAGCACCCCGGGCCAGACCAGCTCGGTGAGCACCACTCCCAGGGTGGTTTCCAGACCGATGACCCCGGAGGGCGGATTTGGCCCGGCTTTCTCATAAGGGGCATGGGGGGCGTGGTCGCTGGCGATGACATCTATGACCCCCTGACTCAGGGCCTCCCTCAGGGCCGCGACATCGCGGCCGGTCCTCAGCGGGGGATTTACCTTGGCGTCGGGACCGATCTGGCGAGCCTCCTCGCGGGTCAGGGTGAGGTGGTGTGGGGTGGCCTCGGCGGTGACCGGGAGCCCCTTTTCCTTGGCCGCCGCGATGAGCTTCACCGACCGGGCCAGGCTAACATGCAGAAAGTGGAAACGGCAACCGCTCTCCCTCATCAGATGAAGGTCCCTCTCGATATACCGGGCCTCGGAGGCGAGGCGGGCCCGGGTCAGCGCCTCTCGTCTTCCTCGAAGGCGGGATTCCTCGCAGTGAGGGCAGAGTGGAAGGTTATATTTCCTTGCCTCCCGGGCGGCTCGGCTCATCAGATTAATATCGACCACCGGGAAACCGTCATCGGTCAGGCCCACTGCCCCTGCCTCCACCACCTCCCTCACGTTCACCAGTTCCCTCCCCCGAAGGCCTCGGGAGATGGCCGCCATGGTATAGACGTTGACCAGGCTGTCAGCCCTGGCGAGCTCCAGCACCCGTTTAACCCTCCTTCCGGAATCAATCGGGGGAACGGTGTTCGGCATACAGACGACCGTGGTGAACCCTCCCCGGGCGGCAGCTCGGGAGCCGGTGCGGATGGTCTCCTTGTATTCCTGCTTCCCCGGCTGGCGGAAGTGCACATGCAGGTCGATGAGTCCCGGGGTAACCAGTTTCCCCGAGGCGGGGATGATGAGGGCATCCTCGGCCGCGATCCCGGGGGCCATTCCCCTTACCCGACCCTCCTCCACCAGGATGTCCAGAACGTCGTCTATGCCACTCTGGGGATCGATCACTCTGCCGTTCTTGATCAGCAGTCTCATGATGGTCTCCGGAGCAGGACCACCTCATCCACGCCGTCGATCTCCTTTACCCTTACCTGAACTCGTTCCTCATTAGACGAGGGAATGTTCTTGCCCACATAATCGGCCTTGATGGGCATTTCGCGGTGGCCGCGATCGACCAGGACCGCCAGCTGAACCTTGCGGGGGCGCCCCCAGTCAACCAGGGCATCCATGGCTGCCCGGGCACTCCTCCCGGTGAAGAGCACGTCATCCACCAGCACCACCACCCTGTCCGTCACCTCCACCGGTATTTGGGTGCCTCGCGGAACCCTTTGCGCCCTGGAGAGGTTAAGATCGTCCCGGTAAAGGGTTATGTCAAGAATGCCTACGGGAACCGTCTGGTGGGTGAAGGACTCGATCAGGGTGGCCAGGCGCTGTGCCAAAGGAGCCCCTCGGGTGCGCAGTCCAACAAGGACCAAATCCTTCGTTCCCCGGTTTTTCTCCACCACCTCATGGGCCAAGCGCTTGAGGATGCGGAAGATATCAACTTCGGACAGGATCTGCCTCTCGGGGACAAAAAAACCTCCCCTTTTTCTGAGGGGAGGTTTCTGCTTGCCTGGTAAGGCCAGTGTTTTGCTCGAACTCGATTCGGTTTTCGTCGTCAAACTCCTTATCAGCCTCGCCGGGCTGATTTAAAGGCTAGCTTATTATACCACAAAAAGAGCCAGATGACACCCGGCATTTTGGCGAAATTAGAGCAGCATCAGAGCTCGCACCACATCGGTGAGGTCTTCAAAGGGCTGGCAGGGCAGGTTGTTTTCCTGGAAGTAATCCAGGAGCTCGCCTCGGGCCAGGACGTGATGAGCCAGCTTCGCCGGGGAGATGTCGGAATCCCCATTCCCCACGTATACCACCCGGTAACCCTGATTTAGGAACAGTTTGAGGTAAGCCTCTTTGAAATTGTCGCGAAGCTCCCGGCCATCCGGCCCGATATACTGCACCTTGAGCCCCTGGGGATCGAAGTAAGCCCGGGCAGCATGGAATTCCACCCTCTCCAGGCCGAGCCCCTTGAGGATGGCCTTTATGTAAAAATCCAGCCCGTTGCTCACGATGACAAACCTGAAACCCCTTCCGGAGCAGTAATCCACCAGCTCGTGAAAACCGGGTCGGATGGCGATCTTGTCCTTTATGGCCCGAAGTAAGGTCTTTTCATCCTCCTTGATGAGGGAGAAGGCCCTGATGTTGAACTCCCCCACGGGTATCCGGTGCTCTCGATATTGTTGCAGCCACCTCCGCCAGTCCCCCTGGGCGAAGAGATCTAGGAGGAAAAAGCTGGTGTCCTCCTCGGTGATCGTGCCGTCAAAATCGCACTGTACCAGGGTTTTCATAGCTTTTAAGTCACTTCATCCAGGGCCTGGAGCAGAGCCTCGGTATGCTCCGGCCTGCCCACCGTGACGCGGAGCTTGTCCTGAAGCCCGGGGGCATCAAAATGACGGATGAAGATCCCCTTCTTGGCGAGCTCATCGCGTATCCTCACCGCTTCCCCCTTGAGAACCCGACAGAAGAGGAAATTGGCCTGAGAGGGGAAGGGATCAAGGATTCCCTGTTGCTTCAGGGCCTGCTCGAGCCTGTCTCGCTCCTGAAGGATCAGTTTGACCCTCTCCTGAACGGGGGGCAGGTTCTCCAGCACTGCCTTGGCCGCCACCTGGGCCGCCACGTTCACATTGTAGGGCACCTTTGTTTGATAGATGATCTGGGCCAGCCGCTCGTGGAAGATGCCGTAGCCCACCCTTAACCCCGCCAGCCCGGCCCACTTGCTGAAGGTTCGCAGGACACAGAGGTTCGGGCGCTGGAGAACATGGGGGGCAACCGTCAGCCCGCTGAACTCATAGTAGGCCTCATCCACCACTACCAGAGGGCCACACTCCGTTAGCTCAAGGATATCCTCAACCGAGGGGGAGGCATTGCCCGTGGGATTGTTTGGCCAGGCCAGGAAGATGATCTTGGTGCGCTCATCGATGGCTGATTTGACCGCCTCCACGTCCACTTCATAGTTGGAATTCCGAGGCACTTCAATTACCCTCCCCCCGCAGATCCGGGTGAAGGTGTCGTACACGATGAAGCTGGGTGGACAGTTAACCACCGCATCTCCTGGGTTGAGGAAGAGGAAAAGGAGAAACATTATCAGCTCATCGCTGCCGTTGCCCAGGGCGATGTGCTCGGCGGGGATCCCGGTGTACTCACTGAGCTTGCGACGCAGTTCCTGATGAAAGGGATCGGGATAGATGTGGTAGAAATTGTATTCTGCCAGGGCCTGCTTTACCTGTGGTGGACAACCATAGGGGTTCTCATTCCCGTCCAGCTTTATAAGCTTTTCTACTGGAACTCCCACCTGCTCCGCCAGGACTTCCAGAGGCACAATGGGTTTGTAAGGCTGAATGCGGAGCAGGTGCCTCCGGATCAGCTTCTCCATTCTCACCTCCTTAACCCCCTATTGCACAGGCTAAATTATACAATTTCAGAAGCGGAAGATAAAGGCTTGCTGCGCTAAGAAGCGCTTCCACGTTGCCTTCCTTGACTTGAGGAAGCCCAGGGTTTATGCTAGAAATCGCAGTGCGGAAGGTAGGCATCCTGTTCAACTCACGAATCCCCCAGGCCCTTGAGCTAGCTCAAAAATTAAGGCAGCTTCTGGAAAAAAGAGGTCTTGCGGTCGGTCTCTGCTCCGCCGGAGAGGAGGACAAGGCTCGGGAGGGTTTTGCCGGGAGCAATCTGATCTTGAGCTTGGGTGGGGACGGAACGCTGCTCCGGGCGGCCCGGATCGCCTGCTGGGTCGCATAGGCGTAGCCCGAGAGCACCCAGTAGACGTTTTCTTGGGGGGAGCCCAGCTCCCCAATGGAGCGATCGAGGTGGGCCTTCATCGCCGCGTAGAGCCCCTCGTTGTATTGGACGATCTTGTACTGCCGCAGTTTCTCGTACACCTCGTTGGCCAGGCGCACGATCTTGCCGCGGTCCATGCCCTGGAAGTGGACCTTGTTGAGGATGGGTTTTCCGCTTTCCCGCTGCTCAGGGG